>NZ_JASCAM010000023.1:0-337516 GCF_029967835.1 Enterobacter sp. V87_3 | reverse complement strand
GTCGATGACGGCAGATTTACAGTCTGCTCCCTTTGGCCGCTCGGGAACCCCACCACGGGGTAATGCTATTACTGGCCTGCTTCCTGTTGGAAGCGGGGCGCATCATATCAAATGAGACGCCCCTGTAAAGCATTCCTTTAGGTAAATGACGCTGTTTGGCTGCTTTTTATCCGTAAAGGTGCAAAGCTAATCAATTCATTTTCCGAAGGATTAAAGAATAATCGTTCTGTTACCGTAGACAAACACGCGCTGCGCCAGCACCTGATACAGCGCACGGCTTAAAACGTTTTTCTCTACGTCGCGTCCGGCACGCATCATATCTTCTGCCGTGTAGGTGTGATCCACATGGATGACGTCCTGCATGATGATTGGGCCTTCATCCAGGTTATCGTTCACATAGTGCGCGGTCGCACCGATGATCTTCACGCCACGTTCATACGCCTGATGATACGGACGTGCGCCGATGAAGGCTGGCAGGAACGAGTGGTGAATATTGATGATCTTGTTCGGGAAGCGCGACACGAAGGATGGTGTCAGTACGCGCATGTATTTAGCCAGCACCACGTAATCCGGGTTATGCGCTTCAATGGCCTGTGCCATCAGATTATCGTGCTCCTCGCGGGTGTGACCTTCATGGCTGACCAGCTCAAACGGAATATCAAAACGCTCAACCAGCGTACGCAGCGTGTCGTGGTTGCCAATGACGGCGGCGATCTCAACGTCCAGTCCGCCATAGTTGGCTTTCATCAGTAAATCGCCCAGGCAGTGGGCCTCTTTAGTGACCAGAATAACGATGCGGCGGCGACCCGCAGGCGTTAACTCACGCACAGAACCGTCGGGCAGGGCGCTATCAAGATCGGCCAGCAGGGTCGTATCGTTGAAAATACCTTCAAGCTCAGTGCGCATAAAGAAGCGGCCCGTACGGTGATCGACGAACTCGTTGTTCTGCACGATATTCAGTTCATGCTTGTAGCAAATGTTGGTAATTCGTGCGATTAGCCCTTTCTGGTCGGGACAAATGGTGCGCAGAACTTTACGTTGGAGTGATTGCATCGCCGGAAATCCTGTTTGTGTATTTGCGAAGTCTCGGTTGTCAGGCGTTACTGCCCGCAACACTTTTTAAATTTTTTACCTGAACCGCAGGGGCAGGGATCGTTACGACCGAATTGAGGGCGTGTTCCGTCAATATAATACCATTGCCCGCTTTCTTTTAAGAACCGGGAAAGCTCGATAATCGCGCCGGGTTTGCCTTGCTCTGTAAAACGCGCCACAAAGCTGACGTAACCTTCGTTATCATCACGGCCTGGTGCGGCGTCATTAACGGTCAGGCCGAGCCACTGAGTGTGAGCAAAGCCCGTTTCTATATCCTGGCGAAATTCAGCTGCATGACAGGACGGATGCCAGGTCCTGATAAGATAGTCTGCGTCTTTGATCACAAAAGCAGTATACCGCGAACGCATTAGGTGTGACGGGTCTGGTGCAACCTGCTCGCCAGAAAGATATCGCTGGCAACATAGGCTATACTCCAGAGCGCTACCGCAGGGGCAGAGTTGAGACACGATTCTCTTCCTGGAAAAAAATTAAGGGCGTAAAACGCTTAGGGTAGCACCATGTTAACTGAGCAGTTGCGTTGACGCTATGTCGGGAATCCAGGGGAAGTAAAACAGGGCTAATGAGAAAGGTAAAAATTGGACTGGCGTTGGGCTCAGGTGCCGCCCGGGGCTGGTCGCATATCGGTGTCATCAATGCGTTAAAAAAGATGGGGATAGACATCGATATTGTTGCAGGATGTTCAATTGGTTCGCTGGTTGGGGCGGCCTGTGCCTGCGATAAGTTGCCGGAGCTGGAAGGGTGGGTTCGTTCCTTCAGCTACTGGGATGTACTGCGCCTGATGGACCTCTCCTGGCAACGAGGCGGATTGCTGCGCGGCGAACGCGTATTTAATCAGTTCCGCCAGATAATGCCACTCAACGACTTTAGCCACTGCAAGATGCCTTTTGGTGCCGTCGCGACGAACCTCAGCACGGGGCGAGAGCTATGGCTGACCGAAGGCGACCTCCACCTCGCCGTGCGCGCCTCGTGCAGTATGCCGGGATTAATGGCACCCGTACCGCATAACGGCTACTGGCTGGTCGATGGCGGCGTGGTGAACCCGGTCCCCATCTCGCTGACCCGTGCAATGGGAGCCGACATTGTGATCGCCGTGGATTTACAACACGACGCCCACCTGATGCAGCACGACCTTATGCCTGTTAATCTTCACAGCGATGATGCGAAAGGTGAGAAGCTCGCCTGGCATGCGCGTTTACGCGGCAAAATAGGGCGTATCGCCGCGCGTCGCTCGGTTGCGGCACCTACTGCCATGGAGATCATGACCACCTCAATACAGGTGCTTGAGAACCGCCTGAAACGCAACCGCATGGCCGGTGATCCACCGGATATTTTGATCCAACCGTATTGCCCACAAATTTCGACCCTCGATTTCCATCGGGCAGACGCCGCTATTGCAGCAGGCTCGTTAGCCGTCGAAAAGAAAATAGATGAACTGTTACCTTTTGTGCGAACAGCACATTGAGAACCTTTTTAAGCACACTTCAGCAAAATCTGACAGGCGATAGTGTCGATACCATGCCACTATTTAGTCATTGTCAGCCAGGGGAGGAACCATGACGCAGCCATTGGCCGGAAAACACATTTTAATCGTTGAAGACGAGCCCGTTTTCCGCTCGCTGCTGGATTCCTGGTTATCTTCACTAGGAGCAGCCACTTCACTCGCTCAAGACGGCGTTGATGCTATTGAGAAAATGGCATCTGCCACACCGGATCTGATGATCTGCGATCTCGAAATGCCCCGAATGAATGGCCTGAAGCTGGTCGAGCATTTGCGCAATGAGGGCAACCAAACCCCCATTCTGGTGATTTCAGCGACCGAAAACATGGCGGATATCGCTAAAGCGCTGCGTCTCGGCGTCCAGGATATCTTGCTGAAACCCGTAAAAGATCTGAACCGGCTGCGTGAAACGGTGCTGGCCTGCCTCTATCCCAATATGTTCAATTCCCGCGTGGAAGAGGAAGAGCGTTTATTCCAGGACTGGGATGCGTTAGTCAGCAACCCGCTTGCCGCGGCAAAATTGCTTCAGGAGCTTCAGCCGCCGGTGCAACAATCCATTTCACATTGTCGCGTCAATTATCGTCAGCTCGTTGCGGCCGATCAGCCGGGTTTAGTGCTGGATATTGCGCCTCTCTCTGATGCCGATCTCGCATTTTATTGTCTGGATGTTACACGCGCAGGGGATAATGGTGTTTTAGCCGCGTTATTACTTCGTGCGCTTTTTAATGGGCTGCTTCAGGAACAGTTATCACATCAGGGGCAACGTTTGCCGGAGTTAGGCAGTTTACTTAAACAAGTGAATCAACTTTTCCGTCAGGCCAATTTACCGGGTCAGTTCCCGCTTTTGGTTGGATATTATCACAGCGGCTTGAACAATCTTATCCTGGTATCCGCAGGGTTAAATGCCACGTTGAATACCGGTGAGCATCATATACAGGTGAGCAACGGTGTCCCGCTGGGCACATTAGGAACAGCTTACCTTAATCAAATTAGCCACCGTTGCTCCTCCTGGCAGTGCCAAATTTGGGGAAGCGGGGGACGGCTGCGTTTAATGTTGTCCACGGAATAAGCAGTTGGATTTTAAACGACACATTGCTTTACCTGTGTTTTGCAGGCGGTGCTACTATCACTGCCAGAATCATACGTATTAATCCTAATTGATCGGCAACGCGCGCTTTTCGGACCCGCCCTTCAGGATGTGGCTGATATACTTAACGCGTTAATTAATGCATAAAAGTTCAAAACTTGAACAGTTCAGGAGAATTTCAATGGCTGCCCTAAATTCGAAAGTGAGAAAGGCCGTTATCCCGGTAGCGGGATTGGGGACCAGGATGTTGCCAGCGACAAAGGCAATCCCTAAAGAGATGCTGCCTTTGGTTGATAAGCCATTAATCCAGTATGTCGTCAATGAATGCATTGCTGCAGGAATTACGGAAATTGTGCTGGTCACGCATTCCTCAAAAAACTCTATCGAAAACCATTTCGATACAAGTTTTGAACTCGAAGCGATGCTGGAAAAACGTGTTAAGCGTCAGCTGCTGGCCGAGGTTCAGTCTATTTGTCCACCGCACGTGACTATTATGCAGGTGCGTCAGGGTCTGGCTAAAGGTCTGGGTCATGCCGTTCTGTGCGCGCATCCTGTTGTGGGGAATGAACCTGTTGCCGTTATCCTGCCTGACGTTATTCTGGATGAATACGAATCCGATCTTTCCCAGGACAACCTGGCTGAGATGATTAAGCGCTTCGACGACACCGGCAGCAGCCAGATTATGGTTGAGCCTGTTGAAGACGTTACCGCCTACGGCGTTGTTGACTGCAAGGGCGTTAACCTTGAGCCGGGCGAAAGCGTGCCTATGGTAGGCGTCGTTGAGAAGCCTAAAGCGGATAGCGCGCCTTCAAACCTCGCTGTCGTAGGCCGTTATGTCCTGAGCGCAGAGATTTGGCCGCTGCTGGCAAAAACGCCTCCAGGTGCGGGGGATGAGATCCAGTTGACTGACGCCATCGACATGCTGATCGAGAAAGAAACGGTTGAAGCCTACCACATGAAAGGCAAGAGCCATGACTGCGGCAATAAGCTCGGTTATATGCAGGCATTTGTCGAATATGGCATTCGTCATAATACGTTGGGTGAAGAATTTAAAGGCTGGCTCAAAGAAAGCATGGGTATTAAGTAATATTCTGAATTTCATGCGAACAAAACCGGTGAGGCAATGCCCACCGGTTTTTTTATACCGCAAAAACAACCCTGCCGGGAAAAGGGTTTGTCAGATAGCTTAAATAAGCTTCTGTCGCGATATGACAGTCTGTAAGGGGATGTTTGTGGGGAATTACAGGCATAAAAAATCCCGCATATAGCGGGATTTTTGAAACAGGGAACAAGATTAATCCTTGATCAGGAAGTCATCCAGTTGTTTACCCTGCTCGTCCATCGCTTTCTTGATTACAGCTGGAGTACGGCCCTGGCCGGTCCAGGTTTTAGATTCGCCGTTTTCATCAATGTAGCTGTATTTAGCAGGACGCGCAGCGCGTTTAGCTTTGGTACCAGTTTTTGTTGCAGCCATGCTGTTCAGCAATTCATTTGGATCGATACCATCAGCAATCAGCATTTCACGGTATTGCTGCAGTTTACGCGTGCGTTCTTCGATTTCAGCAGCAGCTACGCTTTCTTCTTCACGACGTTCGTTAACTACAACTTCTAATTTTTCCAGCATTTCTTCAAGCGTTTCAAGGGTGCATTCTCTTGCCTGCGCACGAAGAGTACGGATGTTGTTCAGAATTTTAAGTGCTTCGCTCATTGTAGTAATCTCAAACTTATAATGGGGGTGGTTTGTTGTCCTAATAATAGAGCGATAAATTGAGTTGTGCAATAGGTGGGAATGTAAGGAATTCAAAAAATACTAAATACTTGCCGCTATTATTAATAGCGCTAACTTAAATTCCACAGCGTATCTGGCTGACGCGTTATCACACCCAGGCGGCAAAAACGGCCCGTTGCGTCTTTTTTTTGTGACATTTCCCTCAGGAATTATAGTTGCGGCGGATAAATATCAGCCTTTTGTATTACTTTGCAATAGAGAGGATAAGGCAAAAATAGTTAATAATTAGTGAATGTTAATGTCCGTTCATTCCAGTATAAAAAGAAGTGTTATGCCTGCTCAGGGGCCTCTCATAATGAGGGGGTTAAACGTGTTTACTCTCTGTTTTAACGTATTATTTTTGCAACGAGACCGTGCCTGGCCTTCCTTCTGGCTCCCGGGTCAGCGAGGTGTATCGCTGATGATAAGGCAAAATATGGTACAATGACTCATCGGGAATATTACACATTGATTAGGGTTTAACGGCCAATGGCACAGCTTTATTTCTACTATTCGGCAATGAATGCAGGGAAATCCACAGCGTTACTGCAGTCCTCTTACAATTATCAGGAACGGGGCATGCGAACCGTTGTTTATACTGCCGAGATCGACGACAGATTTGGTGCCGGTAAGGTCAGCTCGAGAATCGGCCTCTCGTCGCCTGCCAGGCTCTACAACCCCGAGACGGACCTGCTGGAAGATATTCGCTCAGAACACGCTAAAAAGCCCATACACTGCGTGCTGGTGGACGAAAGTCAGTTTCTCACCCGCGAACAGGTTCATGCGTTATCTGAGGTTGTAGACAATCTGGATATCCCGGTCCTTTGCTACGGACTGCGTACTGATTTTCGGGGCGAGCTCTTTGCCGGCAGCCAATATTTACTCGCCTGGTCAGATAAGCTTGTCGAACTGAAAACAATTTGTTTCTGTGGCCGTAAAGCCAGCATGGTGCTTCGTCTCGATCAGTCCGGAAAACCTTTCGCAGACGGCGAACAGGTGGTGATAGGGGGCAATGAGCGCTATGTCTCCGTGTGCCGTAAACATTATAAAGAAGCGCTTGCCCTGGGGTCTCTGGCCGTGCTCCAGGATGAAAACCGCAAATAGCCTTGCTTAGTGTTCAAAACCATCAGACATAAAAAAACCCGCCAATGGCGGGTTTTTTCTTAGGCTGTCAATCAGGCGTGTTTCTTCGCTTTTTTGTCAGCTTTTACCACCGGCGCTGCAACTTGTGCAGTATCAGCTTCACCTTCTTTGTACTCACGTCCGTAGAAGGTATCCAGCAGGATCTGTTTCAGCTCGGCAATCAGTGGGTAGCGTGGGTTAGCACCGGTACACTGGTCATCGAAGGCATCTTCAGACAGCTTATCTACGTGAGCGAGGAAGTCAGCTTCCTGAACGCCTGCTTCGCGGATAGATTTAGGAATACCCAGCTCAGCTTTGATGCTGTCCAGCCATGCCAGCAGTTTCTCAATCTTCGCCGCAGTGCGATCGCCCGGTGCGGACAGACCCAGGTGGTCAGCGATTTCAGCATAACGACGACGCGCTTGCGGACGGTCGTACTGGCTGAAAGCAGTCTGCTTGGTTGGGTTGTCGTTGGCGTTATAGCGGATAACGTTGCTGATCAACAGGGCGTTCGCCAGACCGTGAGGAATGTGGAACTGGGAGCCCAGTTTGTGCGCCATTGAGTGACACACGCCCAGGAAGGCGTTCGCAAACGCGATGCCCGCGATGGTCGCAGCACTGTGTACACGCTCACGCGCTACCGGGTTTTTAGACCCTTCGTTGTAAGATGCTGGCAGGTTTTCTTTAAGCAGCTTCAGCGCCTGCAGAGCCTGACCGTCGGAGAACTCAGATGCCAGTACGGAAACGTAAGCTTCCAGGGCGTGAGTGACCGCATCAAGACCACCGAACGCGCACAGTGACTTCGGCATATCCATGACCAGGTTGGCATCAACGATAGCCATGTCCGGCGTCAGCGCGTAGTCAGCCAGCGGGTATTTCTGACCGGTTGCATCGTCAGTTACAACAGCAAACGGCGTCACTTCTGAACCGGTACCGGAAGTGGTGGTAACCGCGATCATTTTCGCTTTTACGCCCATTTTCGGGAACTTGTAGATACGTTTACGGATGTCCATAAAGCGCAGCGCCAGTTCTTCAAAGTGAGTTTCAGGATGTTCGTACATCACCCACATGATTTTCGCGGCATCCATTGGGGAACCACCGCCCAGTGCGATAATCACATCTGGTTTGAAGGAGTTTGCCAGCTCGGCACCTTTGCGAACCACGCTCAGCGTTGGGTCAGCTTCCACTTCAAAGAAGACTTCAGTTTCTACACCAGACGCTTTCAGAACAGAGGTGATCTGGTCTGCATAGCCGTTGTTGAACAGGAAACGGTCAGTCACGATGAGCGCACGTTTGTGGCCATCAGTAATCACTTCATCCAGCGCGATTGGCAGAGAGCCGCGGCGGAAGTAGATAGATTTCGGAAGTTTATGCCACAACATGTTTTCAGCTCGCTTAGCAACGGTTTTCTTGTTGATCAGGTGTTTTGGACCAACGTTTTCAGAGATGGAGTTACCACCCCAGGAACCACAACCCAGAGTCAGGGAAGGTGCGAGTTTGAAGTTATACAGGTCGCCGATACCACCCTGAGAAGCAGGGGTGTTGATCAGAATACGGGCGGTTTTCATCATCTGACCGAAGTGGGCAACACGTTCTGGCTGGTTATCCTGGTCGGTGTACAGGCAAGAGGTGTGACCGATACCGCCCATCGCGACCAGTTTCTCCGCTTTTTCTACCGCGTCTTCGAAATCTTTCGCGCGGTACATTGCAAGCGTAGGAGACAGTTTTTCGTGTGCAAACGGTTCGCTTTCGTCAACAACTGTGACTTCACCGATCAGGATCTTGGTGCTTGCCGGCACGGTAAAGCCTGCGAGTTCAGCGATTTTGTAAGCTGGCTGACCTACGATAGCGGCGTTCAGCGCGCCATTTTTCAGGATGATGTTCTGAACCGCTTTCAGTTCCTGGCCCTGCAGCATGTAGCCGCCATGGCTGGCGAAACGTTCACGAACGGCATCATATACGGAATCCACCACCACAACAGACTGCTCAGAAGCACAAATAACGCCGTTGTCGAAGGTTTTGGACATCAGTACGGAAGCCACAGCACGTTTGATATCTGCGGTTTCATCGATAACAACAGGGGTGTTGCCTGCGCCAACGCCGATAGCCGGTTTACCGGAGCTGTATGCCGCTTTAACCATGCCAGGACCACCGGTCGCCAGAATCAGGTTAATGTCCGGGTGATGCATCAGCGCGTTGGACAGTTCAACGGAAGGTTGGTCAATCCAGCCAATAAGATCTTTTGGCGCACCCGCAGCGATTGCAGCCTGCAGGACGATGTCAGCTGCTTTGTTGGTGGCATCTTTCGCACGTGGGTGCGGGGAGAAGATGATTGCGTTACGGGTCTTCAGGCTGATAAGGGATTTGAAGATTGCGGTGGACGTTGGGTTGGTGGTTGGAACGATACCGCAAATGATGCCGATAGGTTCTGCGATGGTGATGGTACCGAAGGTGTCGTCTTCAGACAGCACGCCGCAGGTTTTCTCATCTTTATAGGCGTTGTAGATATACTCAGAAGCAAAGTGGTTTTTGATCACTTTATCTTCAACGATACCCATGCCGGATTCGGCAACGGCCATTTTAGCGAGAGGGATTCGAGCATCTGCAGCAGCCAGAGCGGCCGCGCGGAAGATTTTATCAACCTGTTCTTGGGTGAAATTGGCATATTCACGCTGGGCTTTTTTCACGCGCTCGACGAGGGCGTTCAGTTCAGCGATATTGGTAACAGCCATAATGCTCTCCTGATAATGTTTAAACTCTTTTAGTAAACCAGCGCTCGATACGTCACACAGTATAGTCAGAGCCGTACATGCTTGCGTAACACACAATAAAACAAAGGGTTACTGACCGCCTGAACGCACTAATTTACTAAAAGAGCCTTACCTTAGCATCATCCCTTTTTGATAGGTGATATCCCTGGGGGCGTAATCAAGATTACTCACTTCTGAGTACGAAAATCATGATCTGCGTCAATTTTTCCATAAGCTGATACCTTTCAGCAGGGTTATTTTGTAGACATTATTCTACTGTTAAATAATTAAGTAACTATTGAAAGCGAAGCTGTCATAGGTAATACAAATAATTAACATCATGAAATGCTACTATTTTGCCGCAGATTTCTGATGAAGAATGCGTTTAAAAAGCGTATCTTCAGCGCGGTTTTATCAGGATCCTTTTTCAGCCCAGGCCATGCGCATTAGCGGAGCACCTCGTGATTCATACGCTCTTTGATTTCCCTACATATTTTAAGTTTTTTATTGGTTTGTTTGCCCTCGTGAACCCGGTAGGTATCATTCCTGTCTTCATTAGCATGACCAGCTACCAGACGGCGGCCGCCAGAAATAAGACTAACCTTACTGCAAACCTGTCTGTTGCCATTATTTTGCTGACCTCCCTTTATCTGGGTGACGCCATTCTGCAGTTGTTTGGTATCTCGATTGATTCCTTCAGAATTGCAGGCGGGATCCTGGTCGTTACCATCGCCATGTCGATGATCAGCGGTAAGCTCGGTGAAGATAAGCAGAATAAACAGGAGAAATCAGAGACTGCCATTCGCGAAAGCATCGGCGTGGTGCCGCTGGCGCTGCCTTTGATGGCCGGACCGGGTGCAATCAGCTCAACGATCGTATGGGGTACGCGCTACCACAACGTGATGCACCTTATTGGGTTTTCGGTGGCGATAGCCCTGTTTGCGCTTTGCTGCTGGGGCTTATTCCGTATGGCACCGTGGCTGGTTCGTCTGCTTGGCCAGACGGGCATTAACGTCATTACGCGTATTATGGGTCTTTTGCTGATGGCGCTGGGCATTGAGTTTATCGTCACTGGCATTAAAAGCATTTTCCCCGGATTGTTGCATTAACAGTTTCATATGAAAGAACGGTGCCAGTGGCGCCGTTTTTTTTACGTCATTATCAGTAAAAAATATTAATAAAGTTGAAATGCGCACACGTCATAATAAATTCTACTAATAATCCGCGCTTTATACATTTCAATGGGTTAGATATTCGCTCTCACATCCTCTGCACATAAATCCTGCAATCGATCTGTTATTTTTCTCACATGATACTCTGGGGCTTGCTGAGAGATAACCGAAATGATATTAGTAATTTCAACGTTCCCCCAGAGGAATGTGCTAAATAATAATCAATTGTTAATTTTTTGTACAAAACCAGTCGAACGAAGCGCAGCGACGCGCTCGCAGAAGTATCTTTCTGTATCGTATTGAATAGCAGGGCATTTCCCTGATGTTTGATCTCAGGCAAGGCAGCCCCCTAAAAGACGGTCTCTACCGTAAAAGAGAATTGCTTAACAAATTTGCAAAATGTATTGGCGAGAGCTGACGCCATTTGGTACTTTCCGGCCTTATATTTTGCAGCCGTAAACAAGTAGATGAGAATTATTTTCAAATAGTTTTCTTCTCAAATATCTCAGGCGCGTCGCGGACAGGGCGGCGTACCCGGAATCGACGCAAGACCGCCACACGAGCGGTCAGTAATAAAGAAGTCGGTGATAGCAAGAAGTAAAAAAGAACCTGACAGCAGCAAAAAAAACTCCTGCGCTGTACAGGCCCCCGAAGGGGATTACACAACTGGCGAAGGCCGGTCATTATAATGAGTGGAGTACCAACACAATGTCCATCATCACAAAAAAAAGTCTGGTCGCGGCGGGAATTTTAACTGCGCTAATCGCGGGCAACGCTGCAATGGCAGCAGACGTGCCGGCAGGGGTTCAACTGGCTGAGAAGCAAACGCTGGTTCGTAATAACGGCGCTGAAGTTCAGTCTCTCGATCCGCACAAAATCGAAGGTGTTCCTGAGTCAAACGTTAACCGCGACCTGTTTGAAGGTCTGCTGGTGACCGACGTTGACGGCCACCCGGCGCCGGGTGTTGCTGAGAAATGGGAAAATAAAGATTTCAAAGTCTGGACCTTCCATTTGCGTAAAGATGCAAAATGGTCCGACGGTACACCGGTTACCGCTGAAGATTTCGTTTATAGCTGGCAGCGTCTGGCAAATCCTAATACCGCCTCTCCGTATGCGAGCTATCTGCAGTATGGTCACATCGCCAATATCGATGACATCATCACGGGTAAAAAACCGGTGACTGACCTTGGCGTAAAAGCCATTGATGCAAACACATTTGAAGTGACGTTGAGCGAGCCTGTTCCGTACTTCTACAAACTGCTGGTACACCCGTCCGTCTCCCCGGTTCCAAAAGCGGCCATCGAGAAGTTTGGTGAAAAATGGACCCAGCCTGCGAATATCGTCACCAATGGCGCTTATAAGCTGAAAGACTGGGTGGTCAACGAGCGTATGGTGCTGGAGCGTAACACCAACTACTGGGATAACGCGAAGACCGTCATTAACCAGGTGACCTATCTGCCAATCGCTTCTGAAGTGACGGACGTTAACCGCTACCGCAGCGGTGAAATCGACATGACCTATAACAACATGCCGATTGAACTGTTCCAGAAGCTGAAAAAAGAAATTCCGAAAGAAGTGCATGTCGATCCTTACCTGTGCACTTACTACTATGAAATCAACAACCAGAAAGCACCGTTTACCGACGTGCGCGTTCGTACCGCGCTTAAGCTGGCGCTGGACCGCGATATCATCGTTAACAAAGTGAAGAACCAGGGTGACCTGCCAGCATACAGCTACACGCCTCCGTACACCGATGGCGCGAAACTGACCGAGCCAGAGTGGTTCAAAATGACGCAGGAACAGCGTAACGCCGAAGCGAAAAAATTGCTGGCCGAAGCCGGGTATACCGCTGACAAGCCGCTAACCTTCAGCCTGCTGTACAATACCTCGGATCTGCATAAAAAACTGGCTATCGCTGTCGCATCCATCTGGAAGAAAAACCTGGGTGCGAACGTGAAGCTGGAAAACCAGGAGTGGAAGACCTTCCTCGACACGCGTCATCAGGGCACCTTTGACGTTGCGCGCGCAGGCTGGTGTGCGGACTATAACGAACCGACGTCCTTCCTGAATACCATGCTGAGCGACAGCTCCAACAACACCGCGCACTATAAGAGCCCGGCGTTTGACAAGCTGATTGGCGATACGCTGAAAACCACTGACGACGCGCAGCGCGCTGAACTCTATTCAAAAGCGGAGCAGCAGCTGGATAAAGATTCCGCGATCGTGCCGGTTTACTACTACGTGAACGCCCGTCTAGTTAAGCCATGGGTTGGGGGTTACACAGGTAAAGACCCGATGGATAATATCTCTGTCAAAAACTTATATATTATCAAGCATTAATGGCAATGAGTGGGGCGGGTATACTCGCCCCACGGTGTCTAATCATCATCACATAAAGGCACACGCCAGAAGGTACGGGCAATGTTGAAATTTATCCTGCGTCGCTGTTTAGAAGCGATTCCAACGCTGTTTATTCTTATTACAATTTCCTTCTTTATGATGCGTTTGGCCCCGGGCAGTCCTTTTACCGGTGAGCGCACGCTGCCGCCAGAAGTCATGGCCAACATCGAAGCGAAATATCATTTAAACGATCCTATCACCACCCAATACTTCAATTATCTGAAGCAGCTGGCGCACGGGGATTTTGGGCCGTCATTCAAATATAAAGACTATTCCGTTAACGACCTGGTGGCCTCCAGCTTCCCGGTATCGGCGAAATTAGGCGCGGCGGCATTTATTCTGGCCGTGGTTCTCGGCGTCACGGCGGGCGTTATCGCCGCGTTGAAACAAAATACCCGATGGGATTACGCCGTGATGGGGGTGGCAATGACCGGGGTGGTCATACCCAGCTTCGTAGTCGCGCCATTACTGGTCATGATATTCGCCATCACGCTGAAATGGCTGCCCGGGGGCGGCTGGAACGGTGGGGCAATACAATTTATGATTTTGCCGATGGTGGCGCTCTCGCTGGCCTACATCGCCAGTATCGCGCGTATCACCCGTGGTTCGATGATTGAAGTGTTGCACTCAAACTTCATCCGTACCGCGCGCGCAAAAGGGCTGCCGATGCGCCGCATCATCTTCCGCCATGCGCTTAAGCCTGCGCTTTTACCGGTGCTGTCGTACATGGGCCCGGCCTTCGTGGGGATCATCACCGGTTCAATGGTTATAGAAACCATTTATGGCCTGCCGGGTATTGGTCAGCTGTTTGTTAACGGTGCACTTAACCGTGACTATTCACTCGTTCTTAGCCTCACCATCCTTGTGGGGGCACTGACCATTCTCTTTAACGCCGTTGTCGATGTGCTGTATGCCGTTATCGACCCGAAAATCCGTTACTAACTGGAGCTCGCCATGATGTTGAGTAAGAAAAACAGCGAGGCGCTGGAAAACTTCAGTGAAAAACTGGAAGTCGAAGGTCGTAGCCTCTGGCAGGACGCCCGGCGGCGTTTTATGCATAACCGTGCAGCGGTTGCCAGCCTGATTGTTCTGGTGATTATTGCGCTGTTTGTCACCCTGGCACCCATGCTGTCGCAGTTCAGCTATTTCGATACTGACTGGGGCATGATGTCGAGCGCGCCGGATATGGAATCCGGCCACTATTTCGGTACCGACTCCTCAGGGCGTGACCTGCTGGTCCGCGTGGCTATTGGTGGGCGCATTTCGCTGATGGTCGGGATCGCCGCCGCGCTGGTGGCCGTGATCCTGGGCACGCTTTACGGTTCGCTTTCCGGCTACCTGGGCGGCAAAGTGGATTCCGTGATGATGCGTCTGCTTGAGATCCTTAACTCCTTCCCGTTCATGTTCTTCGTTATTCTGCTGGTGACCTTCTTTGGTCAAAATATCCTGCTGATCTTCGTGGCCATTGGGATGGTCTCCTGGCTGGACATGGCGCGTATTGTGCGTGGGCAAACGCTCAGCCTGAAGCGAAAAGAGTTTATCGAAGCCGCCCAGGTGGGTGGGGTTTCCACAGGGAATATCGTGGTTCGCCACATCGTCCCAAACGTGCTGGGCGTCGTTGTGGTCTATGCCTCGCTGCTGGTGCCAAGCATGATCCTGTTTGAATCTTTCCTGAGCTTCCTGGGGCTGGGTACGCAAGAGCCACTGAGCAGCTGGGGCGCGCTGCTGAGCGATGGGGCAAACTCAATGGAAGTCTCTCCATGGCTGCTGCTGTATCCGGCGGGCTTCCTGGTTGTCACCCTGTTCTGTTTCAACTTTATCGGCGATGGCCTGCGTGATGCCCTCGACCCGAAAGACCGTTAAGGAGCGCCGTCATGACAATTATTGAAACGGCATCTGTGCCGCAGGCGCAACAGCAGGAAAGCATTCTGCTGGACGTCAAAGATCTCCGCGTGACGTTTAACACGCCAGATGGCGATGTTACCGCCGTTAACGATCTGAACTTCAGCCTGCGGGCCGGTGAAACCCTCGGTATTGTGGGCGAGTCCGGTTCAGGTAAATCGCAAACGGCGTTTGCGCTGATGGGCCTGCTGGCGCAAAACGGGCGTATCGGGGGATCTGCCACCTTCAACGGAAAAGAGATCCTCAACCTGCCGGAGCATCAGCTGAACAGGCTGCGCGCCGAGCAAATCTCAATGATTTTCCAGGACCCAATGACCTCCCTGAACCCGTATATGCGCGTGGGCGAGCAGCTGATGGAAGTGCTTATGCTGCATAAAGGGCTGGGTAAAGCGGAAGCGTTTGAGGAGTCCGTAAAAATGCTCGATGCGGTAAAAATGCCGGAAGCGCGCAAGCGCATGCGCATGTTCCCGCACGAGTTTTCCGGCGGCATGCGCCAGCGCGTAATGATCGCCATGGCGCTGCTGTGCAGGCCAAAGCTGCTGATTGCCGATGAGCCCACTACCGCGCTGGACGTGACCGTTCAGGCGCAGATCATGACTCTGTTGAATGAGCTTAAGCGTGAATTTAACACCGCCATTATCATGATCACCCACGATTTGGGCGTCGTCGCGGGCATCTGCGATAAAGTGCTGGTGATGTACGCCGGGCGTACTATGGAGTATGGCAAGGCCCGAGACGTGTTCTACCAGCCTGCCCATCCGTATTCGATTGGCCTGCTGAACGCCGTTCCGCGTCTTGATGCGGAAGGGGAGTCTCTGCTGACCATTCCAGGCAACCCGCCGAACCTGCTGCGTTTACCGAAAGGTTGTCCGTTCCAGCCGCGCTGCCCGCACGCGATGGAAATCTGTAACAGCGCGCCGCCGCTGGAAGCGTTTGCCCCAGGCCGTCTGCGCGCCTGCTATAAGCCGCTGGAGGAACTGGTATGAACGCCATAGATGAAAAAAGAAACGTGCTGCTCGAAATCGCCGATCTCAAGGTTCATTTCGATATCAAAGATGGCAAACAGTGGTTCTGGCAGCCCTCTAAAACCCTTAAGGCGGTTGATGGCGTAACGCTTCGTCTGTACGAAGGGGAAACGCTGGGCGTGGTGGGTGAGTCCGGCTGCGGCAAATCCACCTTTGCGCGCGCGATTATCGGTCTGGTGAAAGCGACCGACGGCAAAGTAGCGTGGCTGGGCAAAGATCTGCTGGGCATGAAGCCGGATGAATGGCGCGCGGTACGCAGCGACATCCAGATGATTTTCCAGGATCCGCTGGCGTCGCTAAACCCGCGTATGACCATCGGGGAGATCATCGCCGAGCCGCTGCGCACTTACCATCCTAAGATGTCGCGTCAGGAAGCGCGCGACCGCGTCAAGGCAATGATGATGAAGGTGGGTTTGCTGCCTAACCTCATCAACCGCTATCCGCACGAGTTCTCCGGCGGCCAGTGCCAGCGTATCGGCATTGCGCGTGCGCTGATCCTCGAGCCGAAGCTGATTATCTGCGATGAGCCTGTCTCCGCGCTGGACGTGTCCATCCAGGCACAGGTGGTGAACCTGCTGCAAAAGCTGCAGCGTGAAATGGGCCTGTCGCTGATTTTCATCGCGCATGACCTGGCGGTCGTGAAGCACATCTCCGACCGCGTACTGGTGATGTACCTGGGTCACGCCGTTGAGCTAGGCACGTACGATGAGGTGTACCATAACCCGTTGCACCCGTACACCAAAGCGCTGATGTCCGCGGTGCCTGTTCCGGATCCCGATCTGGAAAAGAATAAAACCATCCAGCTTCTGGAGGGTGAACTGCCGTCGCCCATTAACCCGCCATCGGGCTGCGTTTTCCGTACGCGCTGTCCTATTGCCGGGCCGGAATGTGCAAAAACGAGACCGGTTCTGGAAGGCAGTTTCCGACATGCGGTTTCCTGCCTGAAAGTAGACCCGTTATAATCGCAAGGGCTGACATGATGTCAGCCCTTATTATTTGCGAGGTTAATGTGTCGCGATTATTCACGTCGGCCCGTCAGCGGCTGTATCACCTGTTATTCGATCCCCATACGGTGTCCGGGCGGCGCTTTGAGGGGCTGTGCGGATTATTTGCGCTGATAAGCGTGATCATTATCTTTGTCGAATCCGGCGCCGGGACGCAATATCACCTGACCTTTGATGAATGGCACGTCTTTGTCTGGCTGGAACTGATCGTCACCCTGGTCTTTACCCTTGAGTTTATTTTACGCGTCGCCTGCTGGCCTAATCCGGCAAAATACGTTTTCAGCTTCTGGGGCTTTATTGATTTAGCCACCATCCTGCCACTGTACGTTATGTGGCTCTGGCCGGAAATCAGCCTGAACTATGTGTTTGCCTGGCGAGCCATGCGCGCCATTCGCGTGCTGCGTATTTTAAAACTGCTGCGGTTTATGCCGTCGCTGAGGGTATTTTGGGTGGCGATCGTCAGCGCGCGACATCAGCTCATTCTCTTTTATTCGTTTATTGCGATCGTGATGATTGTCTTCGGATCGCTGATGTATTTAATTGAGGGGCCAAAATACGGCTTCACCACGTTGAATGCGTCGGTGTATTGGGCCATCGTAACGGTCACCACCGTGGGCTACGGCGATATTACCCCGCACACGCCGCTGGGGCGCATTGTGGCATCGGTGCTTATTCTGATTGGCTATTCGGTGATTGCGATCCCGACGGGGCTGATCACCACGCACATGAGCAGCGCATTTCAAAGCCGTCAGCAGCAGAGGAAATGCCCGAATTGTCAGCAGGGGAATCATGAACACAGCGCACGGTTTTGTCACCGCTGTGGAAGTCACTTACCGGAGTAAATAAAAAAGGCTGCTATCGCAGCCTTTTTTATCACTCGCGCCACAAAATATGGCACAGCTTGTGGTCTTTCTCGCGACAGAGCAGTACGCGGGCGAAGATATCGTTAATTTCACCGCCATCTTCATCGGCAAGACCAATCACCACCTCGGCGAAGAAATCCGGATTGAGATCGAAATCGACATGTTCGGCCCAGTCTTCGGCCGGGTCGAACAGTTCGGCGCCGCCGCGCTCTTCGAACTGCAGATTAAAGAGGATCACGTCGGCCGGGTCTAGATTGTCCACCGCCAGTTCGAGAAAAATGTCATAGGCCTGCTCGAGCGTTTCGTCTTCGGTCAGGCGATTATTCAGATCCATTTCCATGATGACTACCTGTTTAACATCGTTGGGCACGTTTTACAGCAACGGACTAAAGAAGTAAAACAGTCGTTCGGCAATTCGCTGCCACAGCGGACGTTTCACCCACAGCCTGGCGTCCAGCAGGCGCGAGCGCGAGATGTAATCATCCTGAACCGCCGCCAGATCGCCGCCAAAACCGGCGTCATCAATCACCAGAGTGATCTCAAAGTTGAGCCACAGGCTGCGCATATCGAGGTTCACGGTTCCCACGAGACTCAGTTCGCCATCAACCAGCACGCTCTTGGTATGTAGCAATCCGCCTTCAAACTGATAGATTTTCACGCCTGCGGCAAGCAGTTCGCTGAAGAATGCGCGGCTTGCCCAGCCCACCAGCAGCGAGTCATTCTTACGCGGCATAATAATGCTGACGTCAACGCCACGCTGCGCGGCGGTACAGATCGCATGCAGCAGATCATCACTCGGAACGAAGTAGGGGGTCGTCATGATCAAATACTCACGCGCGGAATAGGCCGCGGTGAGCAGCGCCTGATGGATCAGATCCTCCGGGAACCCCGGGCCGGACGCGATAGTGTGGATGGTGTGGCCGCTGGCCTCTTCAAATGGCATGATATTGCCGTCTGGCGGTGGCGGCAGGATGCGTTTGCCGGTCTCAATTTCCCAGTCACAGGAGTAAACGATGCCCATCGACGTCGCCACCGGGCCTTCCATACGCGCCATCAGGTCGATCCACTGTCCGACACCGGAATCTTGTTTGAAGAAGCGGGGGTCAACCATGTTCATGCTGCCGGTGTAGGCAATATAGTTATCAATCAGGATCATCTTACGGTGCTGGCGCAGATCCATGCGTCGCAGGAAAACACGCAGCAGGTTAACCTTGAGTGCCTCCACCACTTCGATACCCGCATTGCGCATCATACCGGCCCAGGGGCTGCGGAAAAACGCGACGCTCCCTGCGGAGTCGAGCATAAGGCGGCAGTGGATCCCACGACGCGCGGCCGCCATCAGTGACTCGGCAACCTGGTCCGCCATCCCGCCCGGCTGCCAGATGTAAAACACCATCTCGATGTTGTGGCGCGCAAGCTGAATGTCACGGATCAGCGCCTGCATCACATCATCGGAGGTGGTCATCAGCTGCAACTGGTTCCCCTTGACGCCGCCAATTCCCTGGCGCCGCTCGCACAGCTGAAACAGCGATGCCGCGACGCTGCTATTTTCTTCCGCAAAGATATGTTTGCAGGCTTTGAGATCGTTAAGCCACTTTGCTGTCGATGGCCACATCGCGCGGGCGCGCTCTGCACGCCGTTTACCCAAATGGAGTTCGCCAAAAGAGAGATAGGCGATGATGCCCACCAGCGGCAGAATATAGATAATCAGAAGCCAGGCCATGGCAGAGGGTACGGCTCTGCGCTTCATCAGGATACGTAATGTCACCCCCGCGATTAACAGCCAGTATCCCAGAATGACCAGCCAACTCACCACGGTGTAGAAGGTTGTCATAGTTAAAAAATCCTTTTGAAAGCGTATTGTTATGAGTGTACGCATCAGGATTCATCTGGCAAATAAAAACGGCAGATAAAAGCGCTGGTTTGCCGCCAGGTTGGGTTTATAATGGCCTTTCTTATAAAGAAAGAGTTGTAGACATGAAGCGCAGTAGAAATGAAGTAGGGCGCTGGCGCATGTTGCGACAGGTGAGTCGTCGTAAGGCTCGTTGGCTGGAAGCACAATCCCGCCGCAATATGCGTATTCACGCCATCAGGAAATGTGGGCTTAGCCGACACCGTAATGCATTAGTGTTCGCGGTCCAGGATATCTGATCCCTACAGGGCACCGTCACGGTGCCCACAATGCCGCCAAAATCTATCATTATTTGCAGTCCCCGACAGAGCGCTTCAGCGGTATACTTTGCGCGCCTAATCTTATGAAATTACGAGAATGAATCCCTATTTGTGGGTCTTTATTGTGCTTTTAGCGCTGGACGCGCTCAGGGAAGAATTACAGCTGCCGACATTCTCTTCGCTGGCAGTATATATATACGCCTGGGCCACGCAGTGGATTGTTTAAAAAGGAAATGGAATGAACGGAAAACATATCGCGTTATTTCTCGGGATCGCGCTGCTCAGCGGGTGTGCGAATACAAAAACGTCACCCGAACGCCATGCGTATTATTTCGTCTCGCATAAATCCAGTTTTGTCGGGGGCAACTACACCTCGAGCGTCTCACAAAATTACCGACTGAACGTACCACAGTTCCGTGAGCTGTATGCCCGCGGCAAAGCGGACCGTGCCGCAGGCCGGACACAGGAGGAAGCGGCTGCCTATGCGCAGAGTATCCGCGACCAGCTAAAACAAGATGCGAGCACCGATCACTCGTTCAACGGCAACGCCAGTGACAAATGGACCTCCGGGATGGAGGAAAAAGACGCCATCCTGTTTGGCAATGAACTGGCCGCGTCTTATCTTGACGGCTATAACGGCGTACAATAGCCGGGCGTTTTGGGAATATCGTCGTTGCAGCGATATTCTCGTCATTTTAAGCAAAAGGAGGGAGAGGTGTTTGCGGAGTTTGGTGTACTGAATTTTTGGACGTACGTTGTCGGCGCATTTTTTATTGTTCTGGTTCCAGGTCCGAATACCTTGTTTGTGCTGAAAACAGGGATTGGCCACGGTGTAAAAAAAGGTTATCTGGCCGCCACCGGGGTATTTATCGGCGACGCGGTACTGATGTTCCTGGCCTGGGCAGGTGTCGCTGCGCTTATCCAGACGACGCCGGTGTTATTCAATATTGTTCGTTATCTGGGCGCATTTTATCTGTTGTGGCTCGGGGGAAAAATACTCTGGTCAGTGGCTACACGGCAAAATAACGACGAACAGAGCGGTACAGAACCCGCCAGCATGATCATGAAGCGCTCGCTGGTGTTAAGCCTGACGAACCCAAAAGCGATTCTGTTCTACGTCTCGTTTTTTGTGCAGTTCATTGATGTGCGGGCAGAAAACACAGGCACCTCTTTCCTGATCCTTGCTACAACGCTCGAGCTTATCAGCTTTATGTATATGAGCTTCCTGATCTTCTCCGGCGCGTTTGTCACGCGCTACCTGAAAACCAAAAAGAAACTGGCGACGCTGGGAAATGGTTTGATAGGGCTGCTGTTTGTGGGCTTTGCGGCGAGGCTGGCATCACTACACTGAGTAAAATCAGTCGAAAAAAGGCTCCTGATGGAGCCTTTCTTATATCAAAATACTTTCTTGTAAGGCCGCACGGTTACCTTTGCATACACGCCCGCCGCGACATACGGATCCGCGTCAGCCCAGGCCTGCGCGGTTTCCAGTGATTCGAATTCAGCAATGACCGTCGAGCCTGAAAAACCCGCCGCACCCGGATCGTTGCTGTCTACGGCAGGCATTGGGCCTGCGGTCAATAATTTGCCTTCATCCTGAAGCAGCTGCAGGCGAGCCAGGTGCGCAGGGCGTACAGAAAGGCGTTTTTCCAGGGAGTCGGCGTTATCTTCGGCGTAAATCACATAAAGCACGGGGGTAGCTCCTTAACCAGTAAAAGTGTCAATTACGTTATGTGAAAGGGCAACTGACTGCAATGTAAAGATAAAAACAATGTTAATACCCTGATCTGAGTGCGCTTTTTTTGGGGTTTCTTGCGCTTAAATTGCCCCGCATCAAAGTGACTTGTTGAATATGATTGCTATTTGCATTTAAAATCGAGGTCCGGTTTTTAAACGTTGATGATTATGACTTCGATGACCCTAGATTTACCTCGCCGCTTTCCATGGCCGACGCTGCTTTCCGTGGTTATCCACGGCGCTGTCGTGGCGGGTCTGCTCTATACCTCGGTTCATCAGGTTATTGAAATGCCAGCGCCCGCGCAGCCTATTTCTGTGACCATGGTATCGCCTGCGGATCTTGAGCCGCCGCAGGTTGCGCCACCGCCACAGCCCGTTGCTGAGCCAGAACCGGAGCCAGAGCCTGAACCCGTTCCGGAGCCGCCGAAAGAAGCGCCCGTGGTGATCCACAAGCCGGAGCCAAAACCCAAACCTAAACCTAAACCGAAGCCAAAGCCGGTGAAGAAGGTGGAAGAGCGCCCGAAACGTGAAACGCGTCCGGTTGAGCCACGCGCAACGCAGACGGTCGAAAATGCTGCGCCGTCGCGCCCGCTAATGAATAGCGCGCCTGCAGCGGCAAAACCAACGGTATCCGCGCCTGCGGGGCCTCGCGCCCTCAGCCGTAACCAACCGCAATATCCGGCGCGCGCGCAGGCCCTGCGTATTGAAGGGCGTGTGCGGGTCAAATTTGACGTAACCTCTGATGGCCGCGTCGAGAACGTAGAGGTCCTGTCTGCACAGCCTTCTAATATGTTCGAGCGTGAGGTGAAGTCAGCCATGAGAAAATGGCGTTATGAAGCCGGCAAGCCGGGTCGTGGGTTGATTGTGAATATTGTGTTCCGCCTGAACGGTGGGGCACAGATGGAATAAAAGAAAAAGCCTCCGGACCGGAGGCTTTTTTTTGTCTGAATATCAGGCCTGCGGCAGTGGCCGGGGTTTGCCCGCGTTATCTACCGCCACGTAGATAAACAGCGCTTCCGTTGCCTTATAACGCTGCCCAATTGGCTCAGAAGAGACTTTTTTCACCCACACTTCAATATTGATAGAAATAGACGTATTGCCGCGCTTAACACAGCGCGCGTAACAGCAGACAACGTCACCCACAGCCACTGGTCGAAGGAAGGTCATGCCGTCTACCCGGACGGTTACAACCCGCCCGTGTGCAATCTCTTTTGCCAGGATCGCGCCGCCCATATCCATTTGCGACATAAGCCAGCCGCCAAAAATATCGCCGTTAGCATTGGTGTCTGCGGGCATTGCCAGCGTGCGCAATACCAGTTCGCCCTGAGGGGCGTCATTTTTTGTCATTGTTTTTACTCGTAACTGAAGACTTCAGGCGGGATGCTACTATGATTTCGGGCTGGAGAGAATAGACCGGAGCGCATGTAATTTGCGCTCCGGTAATGTTTATCAGTGCTTCTCGTCCTGAGGCATATGACGATAGATATACACCCCGCTTAACAGGGTGAAGATCAGCGTTAACGCCGTCAGGCCAAAGACCTTGAAATTGACCCAAATATTCTGTGGCAGCCAGAAGGCGATATAGATATTGGCGAGGCCACATAAAATAAAGAACACCGCCCAGGCGATATTCAGGCGGGACCAGACGTGCTGCGGCAGCGTCAGCTCTTTACCCAGCATACGCTGGATCAGCGGCTTTTTCATAATCCACTGGCTAATCAGCAATGCACCAGCGAACAGGCCATAAATGACGGTCACCTTCCATTTGATAAACTCATCATTATGGAAGAACAGGGTTAATCCGCCAAAGACCGCGACCAGGACAAACGTCACCAGCGCCATTTTTTCAACTTTGCGATAGCGAACCCAGCTGTAAATCAGCACGATGGCTGTGGCGATAATCAGTGCCGTGGTGGCAGCATAGATGTCGTACAGCTTATAAAAGGCAAAAAAGACAACCAGCGGTAAAAAATCCAGAAACTGCTTCATTCTACAATCCCATCCTCTGAGTGGGGCCAGACACAGCGATGTGCCCGGCCATCAGGACTACTGACGAATTAACATATACAGGCGGAACAGGTAGACCAGCAGCACGGCTGAAATCAGGTTGCTCAGCGTATTAGCGACTACCGCACCCACATTGGGCGTTAATACGGCAAAGTTCGGCGCAAACAGCAGTAACAGCGTTTTAGCAAGCAGCCAGCCGATAACGGCCGGTGCGACCAGGCGCATATTCGACCAGGCCAGTCGGATGCTGCTGCGCATCGCGGTGAAGATCCCCATTTTGTCCTGGACCACCATCACCGGCGCGAAGGAGAGCACGATAGCCAGCAGCACGCCCGGTACCACGATCAGCATAATCCCCATCTGTACCAGCAGGGTGGTCAGAAAAATAAGGATAAACAGTTTCGGAAGAACAGGGGCGCTGGCACCGATGGCGCGCAGGGCGCTGATGCGTTGTCCGGCTGACACCAGCTGGATCATCAGCAGCACACCACCTGCGAGGATAGCATTGCCAATCAGGCCCGAGAAGGTGGACGCAGCCGATGCCCGCAGCAGGATTTGCTGCTGTTCAGGCGTCATGTTCTGCACCAGGTCAAACAGCCCTACGCTCCCTGCAAGGTTATCCCCCTGGCTGAGGCTGGCAATTTGTTCATCACTGGGTGAGAACGCATGACCCAGCACCACCGTGATAAAAGCGCACAACAACGCAATCAGTAAAAAGGTAATGAACTGATAGCGGAAAAAATTTCCCGTGTCACGGTAGACAGACTTCGCCGTGATAGACATGCACTCTCCTTGAGTATTGCAGGTGTTAATTAGCCGGCAATTGTACACCGGATAACGCCGCTGTGGCAGCATCAAGGGGTGTATGGAAAAGCATATCTTTGTAAAGCAGCGGTAAGAGTCAACTTTCCCGTCTTCAACGCCAGAATCTGCTCCCTCTCGTTTAGCGATGCTTAATGACATTTACCTGACCTGCAAATCCTTGAAATTTGATGTAGATACGCATTTACCCTCCAGAATTGCCCTTAAAAATTAACCCAGATCAATGAATGTTAAAGTATTGGTTTTAATGTGATCTGTGTTAGATCACTTATTACTTATTTGTGAGTATATTCACCACCGCTATGAAAACCACAACGATGGAGCGGATATGAAAAAATTAGCGGTGGCAGCCCTTATCTTAAGCAGTCTCTCTGGCGGCGCGTACGCGCACGAAGCAGGCGAATTCTTTATACGAGCCGGTTCAGCAACGGCCCGTCCAACCGAAGGATCGGATAACGTTCTGGGTCTGGGGGGCTTTAACGTCAGCAACAACACCCAGCTGGGCTTAACGTTCACCTATATGGCAACGGATAACATTGGCGTTGAATTACTGGCGGCCACGCCTTTCCGCCATCGCGTGGGGACGGGGCCAACCGGGGATATCGCTACGGTGCACCATTTGCCGCCTACGCTGATGGCGCAGTGGTATTTTGGTGACTCAAACAGCAAGGTGCGCCCGTATATCGGGGCAGGCGTGAACTACACCACCTTCTTTGATGAGAAATTTAACGATACCGGGAAAGCGGCAGGGCTTTCCGATCTCAGCCTGAAGGATTCCTGGGGCGTGGCGGGGCAGGTGGGGCTTGATTATCTGATTAACCGCGACTGGCTGATTAACGCCTCGGTCTGGTATATGGATATCGATACCGATGTTCGTTTCAAGGCCGGGGGTGAACAGCAGAGCATCAGCACTCGCCTCGATCCATGGGTGTTTATGTTCTCGGCGGGTTATCGCTTCTGATGCACGCGTTCAGCTGGCCGCGGCGCGGCCAGCCTCTTCAGAATGAGGGATAGACGGGTCGTTCATCCAGCTTAGCGCAGCGTTTAAGGCGCGTTTCGCCGTCATATAAATAGCTGAATGCATCGCTGGAGATGGAATGGAACAGAATATCACCGTTCGCAAACGGAATAATTTCGGTATCGCCGGAGCGCTTGTGACCAGCCCCGGTTTCAAAATTTCCCTGCCATTTTTCCTGCGTATGATCATAGACATGGAGGATAACCTCGACCAGCCCCCTGTCCGGGCAATTTAGACGTAAAAGCGTGGAAGAGAAATTGAGAGACGAAGCGTGACATGACACAAATAAAGAAATAAACAAAAGCGTTCTAAAAAACATTAACCCATTAAAGCCTTACTCAAACCAGACTTAAGATTTTACTTAAGTCAAGCCACTTAACTTTGCCCTCGATCAACAAGACTTAATTTTCAACGTGATAGCGATTGTCACTGGCGGATGGCGTTTGAAAAAAGACGATATATCCCTGTTGCCCCGATAATTCATGTAGTCTGGTTACTCCACATAGCTGGCTGGAGGGGATATCCCCGACATAAAATTTGAATGTCCGGTTTGTGCGGGTAAACGCTTTTATTTTACCAGGTTTAACCCGTCAGAAAACCAACCTCACGGTGCAGTCTGTTCCGTTTGCTCGACGCGACTCACCACGCATTCATGCCTACCTAAGCTCAAACGACGGCGCTGGCCTAAGCCCGTTAGCTGAATAAAGGCCTCGCCGAGGCCTTTTTAGATTGTGGTTTATTTCTGAATTAAATAACGAATAGTCGGACCATCCTGCTGAATATCCAGTACGGTATACCCGTGGTTTTTGGCATCCAGAGGGATGTTATTGATCGACTGAGGACAATCGCTTACCACTTCCAGAATCTCACCTTTTTTAAGCTGTGGCAGCGCTTCGAGTGTGGCGACGGCCGGGTACGGGCAAGGCTCGCCGACCATATCGAGGCGATAGTCAGGCACGATATCCTTCATGCGATATTCTCCTGTGTTTTAGTGCTGACAGGGCTGCGGCGGAAGAAGCGTTTTTCCTGCGCCACGACGAGTAAAAATGCGATTAACAGCAGGGCGTAGGTCACTAACAGGCCGCCGAGCGGGCCAAACGTCGCGAGCAGATTAACCTTATCCCAGTTGGTCGCCAGCACCGGGGAGAGATCATCCCAGAAATACGCCAGAATCGTTGAGCCAATCACGTTACCCAGACCGACCCACCAGTAATGCACCTGACCTTCCACGGCCCGGTACATCCAGCCCGTTTCGCAGCCGCCGGCCAGCACAATACCAAAGCCAAACAGCAGGCCGCCAATCACGGCGTTTGGACCTGCCCACATGATTTTTGGCTCAACGCCAAGCTGCACATAGCTGAAGATACCAATGGCGCTCACCGCCATCCCGGCAATAATCGCTTTTGCCATCATCGTGCGCCCGGTGATCCACATATCGCGAAACGCGCTGGTAAAGCAGATCTGAGCGCGTTCAATCAGCAGCCCAAAGCCGACGCCGAAAAGCATAGCCAGCCCAAGTTTCGGCTGGTTTAACGCGGTACAAAGTGCCCACGCAACCATCGCGAAAAAGATCAACATCCCAAGGCGGAAGCGACGACGGGCCTGAGCGGGCTTTTGCGTCAGCGGCGATGCCGCGCCCACTTTGACCATCTTCACGGGAATGCGAAACAGCGGGAGCAGGGTGAATTTAGCGCCAAAGTACGAGCCAATGGCCGTCGCCACAGCAAAGAACCAGGCGTGCAGAGAAAACTGAGGAATACCGGTAAAGAAAGCGGCAAGATTACAGCCCATTGCCAGCCGTGCGCCAAACCCGGCAATGATCCCGCCAACAACGGCCTGCATAATACGAATGCGGCTTTTTGGCATGCGGATCTTAACGTTGTTTGCCCACAGCGCTGCCGCAAAGCAGCCGCCGAACATACCGATAATCATCATCCCGTCGATGCGGGTCAGCGGCGTGCCGTCCAGATGAATCAGTTTGAAGTAGCCCCACTCTTCGGCATGCACCCCGGCCAGCTGTAACAGCTGTCCACCCCAGCGAGTAAACTCGCCGGTGACTGCCCAGAAGGTGCCGGTAATGCCAAAATAGTAAGTCGAAAGGATACCGGCTGCGATAACTGCCGGAACGGGTGACCAGAACTTAACCAGGTAAGTCTGCTTGAATTGCTGCCATGTCATGAAGATGCCTCTGAACTCAGAAGGTGTATGTGAAAACAACGGCCCGGAATATATACCTTTTTTCCTTTCTTCAAAACCTCCGCAAAACGTTCCTCAACTATTCCTCGCTTTTTTATGACCTTCATCATTAATCCGCGCTGGTGATGTCCTGGTCTGCTCTGTGCCAAAAGCGGACGTTCACGTCCGTTCTAGAAATATTGGCCCGATAATTCAGCGTTAAATTTTCCGGTTAATACGTAACGCATCCACAACGAGTGAAAACGCTGGGGAAGGCTGTTTACGGCTGGGATAATAAAGATAGTAGCCGGGAAAAGGACGGCACCATTCTTCAAGCACGCGGATCAGTTTTCCTTCCTGCAGATGTGTGCCGAACTCCTCTTCAGGTAAAAAGGCAATGCCCAGTCCGGCAAGAGCTGCGTCAACGACGTGTTCCGATGTGTTAAACGTCAGTTGCCCTTCAACCCGAACGTGAAATTTACCGTTTTCCTGCTCAAACTCCCAGGCGTAAATTTTCCCCGATTGAACCATGCGCTCATTAATACAGCAGTGTTGCATCAGATCGCGTGGCGTCTGAGGGGCGGCGCACCGGGCGAAATACTCAGGGGAAGCTACAGCCGCCATGCGCAGTTTCGGGCCAATGGGTACGGCTATCATATCTTTGTCGATAGTGTCTCCGAGCCGCACGCCGGCATCAAAACGATCCGCAACGATATCCCGGAAGCCGTGGTTGGCATCAAACTCAATATGAATATCAGGATATTCGCGTAACAGTGGTGTCAGCTTTGGCAGCAGCGTGGTCTTCAGAACATTAGGTCCACAGGTAATACGGACGGTCCCCGCAGGTTTATCACGCAGTGCCGTCAGCATGTCCAGCTCGGCTTCAATCTCATCAATACGATGGCCCACAGACTGCAGCAGGCGCTCCCCGGCTGCCGTCACTGACACACTGCGCGTGGTCCTTGTCAGCAGGCGGATTTGCATCCGTTCTTCCAGCCCGGAAATCGCCTGGCTCAGTGCGGGCTGGGTCACGCCGAGCTGGGCGGCAGCGCGCGTAAAGCTGCCCTCACGCGCCACGGTGACGAAAGAGAGTAAGTCGTTGAGATTGCGTCTGGCCATGCTCGTTTCCGGTCCATTTATAAATTTTACTTATAAGGGTATTAAGTATTCATTAGCTAGTTAACCCGCTGCATATTGGTAACAATAATGCGATGAAAAAGTCAACTCTAACCCTTATGCAAAACGCTTACTGCAGAACATCACTGCTGCTCATTGCCGGCCTGCTTTTCATCACGCAGTCCGCTATGGCGGGTGACAACGACCGGAGAGTGGCGCAGGAGACGCTTATGAAAATTGAGATCATTGTGGAGGGAGAAACCGCCACCGCCACCCTCTTTGATACGCCGACAGGCCGGGACTTTGCGTCTTTGCTTCCCCTCAGCCTGACGCTGGAAGACTATGACGATATTGAGCGTATAAGCGACCTGCCGCGCAGGCTTTCCACGGTGCAGGCACCGGACGGCATAACGCCGGAAGCCGGAGATATCACTTACTACGCGCCCTGGGGCAACCTGGCGATTTTTGCCCGGGGCAGGGCTTACGCCCGTTCACTGATCCCGTTAGGGAAAGTGGATTCCGGACTGCCGGTCCTGCAGCGCCACGGACCTCTTGCGGTGCAGATCAGGGTAGCCAACTGACCCATAGCATCTTCCGCACCGCGATTATCCCTCTTATCCCGTCACGTCCCCGTATGCCGTTTCAGCTCTTCCTGCAGCGCTGAAGGCCCTGGGGCGCAGACTTCATGTTATCTACTGAAAAGAAACCCCTGAATGAGTAATAAGACAGACGAAAACAGAAAAGAAAACACCGGAAGCGGGAAACAGCCTGCGCACTGGAGTGGTGTCTTTGCCATGACGCTGTGCGTCTTCGCCCTGATCGCCTCCGAATTCATGCCGGTCAGCCTGCTGACACCGATGGCGCAGACCCTTCGTGTCACCGAAGGCATGGCCGGACAGGGCATCGCCATTTCCGGGGCATTTGCAGTGGTAACCAGCCTGTTTATTTCCGTGCTGGCAGGCACGCTTAACCGGAAAACGCTGCTGCTCGGCCTGACCTGCATTATGGCAATTTCCGGTGCTGTTATTGCGCTGGCACCCAATTACCTGACTTATATGGCGGGTAGGGCCCTGATTGGCATTGTGGTCGGCGGGTTCTGGTCGATGTCGGCCGCGACGGCAATGCGTCTGGTCCCGGTGCATCGTGTTCCGCTGGCGCTGGCTATTTTCAACAGCGGCAATGCTCTGGCTACCGTCGTGGCTGCCCCTCTGGGCAGCTGGCTCGGATCGGTTGTTGGCTGGCGGGGCGCCTTCTTCTGCCTGGTGCCGGTCGCCATCATAGCGTTTGTCTGGCAATTACTCAGTCTGCCTTCCATGTCGGTCACCCGTCAGGCGGCTTCCCGCAACGTTTTCACGCTGTTTCGTCGTCGGGTGGTCACGCTGGGCATGCTGGGTGTGGGGATCTTCTTTATGGGGCAATTCACGCTATTTACCTACATCAGGCCTTTCCTTGAGACGGTGACGCGGGTGGATGCCGCAACGGTGACCCTGGTCCTGCTGGTTATTGGTGTCGCGGGTTTCATCGGCACTACCCTGATTGGCCGGGTGTTAAAACGCGGCTTCTACCCGACCCTGATGGCCATCCCGGTACTGATGGCCATCACCGCGCTGGCACTGATTGCCTTCGGCAGTCAGGTAGCCATCGTGACGGCGCTGCTCGGGCTGTGGGGGCTGATTTCCACTGCCGCACCAGTGGGATGGTGGGCATGGGTTCCGCGTACCTTCCCGCAGAATGCCGAAGCGGGCGGCGGACTGATGGTGGCGATGGTGCAGCTGTCCATTGCTCTCGGTTCGACGGTGGGCGGCCTGCTTTTCGACCATCACGGCTACCAGAGCACCTTCCTGGCCAGCGCCGCGATGCTGATTATCGCAACCGTACTGATCTTCCTGACCTCGCGGTCAGACACTTCTGCCGCAGACCATTCATAAACCCAGGAGTAATGCCATGACAGTTAAAGCTTACGGTGCCCATGCGGGCACACTGCCGCTGGAGCCGATGGATATCACCCGTCGCGCCCCCGGTGCCCATGATGTGCAGATTAATATCGCGTACTGCGGAGTCTGCCATTCGGATATCCACCAGGTACGCGCTGAATGGGCTGGAACGCTCTATCCCTGCGTACCGGGACATGAAATTGTCGGTCGTGTAGTGGCCGTTGGCGATCACGTCTCCGGTTTTTGTGCAGGGGACCTGGTGGGGGTCGGCTGCATTGTCGACAGCTGCCGGCACTGCAGTGACTGTGACGACGGACTGGAGAACTACTGCGACCATATGACAGGGACATACAATTTCCCGACGCCGGATGCGCCAGGCCACACGCTGGGCGGATATTCGCAGCAGATTGTGGTGCATGAGCGCTATGTCCTGCGCGTCACTCACCCGGAAGCGCAACTGGCCGCCGTGGCTCCGCTGCTGTGCGCAGGGATCACAACGTACTCACCACTGCGTCACTGGCAGGCGGGGCCCGGCAAAAAGGTCGGAGTGGTCGGTATCGGTGGACTGGGACATATGGGGATCAAGCTTGCGCACGCCATGGGCGCGCATGTCGTGGCCTTTACCACGTCTGAGTCCAAACGTGACGCCGCCATAGCGCTTGGTGCAGATGAGGTGGTGGTCTCCCGTCATGCCAGCGAAATGGAAGCCCATGCAAAGAGCTTCGATTTTATCCTCAACACCGTTGCTGCGCCGCATAACCTCGACGTGTTCACTGCGCTGCTGAAACGTGATGGCACGATGACCCTGGTGGGTGCGCCAGCCACGCCGCATGACGCGCCAGAGGTGTTCAGCCTCATCATGAAGCGCAGATCGATTGCCGGGTCGATGATTGGCGGCATTCCTGAAACGCAGGAGATGCTCGATTTCTGCGCCCAACACGGCATTGTCGCCGACATTGAGCTTATCCGCGCCGACCAGATTAACGATGCCTATGAGCGCATGCTCAGGGGCGATGTGCATTACCGGTTTGTCATTGATAACGCCACCCTGGCTTAATGATAAGGAGACCATCATGAAAAAATTTACGTTAGCGCTGGGGCTGTTGATCAGTGCATTTGCTTCCTCTGCGGCGGATATGTCCCGTGGGGCCGATAATTTTTATAAAAGCGATAAGGTGACGCAGCAAAAAGTCACCTTTAAAAACCAGTATCAGATGGCCGTGGTCGGCAACCTGTTTATCCCGAAAAAGATGAACCAGAATACCCGACACCCGGCGATCGTCGTTGGTCACCCGATGGGAGCCGTTAAGGAACAGAGTTCGAATCTTTATGCGCAGAAGCTGGCAGAGCAGGGTTTTGTCACGCTGGCTATCGATCTCTCTTTCTGGGGAGAAAGCGAGGGCAAACCGGGGCACCTGATTTCACCGGAAATCTACACAGATGATTTCAGCGCGGCGGTTGATTATCTAAGCACACAGCCGTTTGTCGATCCGGATAGCATCGGTGTATTAGGTATCTGCGGCAGCGGAAGTTTTGTTATCAGTGCTGCCAAGATTGACCCGCGTATGAAAGCCATTGCCACCGTCAGCATGTATGACATGGGGGCTGCATTTCGCAACGGCCTCAACCATTCCCAGACGCCGGAACAACGAAAGGCCTTTATCCGGTCAGCCACAGAGCAGCGTTTAGCAGAGTTTCAGGGAGGCGAGACGGCCTACATTCCCGGTACCGTGAATACACTGGACGCTTCAACGCCTGATATTCAGCGCGAGTTCTTTGATTTCTACCGCACCGAACGCGGCGGCTACACCCCACAGGGTCAGAAAGAAGAACTGACGACGAAACCGATGCTGAGCAGTATTGGCAAGTTTATGAACTTCTATCCGTTCAACGATATTGAAACCATCTCTCCGCGCCCGATGCTGTTTATTACCGGCGATCAGGCACACTCAAAAGAGTTCAGCGAGGACGCTTTCAAACGCGCCGGTCAGCCTAAAGAACTGTACATCGTACCGGGCGCAGGGCATGTCGATCTTTATGACCGTACCGACGTCATCCCTTTTGACAAGCTGAAAGACTTTTTCCGTAAAAATCTGCAATAACACGTTCAGTTAAGGAGCATTTGACATGAACTACAAACATCTGGGGCGTACCGGTCTGCGGGTGAGCCGCATCGGTCTCGGTACCATGAATTTCGGTGAGCTGACGGATGAGTCGGCCAGCTTCAGGATCATGGATGAAGCCGTGGATGCAGGTATCAACTTTTTCGATACCGCTGACGTCTATGGCGGGCCGCAGTCGCCGGATATGGCAAAGGGTTACGGAACATCCGAAGAAATCATCGGTAACTGGCTGGCGCGTAGTGGTCAGCGTGACCGGATAGTGCTGGCCACGAAAGTTTACCAGCCGATGGACACGGGGCCGAACGACAAATACCTGTCTGCCTACCATATCCGCCGGGCCTGTGAGGCCAGCCTGAAAAGGCTGAAAACGGACCATATCGATCTCTATCAGATGCACCATATCGACCGGAACACGCCCTGGGAGGAGATCTGGCAGGCCATGGAACAGCTGATCCGTGAGGGTAAAATCAGCTACGTTGGCAGCAGTAACTTTGCTGGCTGGGATATTGCCACTGCACAGTGCAAGGCCGACGCGCGCAACCTGCTGGGGCTGGCATCGGAACAGAGCCTGTACAATCTGACTCAGCGCACGATTGAGCTAGAAATCATTCCGGCGCTGCGTCATTACGGCATTGGCCTGATCCCCTGGAGCCCGGTCGGGATGGGGATGCTGGGCGGTGTTCTGAAGAAAATTGCCGGTGGCCGCCGGGCATCACCGCAGTTGCAGGCACAAATCAACCGCCTGCGGCCACAACTGGAGGCCTGGGAAACACTGTGTGATGAGCTGGGGGAAACACCATCAGACGTCGCGCTGGCTTGGCTACTGCAGAACTCGGTGGTTAGCGCCGTGCTCAGTGGTCCGCGTACAGTTGAACAGCTCCGTCAGAATCTCAATGCCCTGACGCTGTCTCTTTCAGACGATACGCTCAAAAGGCTGGATACCATCTGGCCGGGGCCAGGCGGAGAGGCACCTGAAGCTTACGCGTGGTAAAAGGTTATCAGTGTTAACAATTACCGGCCTTCGGGTCGGTAATTACATTATTTCGGCGAAATTTATTTATTACCTGAAGATGTTGTACTTTTCATCAATTCTTAGATGTCCGCTTTTCGCTCATATGGGACAACCATAATCACATCTCCTAACCCAAAGGAGATTGAGCATGACAACACCCCCCTGGAACAAGGGCCGTATCATTGGCCAGAAACGGCCTCTTCAGATCTCTCATATCTGGGGAATCCGTATCAGACTTGAGCTGGAAGGAAAAGTACGCGATTTAGCTCTATTTAACATGGCTCTGGACAGTAAACTTCGGGGCTGTGATCTGGTTAAGCTAAAAGTTTCTGATGTGGCCTATGGGCACTCTGTTTCGGGCAGAGCGACAGTGCTGCAGCAAAAAACGGGAAGCCCCGTTCAGTTTGAACTGACTAAAGGAACAAGAGAGTCTGTAGCAGCGTGGATCAAAATGGCTCATCTACGTAGTAGCGACTATCTGTTCCAGTCCCGCGTCGGTTCTTCACAACATATCTCAACAAGGCAATATAACCGTATTTTTCATGGATGGATTGATAAGCTGGGTCTCGACGAGGCTCTGTACAGCACGCATTCTATGCGAAGAACCAAGCCATATCTGATCTATAAAAAAACGAAGAATCTTCGAGTGATCCAGCTACTTTTAGGTCACAAGAAACTCGAAAGTACCGTCCATTATCTCGGTATTGAAGTGGATGATGCCCTAGAGATATCTGAGTCTATTGAAGTTTAATTTATGAGGGCTGCAAAAGCAGCCCTGTGTCAAAAGCGGACGTTGTTTGCTGGGCGGCTCTGCGTGACCGTCATAATTATCGGTGACTTTATCTTCCTGAATCAGGGAACTACCGGTCTGTTATTAACAACCGTTTTCATGATCAGTGTTGAGGTCAGGCGCTGAACGCCTGGCAGCGCTGAAAGGTCGAGATCATAGAGCCGCTGAAAGCTCTCCATGTCCCGTGTCAGGACGTGCAGCATATAATCCGGGTTACCAAACAGGCGCTGCGCGTTTATCACCTCTGGGACGTCAACCACCGCCTCCTCAAAGCTGCTTACCGCCTGACGATCGGCCTTTTCAAGTGATACAAAAACGATCACTGAAAAGCTCAGTCCGAGCTTGGCGGTATCGACCTGAGCACGATATCCACTGATGATGCCCGTCTCTTCAAGGCTTTTAACGCGACGGTGGCAGGGGGAAAGGCTCAGCCCGACCTTGTCCGCCAGCTCTGTCAGGGACAGGCGTCCGTCAGCCTGGAGTTCAGCAATGATCTTTTTATCGGTTCTGTCCACGTTCCCGCCTTATCAGGTAGTCAAATCCACACGATTCAGATCTGGAATATATTTCTCATTATACCCGATTTAAAGCAAACATCTTCTAAAAGAACCGCCATCAAAGGCTAATCTGGAAAGTTATCCCGCACATCAGTTGATAAGATCGTTTTTAGTTTTTAACTGAACAGAAAGGTGATGAAGTGGATTTCAGTTTGCTAGCAGCGTTCTGGATTGTATCGTTTTCTCTTGTTATGACGCCCGGAGCGGACTGGGCCTATGCCATTTCTTCCGGCATGCGCAACAGAATGCTGCTTCCGGCTGTGTCCGGCATGCTGCTGGGGTATGTTGTCATAACGGTTGTCGTCGCGGCCGGCGTTGGAGCACTGGTCGCCAGCATGCCGGTCATTCTGACGGTGCTTACCTATGCCGGAGCGGCCTATCTGCTGTGGCTCGGGGCCGGCGTCCTGCGCAATCCCCCGGTTCCGTCTGCAGGTAACTTTGGCGGGGAGGTAAACAGGTTCCGGACGCTGATGAAGGGGTTTGGCATCAGCGGGATCAACCCGAAAGCGCTGCTGCTTTTTCTGGCGCTTCTGCCACAGTTCACCAGCCGTGACGCCGGCTGGTCAGTTGGCGTGCAGATTTTCTTCATGGGGATGATTCAGATTATTAACTGTGCTGTGGTGTACAGCGCTGTCGGGCTGGGTTCAAAAGCGATCCTTCGTACGCGTCCGGAGGCGGCGCGGCGGGTCAGCCAGTTCTCGGGCATTGCCATGATTGTCATAGCCTTCCTGCTCTTCGGTGAGCAAGTTTATTCCGCCCTGAAATAACGGCATTACGGCCCGCCTGGGGCATCATCTCTGGTGCTCTCGGCTTCTGTGAAATGAATAATCAGGCTGACCGCGCTGCGTAACAGCCCCTGCAAACACATCTATGGCACATCAATGAACACATTTCGCATCAGAGACATCATTATCCTTGGCTTCATGAACTTTGCCCTGTTCGTCGGCGCCGGTAATATCATCTTTCCACCGTTCATCGGCCTGCAGGCCGGTACATCTGTCTGGACGGCAGCGGCGGGATTTCTGCTGACGGGCGTCGGGCTTCCCGTTATTACCGCCATTGTGATGGCAAAGGCTGGCGGGGCATTATCCGCCGTCACCCGCCCGGCTGGCAGGGCATTATCCGCCGTCACCCGCCCGGCTGGCAGGGTGTGCGGCTTACTGCTGGCCGTTATCTGTTACCTTTGCATCGGACCGTTCTTTGCCACGCCGCGTACTGCGACGGTTTCCTATGAGCTCGCCGTTCAGCCGTTTACGGGCAGCGAACGCTGGCTGCCGGTCTGGAGCGCAGTGTATTTTGGCATTGTTATTCTGGTTTCGCTCTATCCCGGTAGGCTGCTAGATACGGTGGGCAGATTCCTGTCCCCGGTCAAGATTCTGGCTCTGATTGTCCTTGCCGTAGCGGCGCTGGCTTATCCTGCAGGCCAGCCCCGTGCTCCGGAAGGGGTATACGCAACGGCCGCCTTTTCACAGGGCCTGACCAGCGGTTACCTGACTATGGATACGATGGCCTCTCTGGCTTTTGGCCTCGTTATCGTTAACGCTATCCGCTCACGGGGCGTGACCTCCGGGCGGCTCATCACGCGTTATGCCGTATGCTCCGGCCTGATTGCGGGCGCCGGTCTGGCGCTGGTTTATCTGAGCCTCTTCCGGCTCGGCACCGGCAGTATGGGGCTGACAGTAAGCGCCACAAACGGGGCGCAGGTGCTCAGCGCCTACGTACACCATGTCTTTGGCGCAGGCGGAGACGTGTTCCTGGGCGCGCTCATTACGCTGGCCTGCCTGGTCACCGCCATTGGTCTGACCTGCGCCTGCGCCGCCTGGTTCAGTTCCGTGACCCGGATCAGCTATCGCGCTTATGCCTGGTTCTTCGCGGCTTTCTCCATGCTGGTTTCTAATATGGGCCTGACGCAGCTTATCGCTTTCTCGGTGCCGGCGCTGACTGCCGTGTATCCGGTCTTTATCGTACTCGTCCTGACTTACTTCATCCGGGCACGTTTTTACTCTCATACCCGTGTTATCGCGCCCGCCGCGCTGGTATCGTTTGTGTTCGGCATTGCTGACGCGCTTTCTTCGGCCGGCATCAGTGTGTGGCCCTTTAGGCTGGTGCAGTATCTCCCACTTCACAATCAGGGTCTCGCCTGGCTACTGCCTTCGCTCGCGGTCATGCTCGCCGCCGCCGTCGCCGACCGCTGGCGTTCGCCACCCTCCCTGACGGAAGAGGGATAATGACGATGAAGGGCATTAAGGTTGCGCGGCAGAAGGTGCCTTATGCCGTTCTTCTACCCTGCCTGATTGCAGCATTACTGGCAGGGTTTACCGGACTGGAGAACGCCCTCTGGCGTCTGGGGAAAAGCTATCCGGCCGCGCTGGTACAGACGAGATACGTTGATGATATTCATTTGCTGACGCCGCAGGCGGTGCGCGACATCTGTAGTATGCCGCTGGCTCAGCCTGAATTGGTTAAAAAGAGCAATGGGCTATATTTGCGGTGCGGCACGCCGCTGCTTGAGGGCGTTTACCGCATAGCCCGGTGGTATACCGTCGTGAGCGGCGGACGGATAAGCGGCCCGGCAGCACGCAGTGGTGCCAGCTGAAAATAAAAGGAACGGCAAATGAAAATGGGTATTTTAGGCGTGGGGGAACTCACGGAAAAAATCGTGGCCGGCCTGGCCGCCGCCGAAACTGCTGCTGAAATCGTGCTTTCACCCAGAAATGCCGGGCGTGCAGACAGGCTTCGTGAAACCTGCGGCTGCCAGGTAGCCGGCAGCAGTCAGGCAGCCGCTGAAGATGCCGATATGGTTATTGCCGGCGTCCGGCCTGATTCGCTTGCCGGACTGGCGTCAGAGGTATCGCTTAAACCCCATCAGCTGCTGGTTTCGCTGGTTGCGGGCGTCGGTATGGACCATCTGCAGGCGCTGTTCGGTCACAAACATGTGGTGAGAATGATGCTTACGTATGCCGCCGGGATAAACCAGACGACGGTTGTGCTGACGGCCTGCGATGAGAAAACCCGGACATTCTTTTCCGCACTCGGTGAAGTGATTGTTCTGGAAAATGAAGAGTTGTTCGAACTGGCGACGGTCAGCATGTGCATGAACGGCTGGTTTTATCACCTCGCTGACGGCCTACAGAGCTGGTTAGCGAAAAAAGGCATGCCGCAGCATCATGCCCGCAGTCTTGTGCTTGGCGCGATGCACGACTGTGCCGCTTATGCTGGTCATAACGACGGGGTGCCTCTTGATAACCTGCTGTAGGCAGTCGCGACAGAAGGAACTTTTACGGCGCAGGGCCTTAATATTTTGCGTGAGCAGCAGATCATGCAGCCCTGGGTAAAGGCGGCCGATGAGGTACTTCACTCTTTAGTTACCGACAATAAGGATTCCGAAAACTAAACTCACCATGTTTGTGGCAAAGCAAGTGGAGTCTGCCTGCTCAGAATTCACAATGTCCGCTCTTAGCAGACGTTTAGCCCAGTTAGCTTGTCCGCTGCGTACCAGGAGCGGACTTCTAAGCCTGTTCGGTGAATGAGGTGCTGAGGAAGCCGTCAAGTAGGTTGATTATCAAATCGTATGGGAAGATGATTTCATTGGTTTGTCTGAGCTCTTCTAAGCTCCACCAGTAGTGATCGCGCATAACTTCTCTTTCATTGTTACTCCAACCTGAACGGTCAATATCTGATTTATCTGCATTTATAATAAAGAAACGTTCTTCAGCAAGAACGGTCTCACCACTGGGCAGCATCATCGGGAAGGTCCTGGAGGCTATTTGTGGCCCCGCAGTGCTTCTTGCCAGGCCCGTTTCTTCAAATAATTCACGTAACGCTGCCTGCTCAAAAGACTCATTGTGCTCAAGTCCTCCGCCTGGCGTAGCCCAGTATGTTTTTCCCTTTAGAGCATCATCTTTATGGCAGAATCTAAAGAGCAGTACATGATGTTCAGGTGAAAGGACTAACAATCGGGAGGCTGGACGAGTACGCATATATTCCCTCTTCAATAAAATTCACACCCACATTTCGGATTTTCATATAAGCCTGGAGACATTACTCACATCTGTGTGTCCTGATTAGCCCAGAGATGCACATCAACGCCTTGCATCGCCTCAGTCGTTTACGAATCCAGATAAATTTCTCAATATTCTGCGTATAGCGTGCGGCTCTTAGCCAGAGTCTGCAAGCATAGAAATAGTCACCATTACACTCATAGCTTGATGCCAATTCTATATTTATGTCATCTCTTTCCATACTCGGCCTGTGCATGCTCATTAATCAGCACGCCAGTGTCATGCTGATTATCAATTGATAAAAGGTTCAGTCCGCTGGTCGGGGCTCCGCCGGGCAGGTATCGCTGATCTTTATAAATTTGTCGTTATAAATCAGATAATGATGTCCCGACAGACGCAGCGCCGGCTGACGAACCACATCACCGGGACGCAGATACCAAGCGTCGCCCTCATCTTCGGTCGAATCACATCCCGGTTTGATCAGCAATTTAAACCAGGTGTTACCGATATTGCTCACCGTCCCGGCCACCTTGTCGAAGGTCCATTGAAACTGAACCTGACGCGGGCGAACGACCAGAATGGTATCCATCACCACCACCGGCTCCATGCTGACCTCGCCACCTGTCGGGCTCTGCCTCGTCAGGTTGCGGGTGGGGATCTCGCGAAATGAAATCCGGTAGTAGCGTTCGCGGTTATCTCGGGGGCCATGATAATAAAATTTGAAATACTCGCTTTCTCCGGCCTGTAACGTGAGCTGTCGGGGGGCGAACAACAGTTCGCCATCCACCGGTCGGGAGCGCACTTCACCGCCACCAGGGCGATCGATGGCGCTAACAGCAATGCGGTACAGCCGCGCGCTTTTGTTGTTGTTCACTACCCGTTTGCTGGCGAAATCCATCTCAGCCGGCAGGGAGAAGGTGAGGTTACCGACCGAGATAGCCTGTGTCTGAGAAGCTGCGAGAAGCAAGCCCAGGGCCAGCAGGGCTTTAATTAATGTTACGCCACGTCGCCTGAACATGAATTTCTCCTGAAGCGCTGACTTCGCCAAACCAGCCATTATCGTCTACCGTACGCAGTGAAATGGTGTTATCCATCGGAATCGAAAATTTCACCGTCGTTTTATCCAACTGCCCGACTTCGCCGGAGATATCGGTCCAGGGCGTAGTCAGCCAAAGCGCCTCGGACATATCCCGCCAGCTGTCATCGCACCCGGCATCGTAGGACTGCTCCGTCCCGCTGCGGGTAATAAATGAGAGCGTGGCCGGAAATGGCACTTTTGCAGTACCGTCGTCGGAGCTGAAGAGACAGTAGGAACGCCCGCCAATCACCTGTGACGGTCCGGTCACCTTGATGAGTACTTCGTCGGCGGCCGTTTTACCGCTGGTGGTGACGATGTAGCCGAAATCAAGTGCCGGTTCGTCGCTGCCGACAAATCCCTCCCGTGATGGCGACGACGTATATTCGTCGGAGATAATGCTGATGCTAAAATCACGGGGCTTGATAATCAGCGTATTGGAGGTGGAAAACTCGTACCATCCCGACTCCGGCGAGGTGATGTTCTGGAAGCGAAAGTTAAACAGATCCTTGGTGTTAATATCGCTGATCCCGAGATTAACCATCTGCTTAAAAAAGTTGCTTGAAAAGAAAACATAGATCGAATCTGCGCTCTTCATCTCGTTGAAGTTATAGAAATAGGCAGTATTGCTTACTGGCTTCCACGAACTGCCATTCAGGCTGAATTGCATATCGTATATACCGACGGCAGAGGCAAGCGACGAATTGGCAATTGCCGGGAAAATACGGATCGAGGTGTTACTTAACCCGTTTGTCTGCAAGGTATAGCTGACCATTTTACAGCTTAATCCTGATAAGCTGCCGATGGTTTGCGTCCGGCAGTCGGCATTTCCCTCACCCAGAGTCGGTACACCGTCACTGTTGATAAATACCTCCGCCAGGGAATTGGTATTGATCAACCGCAGATTTGCGGCTTTGGTATGGGTGACGTTGCGGACATACCAGTTGCCGGAGGACTGATCCTTACAGCGGGCACCGCTGCTGGCGTCATAGGTCGCAGAGGTCTGGCAGGCATTGATGGTCATCGTAAAGCTGCCGCCGACGGGCATCTGCTGCAGATACTGATAGAACGCGTCGGACATCATGCCATGCATCCACTTTGCGCCCCCGCTGGCCACTGTTGCGCCATAAAATCCGCTGGCATCGGTGGTTTGCGGCAGGATTAGGCTGGTAGCCATATCGCAACCGGCGTACCAGTTGATGCATCGAAGGCCGGTCAAGGGGTGCGACACCGGCGAATTTTCAAGCCACATATCAAACTTCCAGTTGGCATTAAGCACGGTGTTGTAGCCGTTATCGATATAGCCGAGGCTCTGCTGATAAATGGTGCCCGAGCCTGTGTATTTCAAACCGGTCCAGCGGTTGGCACCGGTCAGGCGTGGGTCCAGTACCCCGCCCGGTGTGACGAAAAAGTTATCGTCGGAGTTGTTTTCAACGAACACAAACTCACGCGCCGGTGCATCCGGCCACGTGGTTTTGGTCACGGCGGCCCTGAGCGCAGTCACTGGCCAGAGTAGCGCGAGGATCGCCAGCATTATCAGTGGGTTAACTTTCATTCTTATCTCCTGTCTGCTGTACTGCCGCCCATGATGAGAGGCCGCTACAGACCACATCCCCAACCCAGACGGCACCACGCGCGTTGCTGAGATCCAGCGCCACTTCGCAGGTCTTATTGCCGCCATAGCTAAAATCGATAGTGGGATAACTCTTGTCCACGTCCATGACAAACTCGCCGCTTTCATCGGTTCGGGTCCGGCCGATATGGTTGTTAATTCGTGCATTAGCCATCACCGTGCCGTCTTCCGCGCGGATACGACCGGAGACGGTGACCATTTGTTTCACCTCTGGCTCAATCACTGCGACGTTGCCGGGATAGAGCGTCAGATGACTCTTGCGTCCGCTGACGATGTCGTAGCTGTCGAGCGAATTTTTACTGTTCTGCAGTTCCACCTCATACCTGCCATAGGGAGAGAGGGGCAGATAGTTACGTTTGCCGCTGAGTGGGAAAATTCGCCCGTTTACTTTGGCGCTTATCTGCCCGTCATCATCCAGTCCGGTGTTGAATATCACACCGGCGTTGCCGTCGGTGCGTCCGCTGGCGGCGAGGTTTTTGCCCTGCCAGCCGACACTGCCGCTGGCAGTCAGGTTGGTATTAACGTAGCCGTCCGCTGCGCTGTTGACGTTAAGGGTTCCACTGGCGTAGCGGGCATCAAATTGGGCATAGGCTCCGCCGCTGAGTGTCTTGTCATCCCGGGTATCCCCGGAGATGGCCCGCGACAGATTGGTGCCGATGGTGCGAATTGTTCCTTCATCAAACTGTTTACGCGCCGACAGGTTGGCCATGGTGTAGCCGTTCTGATGGGTCATCCCGGCACTGAACCAGTTCCCTAAAGGCAGCGAAAGGTCGAGGGCAATATATTTCCCGGTATTGGCGCTGCTGTTGCCATTGTTAAAGCGCTGGATCCCCGCCCGCAGGCCCAGGGAGCCAAAGGTGCCACTGTAGACCGTCTGATAATAATCCGCCGTGTAGTAATGGCTGTTGTAACGCCGGTCATCGTTGTAGCTGATGCTAAAGGTGCCCAGCTTCGACCATAATGCGTTGAGGTTTAAGGTTCCGCCGATGGCCCGGTTGTCAGCATCGCTGCGCCGTAATTGATCGCCAATGCGAGTTTTCTCCTGGTTGACCCACAGCGAACTGAAGCCCCCAGGCAACGTGGCGCTGATACTACCGACGCCACTCCATGAGCTATCGCTGGCCAGCATACTTTGCAGATTAACGTTGACCGACTCACCCAGTGGCAGTGTCAGACGGGTTTCGCCCACCGCCTGATTGTCATAGCCGTATCCGGTTGCAGCCCAACTCAACGTGTCGAGCGAGCCGGACGCCGAGAGGCCAGCCAGCCAGCTCTCTTTTGCCGGCCGCGTCTTTTTCCCGTTTTCTGACCAGCGATCCATATGAAAGCTGCCGCTCCATATCTGCCACGCCAGTGGCGCACCCACGCCGCGTCCCCGGCTGAACAGCTTATTGACTCGCTGAGTGCGTTTGCTGACCACGCGACCGTTGACGATCGCTTCCACTTCCACATCATAAATACCGTACGGTAGTCCGCGGGTATCCACTTCATAGCTACCCATAGCGAAGTTCTGAACGCTCAGCAGTCGCCCGTCACGGATAAGATGCACTTCTCCCGCTGCGGGTAAAAAAGCGATCACTGGCGTGGTCGACTGACTGCTGTCGAAAACGGTGGAGCTGGCCTGATTTCCCCAGGAAAGACCGTAAATCTTCCCGGCCGAAATGGCGGTCATTGGTCCCAGCGACTGCAGGTTCCAGGTATCAAGCATCCCGCCCGCAAAACGGTGGCCGGCGAAATCGCGTTCATACATTGCCTTATATAATTCGCTGTCTTGTTGACCGCTGCCGATACCGTACAGCGAGCCATCCAGCGCCACATGGTGCTCCCGAAGGGCGGTGACGTTGTTCAGCGACAGGTAACTGGAGGTATTGCTTCCTCCATCACGCATCTGGTTGTTATAGACGCCGAGGTTATAGGTCAGGTTGCTGCTAACGGCGTTCACGCTGGACTGTCCAATATCATCGCTGCGCGCGCGCAGCACAGTACCCAGCGCCTCGCGTTTGACCACCAGCTGCAGCAACAACTGGCGCAGGCTAAGATCCAGCTGTGCATTGTCTGTCAGGGTAATGGTGAGCGCCTCGCTGAACGGGACGTCGGCGAGGCTGTTCAGCTGCTGCCGGGTCTTCTCGCTCACGCTGGCGTTATCCTCTCTCTCCTCCAGCTGGATCTGCCTTATACGCAGCTGGCTACCATCCAGCCAGATAAAGGCACTGCCGATCCGCTGGTCGTCCCGCGTATCCTGGTTGCCGGCGAGATGAATATAGAGCGGGACGCTCATGCCGTCCTGCAACGCCTGACCGAAGGCCTGCGGAATCATCACGCCGCCAATCTGCTGCGCACCGACGCCAGCAGCGCTTGCATCAGGCTGAACGAACAAAAAGATCATGCTGAAGGCAAACCGCGTCTTCAGTTCTTGGGAAATCCGTCGTAGAGGCATCGTCGTTATCCATCTGCACAGCTGTCTATTTCACAGGAACAAACTGCTCACCCTGCCAAAGCGCAACACGTCCTTTTTTATCCGCCGTATCCACACGCGTAAAACGACGTGATTTACCCGGCATCAGGTAGTAATTCTCCTTACACTCCTTACCGTTGGCAGCCTTAATGCAGGGGCCATAGGCAAGGATCCGCAGCGTTGCATTCCCGGAATTAGTAAGCTCGCCGTTGGCGTACTGAAAGCGGTAGTTCACCTGACGGGGTGCCACTACCAGGATGGTGCCGATGCGTGCAGAGGCGGTAGCCACCGCGCTGCGGTTGGCTTTATCCCGCTGGAGGTCACTGAGAGCCTGATCGAACCAGACAATGCGGTAATAGCGCTCTTTGTCATCTGATGGCCCTTTGTAGAAGAAACGAATTACATCGCTGGCCTGGGCGGGCAGCAGCAGGCTGGCAGGGGTGAGCAGCACCTCATCGGGTTTGTCCATTGGGATAACCTTCCCGTCATCCAGCGGTGAGGAGAGTCGTTCGAGATGAATATTGATCAGGCGGCCGCTGTCGGTGCTATTTTTGATCGTCTTGCTCAGCGTGCTGCTGCCGCTGTTCATAAATGAGGAAATATCGCCGACATCCAGCGCCTGCGCCGGCGCCCCCCCGATGAGCAGCAGCCCGAGTGCCAGAAGGCGTTTTTTCATAACAATTCCGTCCGTGAATAAAAGCAGGGGAGGGCCCCTGCTTGTGCATCAAGTGGTTTAGCTGGTCCAGGTGGCATCAAACTGTACGCTGACGTCGCCGCTCCAGACCCCTTCCGGTAGGGTGCTGAAATCGGTCACTGCGGTAGTACCGTTGGTGGTGCCACTGATGATGGAGAAGGTGAACCCATCCTGCGCGGTGGTACGGCCGCTGGCGTTGTAGCCGTTAGCGAGCGCACTGAGGTTGCCGCCCAGTACACCGTTTGCGGTATCGATCATTACGGTATCGGCAGCTTTTTCGACTGCCGCACCGTTGTAATCCACGCCCACGCTCAGTGTGGAGCCGGAGGTATCCAACTGCGTTAAGGTATTGGTGATAAGACGCGAGGTCAGCTTAAAGGCGGTAGCCGTTGAGTCACCCTCAATCGCCACGTCAAAGAGCCCTTTTTGCGAGTTAAAACCTTTGACGCCTTCGGCATACTGGAACGCCAGGCTACCCAGGGGGGTCACCACAAGCTTGCTGGTCATGTCCTTTTTGGCAGTCGCAGACCAGGTCGCTACAGCCTGAGCTGTTACGTCAGCAGCCTGAGCCACACCCATACCGGTAAACGCCGTTACCAGAGCTATTGCCAAGACCTTTTTTTTCATCGCTTTTCATCCTGAGTTAAATTAAGGACATGATGTCCCGGTGAATCATCTTAAAAACGTTATTCGACGGTTATTAAACCAGCTTATATATTTTGGAATACAGTTTTGCCTCAGCATTACGCCGATGGGTATATACTGTCTTCACGCTGCAATTTTCTATTCTTGCGATCGATTTGGGTTGCATACCCTGGGCTGTTAAACGAATTATTTTCATTTCCCGGTCAGTGATTTTATCTTTTTTAATATCTTTGCGGAGAAATCTGCCATTGATCGCATAGGCCAGCTCTTTACGAATGTCACGACACAAAGCAACGTATACAATGCCCCTGACATTGCTATTGTAATACCAGTAATTCGCCAGGGCTTCTGACTTTCTGGCCGCAATCAATATGACCTGCTTCCCCTTAACTGCAGTCAGCCACTCGCTATCGCGCCTGATAAATTCGGTTAAAGAAGCCGTATTAAGATTGATGAACACAAAATCTTTTTTTATTTTCTCCAGCGACAGATAAATTAATTCATCGATATCCGCAATCAGTTCGTATAGCCCTTTATAGAAGAAGGAGTCATGGGCAGACCAAATGTATTTATCGGAGCAGCATTTACATTCCATATGGTTTCGCACCTCATAGTCCTTGAAGTTATCATTTTTGTAACGTCATTGTTTGTCAGGGCTGTAAAACTACAGGGGTATTAGGTTGCTTGAATTATTCTCCATCAAATAAGACTCTTTTTGCCCACCAAAATTGGACGGGCAAGTTTAATTTTTAATAATTATTTTGCTTGGGAGTGAATTTAAGTTTTTTCCTAATGAGTGTCAACGCGAGCGAAGAAAAGAGATTCTGCGTCTGGAGCAATATTTACACAAAATTAAAATATTGATTTTTTGAGGTGAGGAAAAAGGCATTTATTTTCATAGGGTTATTTATAATGTGGCATTAAATTCTTAACGGTGCTTTATATTAACCAGGATCTTCACCCAACTGTGTTAGGAATAGTCTCAGCGATAGGTGTGGGGAATTTGTCAAATAACCTAAAAATAATAATAAAAATAGATAATTAAACCAAATTAAAAAGAAAATAAGGGTGATTTGCCTGCCTGTAAGGTAAATTTTCGGTTTTATATGCCGCACAAAATAGTTATGCGTATGTTAATAATGCTGGGTAATGGAAACAGAGCAATGGTATATACATATCCACTCGGGAATACAGGTTCCAATAGCTACATTAACCAGCTACTGCCGAAGTTATCCTGCATTTACAGGCACCCATTTCTATTTCTTTCCGGGAAGCTTAGCTGTTTTTTTGCACTTGACCAGCGGCCAGCCAGGTCTTGCCTTCGTTTCTTTAAGTACTTTCTTAAGAACATTATTTGTATGGAGTGCGGTAACAAGCCTGACGCTGCCGTTCCTGAAGTGGAGAGAAAGGGGCATGGACGTGGTGTGTAAACGGAAGGTATGCCACTTTGTCCGATGATTTAGTAAAAATTCTCCTGGCGGGTCTGCGCGAATGTACTACTTTCAGTAAAGTGACGATTACAGGGAGGGCCAATGAAACCACTATCGCTTTTATTATTGTCGAGCCTGACTTTAGTGGGGTGCGGCGCGAACAATACCCCTTCAAATACTCCTGTTCCGGGTGTTAAAACCTCCGCCGGCATGAGCACGCTGGAAGCCGGTGCTCAGATTATCCAGTCCCGTCCGCCCGTTGATGCAATTAGCGCCTATCTTGACGGTTTCCATTTTTATAGCGGTGATAAAAATGGCCAGATGGAAGCCCATCATTATGTAACAGTGTTGAATGATGAGGTGATGCAGGCGGTGATCTACGACGGTAACACCAAAGATGCCCGTTTAATGGGCGTTGAGTACATCATTAGTGAGCGTTTGTTTAACACACTGCCGCCGGAAGAAAAAAAATTGTGGCATAGCCATCAATATGAAGTGAAATCCGGCAGTCTGATTGCCCCGGGTTTACCTGCAGTGGCAGACAAAGCGTTGATGAGCAAAATTGTGAATACCTACGGGAAGACCTGGCATACCTGGCACACCGACCGCGATAAGACGCTGCCGCTCGGCATTCCGACACTGATGATGGGCTTTACCGGGGAAGGGCAGTTAGACCCCAAACTGCTGGCGGACAGAGATCAACGCTTTAACGTCAGCACGCAAGCTATAAAACAAGAACGTAAGGATATTGTGGCGCACCCGGTTGCTAAAGGCGCTGATGCCTGGCAGCGTGGTGAAGTGATCCAGCTTAAGCGGGTTGAGGGTTCAGGTGAGCATGGTCACGGAGACACAAGCCATTTCTGATACCATAAAAAAGTGAATGTAACCTGTCGGAATCCCCCGGCAACGCCGGGGGAACGGTGAATTAATTTACGGTTAGCCGAATTATTTTCTCGCCCTCAGACATCAGAAACGCCAGGTAGCTGAAAGATTACCTGCGATCGCGTTATAGCCAGAACGAAACATTTCGCTTTCAACCCCGATGCCCAATTCGACATCAGTGTTGATTTTATAGCGCATTCCCGCCTTAACACCCAGAGTGTCACGGCCAGCCACCTGATTCCTGGAACTAAACGATGTGCTGCGATAGTTGGCGAAAGAGGCTTGTTGCTCTACATTGCCATCCAGAAGTTCATGATCCCAGGTAAGCTGCAACTCAGCTGCGATAGACGCCCCTGAAGCGAGCGGTACATTCCAGTTACCATTCACCCCGATACTTGATCTCAGAGAATCGAAGGTCTCCGAATCCAGCATCAGACGGCTGCCGTCATTGCCGCTTTCCTTCACGCCAGGTCGATGTAATGTGGTGTAATTTAATGACGTTACCGGTCCGGCGCTCACATTATCATTCAGCGCCCATCGATAGCCCCCGCCGGCCGTAACAGAGCCTGTCAGTCCGGTCCAGGTGGCATGGTGGTTTGCTCCGTAAGTTTCTACATGAATGTTTCTATCCATCCAGCTGTCTTCAATACCCAATCGGCCTGTGCCGAATAAATACATCCCTTCGGACCTTTCAGCGCCGTAACGGGCATGAATACCCAGATCGAAAGCAGTGGTTTTCCCGGTCGCGGTTTCTGGTGATTTCACCGTCACCGACTGGCCGCTGACCGCACCATGAAAGCCATAAACCCAGTTGTGATTCCGATCGTTTTGTTTTTCAGCACCGAACACCATGCCATAACTGCTGGCGTCGTACCCTACACTGTCCCCCTGGCGCTGTTGCCAGAAGCCGCCGCCAAAGGGGATGGCAAAGCTGCGCCATTCGCCTTCCGCCAGTTGTTTCGACATTACAGCAGGATGAGGCCCTCCAATGATCCGCGCTATCTGTTGTTCACGTTGAAGGGAACTTGCGAACATGGCGCTGTAGGCGCCCGCAGAAAGCTGCGGCAGGGCATGGCTGATACTTCCGCCATCAGCGGCTGAGAAATCCAGAGTATGGTACAGCGGCTGTATATCCGACTTAGCATCTGCCACAATTTTATCCAGCGCTTGCCCTACCTGCCGCGCATTGGCGTCTTGCGCATACCGGCTGTATGCGTTTGAAGCGCGCAGCATGGAGAGCTGCCAGCTATTCTTTCCCTGAGGCGTTGTCTGCAGCGTTAGCGTGGGAGAGCGGAGCACGCTGTTCACCGCACTGAACTTACCGCTGTAAGAGTCTGTTTTTAGCAAATCTTGCGAATTCACACGCCAGTTTGTCGCGTACCAGTCCGGTTGCGGCGCAAACGTCAGCTGACCGTTAAATTGTGCGTGACCGTCCACTCGCAAAGTATCATGCCTGCCGCGCCCGTCGACTTCCAACACCAACTGCCCGCTGTCCCCCTGTTGATAAGCACCTGAGATAGTGATTTGCCCAAGTGAATTACCCGGCGCAAGGATCCCGTTATTTACAAAGCGGCCTTCCTCATTAAGGGTGTAGCTGCCGTTGCCGGATAGGGTGGCACCTGGCGCGATATTCATGCTGTAAATCTGAAAATCGCCATTTAGCGAGGTTTTCCCTCCGTGCGCGTCCAGTGCCAGATTATTAATACCTTCAATGTTTCCGCGGTAAGTAAAGCTAAAATCAGAATCGGCAGCTTCCGTCGCCTGCCCATACGCATTGGCCTTCCGACCGAAGGTAAGTTGTGTTAACCGCGGTTGGCCATAGGCGTCCCGCTCGGCGTAGTCCGAATAAATATCGCCTTCCAGCCGGGCACCCGATAATATATTTATATTACCGACCAGCGCATTCGGTGAAATATAAATCGCCGCGCCTTTACCGGCAATTCGTCCGCTGATGTCGGCATTATCCACCAGGGCTCCCTGCAACTCGGGTAATAATGCATCGTAATATCCATCCACGATATGTAGCCAGGATCCACGATAGTCAACTTCGTTACCCAGCAGGTTATTGCCAAAATCAAAACTGATAGCGACGCCACTGGCGCCCAGTGCCTGAACATCGCCGCGTTGAATAAGGTTGTGCTCTTTACCGTAGGCAAACATCACCCCTCGGCCATTTGCGCCATCGGCGTATACCCGTATTCCGGGTTCGATGCTCAGGGTGTTATTTTGCCCATCTATACGGATACCCGCGCCGCCAGCCCCTGATGTCAACAGGTCCGCTTGCTGAAAGATATGGTTATTACTGCCATATACATGCAGGCCAACCCCCAGATTAGCGGTATTATATTGCCCGGCCAGATAGCCATCTGCCTGCTGATTACGCTGAAAATATCCATTGCGGTTAACAAGAGTTTGCCCGTTGCCATACAGCGAAAAACCGAAAAAGTTACGTCGGTCAATCTGGTATCCCATGTCCTGCAACAACGCCAGTTCCGCCTCCATAAACGTTGTGTAATTACGGTAGTTCTGATGGCTCATCATGCTGTTCTTCAGCTCGATATGGCTCATGTAGTTATCATCGACCGAACCGTCGTCTGCTAACATTTTCACCGGCACGCCAGGCATGGCACCTGCAAGCACTTCATTTACGTGCTCGCCGGTGAAATAGCCTTTATCGAGCCGTACATCAAAGCCTTGCGGATCCCATCTGTTATTGCATCCATTACACAATATGACTTGCCCTGGCCGGGCAGGATTGCCACGGTCATCGCGCAGATGGCTGGTCCAGGATCCAAAAGGCCCGTTATCGAAAGCGGGCGTGAATGTGCCACTTCCGTGCAGGTCGGTAACCATATTAGATATTCCCAGGCCATGGGCCAGCTCATGAATAGCGACGCTGACCAGATCTGCCTTTCCGGTGCGCGGCAATTGCGCAGGCACATAGGGAACGTTGTCAAAATCCAGTTTGCCCATGATGAACTGGGCATGAGAGCCGAAGGTCAGCTCTCCGGTATCAATGCCGTTCAACGCTCCCTGCAACTGCGTCAGACTGATAATGCCATCAGTAACTGAATCGCTGGAACCCGCAGCATTCTCGTCATTAAACGTCCCCACATTGATAATGGCGGGCAGTTCCCCTGGTATGGGGGTGATGACTTCAGCCCAGTAACGCATGGCATCAAGTATTTTTTCTTTTTGTTGCTGACCAAGATCCCAGGTTGATTCAGACGCGCTCGGCCAGCCCGGCATAAAGGGACCGTCGCCAACATTAAAGAAACGCACTTCAAATACCGCAATATTTTGTGGGTTATAGACCAGATAGCTTTCTCCTGCATACGAATTATTACTGACAAATAAACCCGTTAGTGCAGCCGTGATAAAAAACCTTTTCATATTAACCATCCTTGTGTAAAAAAGTTATTGCCTGCGTCCGAGACTATAAGTTCACACCTGAGCTCAATAAATCATCAACAAATATAATAATTATCGATATGACTTGATAATTTATAACAAAGGGCAGCCTTGCCCTGTGACAGGCTCATCTTTCAGAATTTTATAAAGGGGGGAGCGTCTAATGATGGTCGCCGTTTATTGTGGAAACCCTGAAAAAGGGACCGGTGGTTTTAGCTTACCGAGGCGTTTTCCCTGCTACCGGGGCGTACCGATACGGGGCGCGATTTGGATATCGAAAATTATGGTGCGTAAAGCTGAATTTTGACCCTCTGGGCTGAGCCATGTGCTTAGTGAAAACGTTTGAGCTTATCCACGTTATCAGTGCGGTATTACGGACATTCTTCTTTGCTATTTAATTCCTTCATAGCCCTCCATGTATGCGTCTGTTATTACATCTCCCATTGCCTTCAGTTCTTTTTGTATAGCCTGACGTAAAGGTTCACAACAGACAATGCTGTGCCAGGCGTTGACGGGATGTGTAATGAGGAGTTCCTCATGAGACGTGACGCAGAGTTCGGTTTATAACATCACTGTTATGTCTGATATGGTAGCACCAGGCTGTCATCGTGATTTTCCGCCCATAGAGACCTTCCCACTCATGCATGTCTGCTTTGTGCCAGGAGCGGACATTACTAGCTCTACAAAGCAATAAATGCAGAGAGCAGCTCACAACTCATCGGGCTGCAGCAGGCGTAAACCATTTTAAATTGTACCGGGAACCCATACTATAATAGGCTCCCGGGTAAATATTAAAAACAACAAGCTTAGCGCCGTGACAGGCTGCAAAAGTAGGCTATTACCGCACAAGCGGTAAGTACCAATCCCAGCTGTTGCACGATACCGGCAAGTCCCAGCATCATTCCCAGCAATAAATAGTAGACTAATCCAAACAGCGCTCCGGCAGCTCCGGCCTGTTCACGATATTGGCTAAGGGCCTGGCTCAGCACGTTTGGAATCGCAATGCCATAGGCAATCACCACCCCGGCTACTGGCATAAGTATCCATACAGATTGCTGCAAGAACCATGCTGTGACACCCGATAATAGGGCCAGCAGGCAGGCATTTTTCACCAGTTGTTCTGGCGACAAACCCAAAGACAGCAGTTTCCGGTTCCATAAGCTGCCCGATAGAGAAGCAAAAGCCAGTAAAATCCCCGTCCATCCGAAAGCCCTGGGACTCCAGCCTAATTGACCGAAAAGAAACGGTGCAAGGCTGTAGTAGCTGAAAAGCATTGTATTCAGCAGTGCAACAAGCATTGCATTTTTCCAAAGCCTTCCATCCCCTGCCATCCGACAAACTAGCCCGCCAAATCGGGGGCCGGAGGTATTTTCCGAACGTGTTTCAGGCAGTAAGAATGCGGTCATTGTGAGCAGCACCAGTGCCATCGTGACCAGAGCAATAAACACGCCGGTATGTCCGTACAGGCTGACCAGCCACCCTCCGCTTACAAGACCAAAAACGGGACTGATTGCCAACGCTGCCCCCATCACGGAGAAGACGCGGGCTAATGCCGTTGATTCGTAGCAATCACGCAGCATCGTCTGAACAACAACGGACCCTGCAGCTGCACCTACGGCTGCTACCATGCGAGCCAGGAGCAAAACGCTAAAGTCTGTAGCCACAAGTGCCAGTGCGGAACCGGTCCCGTAGCACAGAAGCCCGGCCATCATTGCAGGTCGCCGACCCACGCGGTCGCTTAACCAGCCCCAGAGCGCAACGCCGATGGCAAACGCGACGAAATAGACTGAAAGCGTCTGGGCGGCACGTTCACTGCCTACCTGAAAAGCACGGGCAATGTCTGGCAAAGCTGGGCTGTATATTGTTTCCACCAGTTGTGGAAACATAATCAGTAATGTCAGTAGCCACAACGGTGGTTGTTTACTGATATTCATAACAACAATCCTTAGATAAACAGAGTATGCGACTATTATTGCGGAAGTTGTCATGTCGGTTTACCATGATAAAGACTATTTATATTTAAAATCGGACATATGATGAAAATTAACCCAGAAGATTCTTTCGATCCGGACACGTTCGAAGAGTGGGTTGTCGGAATTGCATCCGATATGGGGGTACACGATTCAGGGATGCATAGTCACCTTCGTCATCAGTTGCTGTTTTCGGCAGCGGGAAGTATCACGATTGAGCTGGAAAATACCCTTTGCCTGCTTCCGCCCCGGCGGGCAGCGTGGATACCGGCCGGCACGGTTCATCGCGCCATTATGAATGGCTCATTGGCCTATCGTTCTCTTTACTTTTCAAGCGATTTACCCTTATCGGCGTTGCCCCTGCAGATCGTTGAGGTTAATCCCTTATTCTTTGAGCTGATCGAACGAATGGCATTCTGGCAATGGGGAATGCATGAAGAGCAACAAAGCAGTCTCATTACCGTGTTTTGTGAAGAAATCAAAAATGCCCAAAGCGAAAACTGGACGTTGCGGTTTCCCTCAGATATTCGCCTGAGTACCTGGCTGGACAGAGTCCGTGGGGGCGAATTACCCCCACGTCTGGGGCAGTTAGCCCAAAAAGTCGGTGCATGTGAACGCACAATAAGCCGTATATTTATCCGGGATACGGGGATGAATTATCAGAGTTGGAGGCAACAGTGGAGGCTACTGAAAGCGATGGAGAAGCTGTGTGACGGATACCAGCTCAGTCAGGTGGCGCAGGACCTTGATTTTGTCAGTGACAGTGCCTTCATTGTTTTCTTTCGTCAATATACGGGCACAACACCGACCCGCTATCTCCGCCATTCAATCGCAGAACATCAGGACATATCTTTGGTTTAAAAGTTGGTAAAACCCTTTTTTAATCAGGTCACCATTGTGTTCAGCCATATTGGGTTGATGTGCGAGTGCATATGGTTAACCGAAAGTTGACCGTGAAATATGCCTTAGATATTTAGAGCAGTTATAGCGTTCTGAAAGCAATGTCTCGGAGATTCTTCAGGAAGGAGGTTTTTAAAGATTCAGGCTGAGTTGATTTTATCAAACTCGGGCGTCAATTCTGCGATCGTCCGCTTCTCGCTCATATGGGACAACCATAATCACATCTCCTAACCCAAAGGAGATTGAGCATGACAATATCCCCCTGGAACAAGGGCCGTATTATTGGCCAGAAACGGCCTCTTCAGATCTCTCATATCTGGGGAATCCGTATCAGACTTGAACTGGAAGGAAAATGAGGTTAACGCAATTCTTGACTGAGCATTCCATAATTGCTAAGGTGATTACCGTCTTTACTACGGGAGAGCCTAATGGCAGGCAGACCGAGAGAATTTGATGATCAACTCGTTATTCAGGCGGCTATGGATGCGTTCTGGCGAAACGGCTTTGAAGCGACCTCCGCTCAGGAACTCGTTGAGAGTACAGGGCTTGGCCGTGGAAGTCTGTATGCGGCTTTTGGTAATAAAGAAAATCTCTACCATGAAGCCCTGCGCCGTTACCATAGCTCAAGCATTGAGTTTCATGAGGCTGTATTCAGCCAGGCCGGTAGCGTTAAGGACAGGCTACGCAGCCTGCTGAAAAAAGGTATTGAACTGGATTTCAGCAATATCGAGCGAAACGGCTGCATGGCAATCTTCTCTCCCTTAGAAAGAGCTGCAAAAGATAAAACCGTTGAAGATCTTAGCCGCCGTTATATCAAAAAGCTTGAGGCAATGTTCACCAGGCTTTTCGCTGCCGGGATTGCTTCCGGGGAGTTTCAGGCGGAACGGCAGCCTGAAGTTATGGCTAAGGCATTCATGTGTGCCTATTTCGGTTTCCGGGTGTTCGGCAGGATTGTGCATGAGCCAGAATTTCAACGTGATGCAATCGAAGCGTTAATAATGAACATTTAGTTAGGAAGGCCATCAGGCCTTTTTATTTACTTAATTCTTGAATGAACATTACAGTATTGTCTGGAGAAAGTTAATGTCTGAAGATTTAAACAAAGTTCAGTTGATTACTGCCCGGTACGGTGAGAAAGACCGACCAAAAAATATCATCTGGAATTCGCAGATTGAAAATCTGCTCAGCCATCGTTCCGTCAGAAATTTTTCACAGCAAGCCTTGCCGGAATACTGGTTTGAAACGCTTGTAGCGGCCGCTCAGTCTGCCTCAACATCCTCAAATCTTCAGCAATGGAGCATGGTGGCCGTTACCGATCCTGCACTCAAGGCGCAGGTCAGAAAGCTCGCTGCGGGAGATAAAGGTGTGGCGAATGGATACATCGAGGAGGCTCCTGCGATACTTCTCTGGATTGCAGACCTGTCACGAAATCACGATATGACCGTCTCAGACGGCCTTATTCCGGGTGTGCATGATTACCTTGATTCATTTGTCATGGCGACAGTTGATGCCGCACTGGCTTCGCAAAATGCAACGGTAGCAGCAGAGTCAATCGGGCTGGGTACGGTTTATATTGGTGCGACACGCAACAAGGCTAAAGAGCTGGCTGAACTTATTCAGCTACCGGCCCACAGCTATGTTGTATGCGGCCTGGTGGTCGGATGGCCTGCAACTGACAGCGATGCAGCTATCCGCCCGCGCCTGCCGCAAAGCGTTGTGGCTCATCACAATCTCTACAGCGCTTGTGACCTTGACGCTCACGTCAGAAGTTATGAAGAGGCATTCCATGCATTCCGGGAAGGTCTGGGAATGAAAGATAAAACATGGAAACAGGCGGTTCAGAGCGCAGCAACCAGTCTCGCTTATATGGATGGTCGCCAAAATCTACGGACCACTCTTGAAGAGCGCGGTTTCGGTTTTAAGTAGGGCAGTTCAGGCGGTTGGGTATTCATGCGCAGCCGCAAAATCATCAACTTTCTCGTCTTCCAGCCCCATGCTTTAAAACGTCCGCTCCTCGCTCAAAGCAGGCCTGCAAGTGAGTTAGTCTGGCTGCTCCGAATCATGAGCGGACACCATCTCTGCGCATCCATCAGGATGTACTGCGCCGCATTACGCGTGTATTGGTCAACCAAAGGAATAAGCCGGGTGAATTGCTCGCTGGCGCAGTGGGCATCAAGTGCTGCCCGGTCTGGCCACTCTTCAATGACAATAAAATGTCCCGGATCCTTTTCATCCCGGTACAAATCATAAGCAATACACAGCAGCTCATTCTGTATTGCCGTGACGAGTTCCCGGTAAAAAGATTACGGTTTGTACAGACCTGATGTCTATTTCACGCCAAATCAAACATACCGTGCGATTTCACACACAGATATCGCTCCCTGATATCTGTGTACGACGTCGTTATTACTGATGTTCAGGAATTCGGGCGATAACCTTTATCTCAAAATCAAAGCCTGCTAGCCAGTTCACGCCTACAGCTGTCCAGTTCGGATACGGGGGCTTAGGGAAAAGGGTTTGTTTCACCTGCATAATGGTTGGGAACTGATTCTCGGGATCGGTATGAAAGGTTGTCACATCAATAAGATCGTCGAACGTACAGCCTGCAGCATTAAGCGTGGCCTTGAGATTATCGAAGGCACGTTCTACCTGCGCGGCAAAGTCGGGCTCGGGTGTGCCATCTTCCCGGCTTCCCACCTGCCCGGAAACAAACAATAAATCACCAGAGCGGATCGCTGCGGAATAACCATGCTTTTCATAGAGCGCATGGCGATTTGCAGGGAAAACGGGTTTCGGTTGGTTCATAACGTATCCTTTATTTAGGTGGATGACAGCGGATGCGCGGCATAGATAAATGACTTAATATACGCGGCGTATGTAAAATTAATCACACATACGCCGCGTATGTCAAATTTCCTGCGCGGCGTTTATTGCAAGGAGTCCGTATGGCTGCCAAACGCCGCGCCGAAACGATGGAAGAAACCCGCATAAAGTTGATTGCTGCTGCACGAAATGCCTTCGCCGAAAAAGGGTTTGCCGCAGCATCAATGGATGATTTGACCGCCAGCGTCGGCCTGACGCGTGGGGCCCTGTACCACCATTTTGGGGACAAAAAAGGGTTACTTGCTGCTGTGGTTACTCAGATGGATTCTGAAATGGCGCAAAGTGCCAAAGATGCCGCGGCACATTACGGTGATGACCAGCAAAAGCTTCTGGCTGAAGGGATCGCCTATATCAGGATGGCGCTTGATGAAGAGGTCCGGCGTATCGTTCTGCTTGATGGGCCGGCTTTTCTCGGGGACCCTACAAAATGGCCGAGTCAGAATAACTGCCTCGATGCCACGCGCGAGCGCATTTCAGATCTGATTGAACGCGGCTTAATCAAGCCGGTAGATGTCGATGCCACCGCCTGGCTGCTAAACGGGGCCGCACTGAATGCCGCGCAGTGGGTGGCTGCAAGCGAAATTCCGCAGAATGCATTACCAAAAGCGATTCAGGTTTTTACCCTGTTGGTAAATGGCCTACTGGAGGGTGACACGCTGCTATAACGCCAAAAATATCATTGCCTGTTTCACAGGTAAGAAGAGGAACCGTCTGGCCCAGTGACCAGACGGTGGCAGGATCAGGCTTGACGGGTTGCCGCTTTCATTTCGCTAACGAATGTTTTCAGCTCAGCCAGCATCTGGTCGGGCTTATCTAGATTTTTCTCGATGATTTTAACAATCGCAGAGCCGGAAATCGCGCCCGCGGCTTTTGCATCTATTGCCGCTGCAACCTGATCCGGTGAAGAGATACCAAAGCCCTGCAGCGGCGGAGCCGCGTGATACTCGGCCAGTTTCTCCACCAGATGATGCAGAGGCAGCGCCGCTTTGTTTTCAGCGCCGGTCACACCCGCACGGGAGAGCAGGTAGGTATACCCGCGTCCGTAAGAAGCAATCTGACGCAGCAGTTCGTCATCTGCGTTTGGCGGACAAATGAAAATCGGTGCAACGTTGTGACGCATCGCCGCCTGGCGGAACGGTGCAGACTCTTCAACCGGTACATCGGCCACCAGCACAGAGTCAACGCCGACGCGAGCGCACTCGGCATAAAACTCATCAATGCCGCGGTTAAAGACCAGGTTGGCGTACATCAGCAGGCCAATCGGGATGGTCGGGTGTTTCTGACGGATTGCCGCCAGCATCTCGAAACACTGAGTCGGAGTGACGCCGGAGGCAAAAGCGCGCAGGGTGGCGTCCTGAATGGTTGGGCCATCCGCCAGTGGGTCAGAGAAAGGGATGCCCAACTCCAGCGCATCCGCACCGCCTTCAATCAGGGCATCGATAATTTTAAGCGACTGCTCAGGACCCGGGTCGCCCAGAGTGACGAAGGGGACGAACGCGCCTTCCTGGCGGGCCTTCAGCTGTGCAAATGCGTTATCATAGCGTTCCATCAGATTTCCCCTCGTGCTTTCAGAATATCGTGAACGGTGAAGATATCTTTGTCACCGCGACCGGAAAGGTTGACCACCAGCAGCTGCTCTTTCTCCGGGTTCTCTTTGATCATTTTCAGGGCGTGCGCCAGGGCGTGGGAAGATTCCAGCGCCGGGATGATCCCTTCGTTACGACACAGGGTCTTGAACGCCTCCAGCGCTTCGTCATCGGTAATCGAGACGTATTCAGCGCGCCCAATGCTGTTCAGGTGAGCGTGCTGAGGCCCTACTGACGGGAAATCCAGTCCGGCGGAGATGGAGTAAGACTCTTCAATCTGGCCTTCATCGGTCTGCATCATAGGAGACTTCATACCGAAGTAGATCCCAACCCGACCATGCTTCAGCGGCGCGCCGTGTTCACCCGATTCGATTCCGTGACCGGCAGGCTCTACTCCAATCAGACCAACGCGAGGTTCATCGATGAAATCAGCGAACATCCCGATGGCGTTTGAGCCGCCGCCCACGCAGGCGATAACCGCATCCGGCAGACGCCCCTCTTTTTCGAGGATCTGCGCTTTCGTTTCTTCCCCGATCATGCGCTGGAATTCGCGCACGATGGTCGGGAACGGGTGTGGACCTGCGGCGGTGCCAAGCATATAGTGCGCGGTGTCGTAGCTGCCGGACCAGTCGCGCAGCGCTTCGTTACAGGCATCTTTCAGCGTGGCGGATCCGCTGTGAACCGGGATCACCTCAGCCCCCATCAGGCGCATACGGAAGACGTTTGGCGACTGACGCTCGACATCTTTCGCGCCCATGTAAATACGGCATTTCAGGCCGAGCAGGGCGCTGGCGAGGGCAGATGCCACACCGTGTTGGCCTGCGCCGGTCTCGGCGATGATTTCGGTTTTGCCCATGCGTTTTGCGAGCAGCGCCTGGCCAAGGACCTGGTTGGTTTTATGCGCACCGCCGTGGAGCAAATCTTCACGCTTGAGATACAGCGTGGTTTTGCTGCCTTCGGTCAGGTTGCGGCATTTTGTCAGGGCCGTAGGACGCCCCGCGTAGTTTTTCAGCAGATCGGTAAACTCGGCCTGGAACGCCGGGTCTTTTTGCGCACTGACAAAGGCTTCTTCCAGCTGGCGCAGAGCGGGCATCAGGATCTGTGGCACGTACATACCACCGAACTCACCAAAATACGGGTTTAGTAATGTCGTCATTATTTATTCCTTAATATGCACGCAGAGTTTTAAATACCGAGGCCAGCTTGCTGGCATCTTTTATGCCCGGCTGGGACTCTACGCCTGAATTGAAATCGAGACCGGCGCAGCCGGCTTTGGCCGCTTCTACACAGTTATCCGGGCTGAGACCACCCGCGAGCAGGACATTGTCCAGCGCTTCGTCTTTCAGCAAGGACCAGTCAAAGCGCTGGCCAGAGCCGCCCTGGCCGTTGTCGAGCACGTATTTATCGACATGATTCAGATTACGCGCCGGTAACGTGTCGCCCACGCTTTGCGCTTTCCAGATTTGCACCCGAGGCGCCAGCGCAGCGCGCAGCGCATCGATATACGCCTGATCTTCATTGCCGTGCAGCTGTACCGCACTCAGGGATAACGCCTCGGCTTTTGCTGCTACGTCGGCAATATCGGCATTGCGGAACACGCCCACGTAGCTGAGCGGGGCCGCCGCAATAACGTTACGGGCCTGGTCTTCACTCACCGCCCGGGGCGATGAGTCCACGAAAATCAGCCCGCCATAAATAGCGCCCGCTTCATACGCGGCCTTGGCATCCTGCTCGCGCGTTAATCCACACACTTTGTTTTCACCCAGCAACACGCGGCGGACCGCCGCGTTGAGATCGTCATGTTCCATCATCGCGGAGCCGATCAGGAAACCGTTGGCAAAGTGGCTCAGTTCACGCACCTGGGCGTAGCTGTTGATGCCGGATTCGCTGATGACCGTCACGCCCGCCCCCAGGCGTGGTGCAAGCTGGCGCGTACGGTTAAGGTCGATTGACAGGTCGCGCAGGTCGCGGTTGTTAATGCCAACCACTTTTGCCTCAAGGGCGATGGCGCGCTCCAGCTCCTCTTCGTTGCTCACTTCGGTCAGCACGCCCATGTTCAGGCTGTGGGCCACCGCAGAGAGCTGGCGGTACTGCTCGTCATCGAGCACCGAGAGCATCAGCAGGCAGGCGTCGGCCTGGTAGAAACGCGCGAGCCAGATCTGATACGGGTCGATAATAAAGTCTTTGCAGAGGATCGGCTGCGGCGCAATGCCGCTGACGATGGGCAGGAAATCAAAGCTGCCCTGAAAATATTTCTCATCCGTCAGCACCGAGATGGCTGACGCATGGTGTTTGTAAATTCCGGCAATGCGCGCCGGGTCGAAATCGTCACGGATCACGCCTTTAGACGGAGACGCCTTTTTGCACTCCAGAATAAACGCGGTGCGTGCGCCCTGCAGGGCATCATAAAAGCGGCGCGTGCTGGGCACGACGTCATTCTGGAAGCTGGCGAGCGGTTGCTGCGCCTTGCGTGCTTCAACCCAGATGGCCTTATCGGCGACGATTTTCGCTAAAACGGTCTGCATTCTTTACCCTCTTGCCGCAAGTGCGGTAACGCGATCGTAAGCTGCACCGGAGCGCAGTACGTCCAGAACTTTTTGCGCGTTGGCCTTCAGATCTTCCTCACCGTGCAAACGCATCAGCATGGCGACGTTGGCAGCAACGGCGGCCTCATGAGCGACTTCACCTTTACCTTGTAATAAGCGCGTGAGAATGTCACGGTTTTCTTCCGGCGTGCCGCCTGCCAGCGCCTCCTGATGATACGGCGTTAAACCGAAGTCAGCCGCGTCGAGCTGATAGCTCAGAATTTCACCGTTGCGCAGTTCAGCGACCAGCGTAGGGGCGTGTAACGAAACCTCATCCATACCACCGCTATGAACGACAGCGGCACGCTGATAACCCAGCACGCGCAGCGTCTCAGCAATCGGCAATACCAGCTCAGGGCTGTAGACGCCAATCAGCGCCAGCGGCGGATGGGCTGGGTTGATTAACGGGCCTAAAACGTTAAACAGCGTGCGCGTTTTGAGCTGCTGACGAACCGGCATCGCGTGGCGGAAACCGGTGTGGTATTTCGGCGCGAACAGGAAGCAAACGCCGAGGTCGTCCAGCGCTTCTCGCGAGCGTTCGGCCTGCATGTCGAGGTTAATCCCAAATGCCGCCAGCAGGTCGGATGAACCGGATCGGCTGGACACGCTGCGGTTGCCATGTTTTGCCACTTTCAAACCACAGGCAGCCGCCACGAAGGCGCTGGCGGTGGATATATTAATGCTGTTGCTGCCGTCACCGCCGGTACCGACGATATCGGCAAACTGATAGTCGGGACGCGGGAACGGGGCGGCGTTTTCCAGCAGGGCCGTTGCCGCACCGGCAATCTCCTGCGGGCTTTCGCCGCGCACCTTCATGCTGACCAGCGCGGCCGCCAGTTGCTCAGGTTTCAGCTCGCCACGCACCACCGCGGAGAAGAGCTGGTGGCTCTCCTGCTGGCTCAGGATTTGCGCCTGGTACAGTTTCTCAAGGATCGGCTGCAGCGTGTTGGTCTGCTCCAGCTTCTGTAGCGCCCAGTTCAGCGTTTGCTCAAGCAGGCGCGCGCCGTTAGAGGTCAGAATCGATTCCGGATGGAACTGCAGTCCGCATACGCGGTCCGCATCGTGACGCACGGCCATCACCATACCTTCAAACGAGGCGTTGATGGTCAAACCGGCCGGGATATTGCTGCCTACCAGCGAGTGATAGCGCGCCACCGGCAGCGGATTTGGCAGCCCGGCAAACATGGCCTGGCCGTCGTGTTCAATGCTGGATGCTTTACCGTGCAGAATTTCGCCCGCCTGGCCGACGTAACCGCCGTACGCTTCCACAATCGCCTGGTGACCCAGGCAGATGCCGACGATCGGCAGCTTGCCGCGCATCCGGGTCAGCAGTTCAGGCATGCAGCCCGCTTCGCTCGGTGCGCCGGGCCCCGGAGAGAGCATCAGCACCGGGTTTTGCATGGTACCCAGACGGTCAATCAGCGTTTGCGCCGGAACATGGTTACGATAGATAACGACGTTATGACCGTTTGCACGCAGCTGATCTGCCAGGTTGTAGGTAAAGGAGTCGATATTATCGAGCAGCAGAATGTCAGCCATCAGAAAATCTCCTGTGCATGATGGGCGGTCGCAATGGCGCGCAGTACCGCGCGGGCCTTACTGCGCGTTTCGTCAGCCTCAGACTGCGGAACAGAATCAAGAACAATCCCTGCGCCCGCCTGAACGGTGGCGATCCCGTCCTCGACATACGCGGAGCGGATCACGATGCAGGTGTCCAGGTCACCGTGCGCGGTGAAATACCCCACCGCGCCGCCGTAGCTGCCGCGTCGACGGCCTTCGGCTTCGGCGATCAACTGCATCGCACGGACTTTCGGCGCGCCGCTCAGGGTGCCCATGTTCATGCAGGCGCGGTAGGCGTGCAGCACGTCGAGGTCGCTACGCAGTTCGCCAACCACGCGGGAGACGAGGTGCATCACAAACGAGTAGCGGTCAACTTTGGTCAGGTCTGCCACGTAGCGGCTGCCGGGGGTGCAGATACGTGCCAGATCGTTGCGCGCCAGGTCTACGAGCATCAGGTGCTCGGAAAGCTCTTTGTGATCGGTGCGCATTTCCAGCTCGATACGGCTGTCGAGATCGCGATCGAGCGAGCCATCAGCACGGCGTCCACGCGGGCGCGTGCCGGCAATCGGGTAGATCTCAATCTGGCGGCTGGTGGCATCGTACTTCAGGGAGCTTTCCGGCGACGCGCCGAACAGCGTGAAATCGTTGTCCTGCATAAGGAACATGTACGGACTTGGGTTGCTCTTTTTCAGCACGTCATAGGCCGCCAGCGGCGACGGGCAGGGCAGTGAGAAGCGGCGAGACGGCACCACCTGGAAAATTTCCCCGGCGCGGATCGCTTTCTGCATCTGACGAACCACCGCACCGTATTGATCGTCGGTCTGGTTTACGTCACAGGCCATTTTTTCCACGCGCTGCACCGGCAGTGCAGGTGGCTCTTGTGTCATCTGCTGTTGCAACTGAGCGATGCGGTGCTCAAGGCGGTTTTTCTCCGCGGCAGAAGGCGTAAACAGGCTGGCCTGTATACGGGTGTATTTTTTCTGATGGTCGATCACCAGCAAGGTTTCGGCCAGATAGAAGCAGTAGTCCGGGCAACGGTTGCCTTGCTCGGTTTGCGGCAGCGTTTCGAAACCGGCGACCAGATCGTAGGCAAAGAGTCCGCCGAAGAACATGGCTTCACGCTCGTCTTCCGGCACCGAGACCAGATTCTGCAGCAGGCGGAAAGCATCAAATACGGACAGGGAGCAAAGGCGTGCATCTTCGTCCAGCAGCTGGCTGACCGGCGGGAAGCGCAGAATGCGCATATCCGGATGGCGTTCGTTGTCGATGCCTGACGGCAGAGCCGCGTCCAGCAGGGGCAGCAGCGAGGCGCCATTTTCTGATAAGGCCTTAATAGTGACGACGTCACCTAATGCAGTAATGCGCAGCGCGCTGTCGACCAGCAGCAGGCTTTTCAGATCGTCTTTGCTGTCGATATCCGCCGATTCCAGCAGCAGGGTGGCCGGGCGCGCGCCGCACACCTGGTGAAACAGCGCGGTCGGATTATGGCGATAGGCCGCCTCGCAGGTCAGCAGTTCGAGGTTGGGTTTGGCTGTTTGCATGGTTGTGTTCTCATCATATTTTGTTCAAAAAAAAGCCCGCTTGGGAGCGGGCCGGGTATCTGTTTGCTTGTCGCAGACGCGTGACACCGCCCGATAATCAGGAAGTGCGCCACCAACCGTGCAAAGCGAAATGTGCTGTCATTTTCAGATACCTTTCTCGTGTGAACTTGCGTACTAGTTAACTAGTTCGGTGGCGTATTGTCAACCCTTGATTTCATAATTTCACGCAAGGCCGTTATCATAGGGTTTTAGAAGGTTTCCAACCTGTAACGGGAAGTGCTTTGAGCGATACCACATACGCCATAATTTACGATTTACACAGTCATACTCAGGCCTCTGATGGCCTGCTGACGCCCGAGGCGTTGGTCCATCGCGCCGCAGAAATGCGCGTCGGCACCCTGGCGATAACCGATCACGATACCACCGATGCGATCCCGGCGGCGCGCGCCGAAATTGCCCGCAGCGGATTAGCGCTCAACCTGATTGCCGGCGTCGAAATTTCGACCCTCTGGGAAAACCATGAAATTCATATCGTTGGCCTGAACATCGACATAGACCATCAGGCAATGCGCGCGTTTTTGCAAGAACAAAAAGTCCGCCGCAACCAGCGTGCCGAGATGATTGGCGAGCGGCTGGAAAAGGCACATATTCCCGGGGCGCTGGAAGGCGCGCAAAAACTGGCGAAGGGCGGGGCGGTGACACGCGGTCATTTTGCCCGTTTTCTGGTTGAGGCGGGCAAGGCCACGACGATGGCCGACGTCTTTAAAAAATATCTGGCGCGTGGGAAAACAGGATACGTTCCGCCACAGTGGTGTACAATAAAACAAGCTATTGATGTCATTCATCATTCTGGCGGTAAGGCGGTGCTGGCCCATCCCGGGCGGTATAATCTTTCTGCTAAATGGCTGAAAAGACTGCTGGCACACTTTGCCGAAAGCGGCGGTGAGGCGATGGAAGTTGCCCAGTGCCAGCAGGCGCCCAATGAGCGATCCCAGCTCGCGACCTATGCACAACAGTTTGGCCTTCTTGGCTCACAGGGCTCTGATTTTCATCAACCCTGCGCGTGGATTGAACTGGGGCGTAAGCTCTGGCTTCCTGCAGGCGTGGAGCCTGTCTGGACGCTCTGGGAACAGCCACAGCATATTGAAGAGAGGGAAGTATGAGTCAGTTTTTCTATATTCATCCGGATAACCCGCAGGCGCGTCTGATTAATCAGGCCGTTGAGATTGTTCGTAAGGGCGGCGTGATCGTCTACCCGACCGATTCGGGCTACGCGCTGGGCTGCAAAATTGAAGACAAAGGCGCAATGGAGCGCATCTGCCGCATTCGCCAGCTCCCGGACGGGCATAACTTTACCCTGATGTGTCGGGATCTGTCTGAACTGTCGACCTATGCCTACGTCGACAACGTGGCGTTTCGCCTGATCAAGAACAACACGCCCGGCAATTACACCTTCATCCTGAAAGGGACAAAAGAGGTGCCGCGCCGTCTGTTGCAGGAAAAACGCAAAACCATCGGGATGCGCGTACCCTCTAACCCGATTGCGCAGGCGCTGCTGGAAACCCTGGGCGAGCCAATGCTCTCAACGTCGCTGATGCTGCCTGGCAGCGAATTTACCGAGTCCGATCCGGAAGAGATCAAAGATCGCCTGGAGAAGGTGGTGGAGCTGATCATTCATGGCGGCTACCTCGGCCAGCAGCCGACAACGGTGATAGACCTTACCGAAGATGCGCCGGAAGTGATTCGTGAGGGCGTGGGCGATGTAAAACCTTTCTTGTAAAGGTGTAAGCAGCTATACTACGCGGCCATCAAAATTGGACGCAGCTCCGTTTTGACCTGATTCGACGCCTGTGAAGGCGACACCTGAGGAAGCTCAATGAGCGAGAAGTTACAGAAAGTGCTGGCGCGCGCCGGCCACGGCTCACGCCGTGAAATTGAAGCCATTATTGAAGCGGGCCGCGTGAGTGTGGACGGTAAAATCGCCACGCTGGGTGACCGCGTTGAAATCGTGCCGGGGTTGAAGATCCGTATTGACGGTCATCTTATCTCGGTTAAAGAGTCCGCTGAACAAATTTGTCGCGTGCTGGCTTACTACAAGCCAGAGGGCGAGCTGTGTACCCGTAATGACCCGGAAGGGCGACCAACGGTCTTCGACCGTTTGCCTAAACTGCGTGGCGCTCGCTGGATTGCCGTAGGCCGTCTGGACGTGAACACCTGCGGTCTGCTGCTGTTCACCACCGATGGTGAGCTGGCAAACCGTCTGATGCACCCAAGCCGTGAAGTGGAACGTGAATACGCCGTGCGCGTTTTTGGCCAGGTTGATGAGAACAAACTGCGCGATCTGTCGCGTGGCGTACAGCTTGAAGACGGTCCTGCGGCGTTCAAAACCATCAAGTTTACCGGTGGCGAAGGGATCAACCAGTGGTACAACGTTACCCTGACCGAAGGTCGTAACCGCGAGGTTCGTCGTTTGTGGGAAGCGGTGGGCGTGCAGGTTAGCCGTCTGATCCGCGTACGCTACGGCGATATCCTGCTGCCGAAAGGCCTGCCGCGCGGCGGGTATACCGAGCTGGATCTGGCGCAAACCAACTACCTGCGTGAACTGGTTGAACTCACCCCGGAAACCTCCTCTAAAGTGGCCGTGGAGAAAGATCGCCGTCGCATGAAGGCGAACCAGATCCGTCGTGCGGTGAAGCGTCACAGCCAGGTGAGCAGCAATCGCCGCTCTGGCAGCCGTAACAACAACGGTTAAAACGAAAAGCCCGGTTAACGCAACCGGGCTTTTTTCTTAGTAATCAATGCCAATCTGCGCTTTGATACCGGCATCAAAGGCGTGCTTAACCGGCCGCAACTCGCTGACCGTATCCGCCAGGTCCAGAATATCCCGATGACAGCCACGCCCCGTGACGATCACCGTCTGGTGCGCAGGGCGATTCTTCAATGCGTCCAGCACGCTTTCCAGCGACAGATAGGCATAAGCCACCATATAGGTGATCTCATCCAGCACCACCATGTTCAGCGTCGGGTCAGCCAGCATCCTTTTTGCATGCTCCCAGACGGCGAGGCAGGCAGCGGTGTCCGTTTCCCGGTTTTGGGTATCCCAGGTGAAGCCGGTTGCCATAACCTGAAACTCCACGCCGTGAGGCTCCAGTAAATTACGCTCGCCGTTGGGCCACTCGCCTTTGATAAACTGAATGACACCCACTTTATGCCCGTGCCCGACGGCACGGGTGACGGTGCCAAAAGCGGCGGTGGTTTTACCTTTGCCGTTGCCGGTAAACACAATAATGATACCGCGCTCTTCCTGGGCCGCTGCCACCCGGGCGTCGACCTGGTCTTTAAGACGCTGCTGGCGCTGCTGATGACGTTCGTCACTCATTGTGAAATTCCCGGTTTACGGCCCGGCTGGGCATCAAAGGTCATGCCCGTTTTGCGACGGCTGTCGTCGCCCATAAGCCAAAGGTACAGCGGCATGATATCCGCCGGGGTTTTGAGCTTGTGCGGATCTTCCGTCGGGAAGGCGCTGGCGCGCATTTTGGTACGCGTACCGCCAGGGTTAATACAGTTTACGCGCAGATGGCGGTTTTGATACTCCTCCGCCAGCACCTGCATCATCCCTTCGGTGGCGAATTTCGACGCCGCATAGGCACCCCAGTTTGCCCGCCCTTCACGGCCCACGCTGGAGGAGGTAAAGACCAGCGAGCCGGAATCCGAATTCAGTAATAAAGGAAGCAGTGCCTGAGTCAGGAAGAAGGTGCCGTTGACGTTTACCTGCATCACCTGCTGCCAGATGTCGGGGTCCTGCTCGTCCATCGGACGGACTTCACCCAGCAGCCCCGCGTTGTGCAATACGCCGTCCAGGCGCGGGTAATGGGCGGAAATACGCTGGGCAAGTTCCTTACACGTTGCCGGCGTACAGGTCAGCAGATCGAGCGTATACCAGGGCGTGGACGTGCCGCCAGCACGTTCAATTTCCTGCGCCACGGCTTTAAGTTTCTCCTCGTTACGGCCCACGAGGATGACGCTTGCGCCGTATTCTGAATAGGTGAGTGCGGCCTCGCGGCCGATCCCGTCGCTGGCACCGGTGACAAGAATAATTCGGTTCTGCAGCAGATTTTTTTGCGGTTGATAGTGCACGGTGACTCCTCGGGCGCACAGAGCGTTAAACGCGCCTTCTTTATATGACTTTTCGGCTTTATGCCCGAAATAGCATGAGAATTCAATCAGTCTACAGGACAGAATGCTGAGAAATTAACAATTTGCAACTATTTAAAGAGAAACGCGGGAATTCCTGAAGGCGACTCGCAGAGGCCTTGTCACAGGCGAGACGCCCGCGCCGCGCTGATGTACACTGGCGTGGAAGAATCGTGGTCAAATCAAGGTGGAACGCGTGGAATTACTTTCTCAATATGGGCTGTTTTTGGCAAAAATCGCAACGGTGGTGATTGCTATTGCGGTGATAGCCGTTTTGATTGTCAACCTGACGCAGCGCAAGCGTCAGCGTGGTGAGTTACGCATTACCCGCCTGAGTGAGCAATATAAAGAGATGCAGGAAGACATGTCGCTCTCCCTGCTCGATAGCCATCAACAGAAGTTGTGGCACAAGGCGCAGAAGAAAAAGCACAAGCAGGAGGCAAAAGCGGCAAAAGCCAAAGCAAAATCGAATGTTCCTCAGGATGCAGGCAAACCGCGGGTTTACGTGCTGGATTTTAAAGGCAGTATGGATGCCCATGAAGTCTCTTCCCTGCGCGAAGAGGTAACAGCCGTTCTGGCCGTCGCGAAACCGCAGGATCAGGTAGTCGTACGTCTGGAAAGCCCCGGTGGTGTGGTACATGGCTATGGTCTGGCGGCCTCCCAGCTACAGCGTCTGCGCGAAAAACAGATCCCGCTGACTGTGGCCGTCGACAAGGTTGCGGCGAGCGGGGGCTATATGATGGCCTGCGTGGCGGATAAAATTGTTGCTGCACCGTTCTCCATCATCGGGTCCATCGGCGTCGTGGCGCAAATTCCTAACTTTAACCGCTTCCTGAAAAACAAAGAGATCGACATTGAGCTGCATACCGCAGGCCAGTACAAGCGTACCCTGACGCTGCTGGGTGAAAACACGGAAGAAGGGCGTCAGAAATTCCGCGAAGATCTCAACGAAACGCACCACCTGTTTAAAGACTTTGTGCACCGCATGCGTCCAACGCTTGATATTGATAGCGTCGCGACGGGCGAGCACTGGTACGGCATTCAGGCACAGGAGAAGGGGCTGGTGGATGACGTGGGGACCAGCGACGACCTGCTGCTGAACCTGATGGAAGGGCACGAGCTGGTGGGCGTGCGCTTTACCCAGCGTAAGCGTCTGCTTGACCGCTTCACCAACAGCGCAGCGGAAAGCGCCGATCGCCTGCTGTTACGCTGGCTGCAGCGCGGACAGAAACCGCTGCTGTAAACAAAAACGCGAGGCCTTTGCCTCGCGTTTTACTTTAATCGACCAGGTGATAGCGCTCTGAGAGTGTGTGCGCCAGGTATTTAAACATGTTAAATACTGCCGTGCTCTTCGGCGTAGGTAACCCCTGTTCATCAAGGAAGTATTCGCCGCTAAAGACTAACACGCCGTTCCGTTGCTCCACGCCCGTCGCTTCAATGCCCGCCAGAGTATCTTCATGTTCGCGAATAAGCCGGTTTGCTTCGATAAGCAGAGAGGCTCGGTCGATAGGTTGGGTCGTATTCTGCATATTCTACTCCTTAAAACAGTGGCAGTAGTTTACGCCGAGGGGGCGTCAGGGGCAAATTTTCCCTGTTATCTGAGGGGGTAAGCACACCGGCCCCGGCTGGCGCAATCTGTTATTGCATGCTAATAAAGTTGCGTAACGAATTTTATCAGGTACAGTGTGCGCTTTCGTCATTCTGGCAACAGAATTGCTTGACATTCAACCGGGAATTCGTCACGAATTGTCCTTGATATGAGAAAAATACCCGAAAACTCAATGGCCTGGATGTCGCCTTTCTGACGTTCGGTAAGACTAAGGGGTTGATATCCCCTGGCGCAGTCGCAATATCATTGGCTCGTCGTCAGCGGAAGGGATATCAACGTGCGGCGTATTCCTGGAAGAATTAAATTAGGTAAAGGTGAATATGGGTAAAGCTCTCGTCATCGTTGAGTCCCCGGCAAAAGCCAAAACGATCAATAAGTATCTGGGTAATGACTACGTGGTTAAGTCCAGCGTTGGTCATATCCGCGATTTGCCGACCAGTGGCTCAGCCAGCAAAAAGAGCGCAGACTCTACCTCCACCAAAGGGGCTAAAAAGCCTAAAAAGGATGAACGTAGCGCGCTTGTCAACCGCATGGGTGTTAACCCGTGGCATAACTGGGATGCACAATATGAAGTGCTGCCCGGCAAAGAAAAAGTCGTTAACGAGCTGAAGCAGCTTGCTGAAAAAGCAGACCACATCTATCTCGCAACCGACCTTGACCGCGAAGGGGAGGCCATTGCATGGCACCTGCGGGAAGTGATCGGGGGGGACGACAAACGCTACAGCCGTGTAGTGTTTAACGAAATTACCAAGAATGCGATTCGCCAGGCATTTGAAAAGCCGGGTGAACTGAATATCGACCGTGTAAACGCTCAGCAGGCGCGCCGCTTTATGGACCGCGTAGTGGGCTATATGGTCTCGCCACTGCTGTGGAAAAAAATTGCCCGCGGCCTGTCTGCCGGTCGAGTGCAGTCGGTTGCGGTCCGTCTCGTGGTTGAGCGTGAGCGTGAAATCAAAGCGTTCGTACCGGAAGAATTCTGGGAAGTGGATGCTAATGTCACCACGCCAGGCGGCGATGCGTTGCCATTGCAGGTGAGCCACCAGAACGACAAGCCGTTCCGTCCCGTTAACCGTGACCAGACCATGGCGGCAGTGGCGCTGCTGGAGAAGGCGCGTTATCAGGTTCTGGATCGCGAAGACAAACCGACCAGCAGCAAGCCTGGCGCACCGTTTATTACTTCCACGCTGCAACAGGCGGCAAGCACGCGTCTGGGTTACGGCGTGAAAAAAACCATGATGATGGCGCAGCGCTTGTATGAAGCGGGCTATATCACTTATATGCGTACTGACTCAACCAACCTGAGCCAGGACGCGGTAAACATGGTTCGCGGCTATATCAGCGACAATTTCGGCAAGAAATATCTGCCGGAAAATGCCAATCAGTACACCAGCAAAGAGAACTCGCAGGAAGCGCACGAAGCGATTCGTCCTTCCGATGTCTCTGTACTGGCCGAGTCGCTGAAAGACATGGAAGCGGATGCACAAAAACTGTATCAGCTGATCTGGCGCCAGTTTGTGGCCTGCCAGATGACGCCTGCGAAGTATGATTCCACGACCCTGACGGTCGGCGCAGGTGATTTCCGTCTCAAAGCACGTGGGCGTATTCTGCGCTTCGACGGCTGGACTAAAGTGATGCCTGCGTTGCGTAAAGGCGACGAAGACAAAACACTGCCTGCGGTGAATAAGGGTGATGAACTGTCGCTGGTGGATCTGGTTCCGGCTCAGCACTTCACCAAGCCACCGGCACGTTTCAGCGAAGCTTCGCTGGTGAAAGAGCTTGAAAAACGCGGTATCGGTCGCCCGTCGACCTATGCGTCGATCATCTCGACAATTCAGGATCGTGGTTACGTTCGTGCTGAAAACCGTCGTTTCTATGCTGAGAAAATGGGTGAAATTGTTACCGACCGTCTGGAAGCTAACTTCCGCGAGTTGATGAACTACGATTTCACCGCGCAGATGGAAGACAGCCTCGATCAGGTTGCCAGCCATCAGGCAGAATGGAAAAAAGTGCTTGATAGCTTCTTCAGTGACTTTACCAACCAGCTTGAAAAAGCGGAGAAAGATCCTGAAGAGGGCGGCATGCTGCCAAACCAGATGGTGTTGACCAGCATCGACTGCCCAACCTGTGGGCGCAAAATGGGGATCCGTACCGCCACAACGGGCGTCTTCCTCGGCTGTTCCGGCTATGCGCTGTCGCCAAAAGAGCGCTGCAAAACCACCATCAACCTGGTACCGGAGAACGAAGTTCTCAATGTGCTGGAAGGTGATGATGCAGAGACCAATGCCCTGCGTGCGAAACGCCGCTGCCAGAAATGCGGCACGGCGATGGACAGCTACCTGATCGATCCGAAACGTAAGCTGCATGTCTGTGGTAATAACCCGACCTGCGATGGCTACGAGATCGAAGAGGGTGAGTTCCGTATTAAAGGCTATGACGGCCCGATCGTTGAATGCGAGAAATGTGGTTCTGAAATGCACCTTAAGATGGGGCGCTTCGGCAAGTACATGGCCTGCACCAACGACGAGTGTAAGAACACGCGTAAAATTCTGCGCAATGGCGAAGTGGCGCCGCCGAAGGAAGATCCGGTCCCGCTGCCAGAACTGCCGTGTGAGAAGTCTGATGCTTACTTCGTGCTGCGTGATGGTGCGGCTGGCGTGTTCCTCGCGGCCAACACCTTCCCGAAATCTCGCGAAACCCGTGCGCCGCTGGTGGAAGAGCTGTATCGCTTCCGCGATCGCCTCCCGGAGAAACTGCGTTATCTGGCCGATGCGCCTCAGCAGGATCCCGAAGGCAACAAAACCGTTGTGCGTTTCAGTCGTAAAACGAAGCAGCAGTACGTTGCTGCGGAGAAAGAGGGCAAAGCGACCGGCTGGTCCGCCTTCTTTGTTGACGGGAAATGGGTTGAAGGCAAGAAATAACCCTCGCAACGCGTAGCTTTCCTGTTTAAGGGCCGGTTCTCCGGCCCTTTTTATTACGTCGTTATTATTTTTTGTTCCGTACTATACAGTCATGCTATAAATGATATAGTGGTTATAGTTAACCCGTTTCTTATTATTAAATCGTCTTAAGCGATTGACCCGTGCGCTAAATCGGATGGTCTGGCATGAAATTACAGCAGCTTCGCTATATTGTTGAGGTCGTCAATCATAACCTCAACGTCTCCTCGACCGCAGAAGGACTCTACACCTCGCAACCCGGCATCAGTAAGCAGGTCCGTATGCTGGAGGACGAATTAGGTATTCAGATTTTTGCCCGCAGCGGTAAACACCTGACACAGGTCACGCCTGCGGGGCAGGAGATCATTCGCATTGCCCGGGAAGTGCTTTCGAAAGTCGACGCCATTAAATCGGTCGCCGGAGAACATACCTGGCCGGATAAAGGCTCGCTCTATATAGCCACGACGCACACCCAGGCGCGTTACGCCCTGCCAGGCGTCATTAAAGGGTTTATCGAGCGTTATCCGCGCGTTTCCCTGCATATGCACCAGGGGTCCCCGACGCAGATTGCTGAAGCCGTTTCCAAGGGCAACGCGGACTTTGCCATTGCGACAGAAGCGCTTCACCTGTATGACGATCTGGTGATGCTGCCTTGCTACCACTGGAACCGCTCAATTGTCGTTACGCCAGACCACCCGCTTGCGGGGAAAGGCTCGGTGACCATAGAAGAATTGGCCCAGTATCCCCTGGTGACTTATACCTTCGGCTTTACGGGCCGTTCAGAGCTGGATACGGCGTTTAACCGTGCGGGACTCACACCACGCATTGTCTTCACCGCAACGGACGCGGACGTCATTAAGACCTACGTGCGTTTAGGGCTGGGCGTTGGGGTGATTGCCAGCATGGCGGTTGACCCAGTTTCTGACCCGGATCTGGTTCGTCTTGATGCCCATGACATCTTCAGCCACAGCACGACTAAAATTGGCTTCCGTCGTAGCACCTTCCTGCGCAGCTATATGTATGATTTCATTCAGCGCTTTGCCCCGCATCTCACGCGTGACGTAGTAGATACCGCCGTGGCATTACGCTCCAATGAAGATATTGAAGAGATGTTTAAAGACATTAAGCTGCCTGCCAAATAATCACTTCCGGTATCTTTCCCCGGCGGAAAGATACCGATTAATCTTCTTAAAACTAAATCAGAATTATCATCATCTGCACTTAGCGACCATATAAAGCCCTAATCCATTTTATTTGTGGGGTTTTACTGTCGCGAAATTGCGACAAAAGTAGAAAGTAATTTACCGCTACGCAAATAATTCCTTTCAAATATTTATTTCTGGTCAAAAGAATGAATATTTCCCATGCCTGGATACGTAAATTCACTGGCTTTTCAGCTAAAGTTTCTTTAGGATTTATCTCAACCGATGATTAATTGTACCAATTGTTTGGTCTCAAAATGATAAGCGATATCGATTGTATGAGGTTAGCAATGCCTGCAGGAAGTGAAGAACCGCAAAGGGATCCCGCGCTTAAGCGTAAAGCCTGGCTGGCGGTCTTTCTGGTCTCAGCCCTGTTCTGGCTGGTCGTTGCTCTCCTTGCCTGGAAATATTGGGGTTGAATATGGCAGTGACGGTACGTACAGAAACGGTTAAACAGATGTGTCAACATCGTGACAGTAGCCACAAGGGCCGTAAAGCGCCGGCTACCAGTGTGCCAGCATCCTGGCGGCTGACGCCGCAGCAGCAGGCTTTTATTGATGTGTTCGCAGAAGACGAACCCAGAAAACAATAATTTACTTTTTGCGTAGCAATGCAAATAGACTGAATAAAGTCTCTGCGCTTTTGTACTCTTTAATAAATACACATCGGCAATATAGAACTGAGGGCAAACCTCGGAACCTTAATTAATAAAGCCTGGTGTCCCTATGATGAATAACATGACAACGCTCAAATACTGGTCATGGATCGGCGTTTTCTCCGTGTCGATTCTGTTCTGGTGCCAGCTTCTCTGGCTGGCCGTCAACTGATCCAAAACCTCGCTTCGGCGGGGTTTTTCATTTTCCGCACCTGATGGACCATTCCTAAATTTATCAATTTGGGTTGTTATCAAAACGTTACGACATCTTTGTGTTATCTTTAATTACAGCCCTGATGATTGTCAGGACATCTCTGGAATTAAGGAGGAGCTTATGTCGTTAACCCTACGCGAAGCCAGTAAGGACACGTTACAGGCAGAAAATAAAACCTGGAATTACTATAGCTTACCGCTGGCAACCAGGACCCTTGGGGACATTTCGCGGTTACCCAAGTCGTTGAAAGTGTTGATGGAAAATCTCTTACGCTGGCAGGATGGTGATTCTGTTACCGAGGAGGATATACAGGCGCTGGCGGGGTGGCTTAAGCATGCTCATGCTGACAGAGAAATCGCCTACCGGCCGGCGAGGGTGCTGATGCAGGATTTCACCGGCGTGCCTGCCGTGGTCGATCTGGCCGCCATGCGCGAAGCCGTCAAGCGGCTCGGCGGCGATACGGCGAAAGTTAACCCGCTGTCACCTGTAGATCTTGTTATTGACCACTCCGTGACCGTTGACCACTTCGGTGACGATGATGCCTTCGGCGAAAACGTGCGCCTTGAGATGGAGCGCAACCACGAACGCTACGTGTTCCTGAAATGGGGCCAACAGGCGTTCAGCCGGTTTAGCGTTGTGCCGCCAGGCACCGGTATTTGCCACCAGGTAAACCTGGAATATCTCGGTAAAGCCGTCTGGAGCGAGCTTCAGGATAAAGAGTGGCTGGCCTACCCGGACACGCTGGTGGGAACCGATTCCCATACCACCATGATTAACGGTCTGGGCGTGCTGGGCTGGGGCGTGGGCGGCATAGAAGCGGAAGCCGCAATGCTCGGCCAGCCGGTCTCTATGCTGATCCCTGATGTTGTCGGCTTTAAGCTTACCGGAAAACTCTCTGAAGGCATTACGGCTACTGACCTGGTGCTGACCGTGACCCAAATGCTGCGTAAGCATGGCGTGGTGGGTAAATTCGTCGAGTTCTACGGTGACGGGCTGGATTCATTGCCGCTGGCAGATCGTGCAACCATTGCCAATATGGCACCCGAATATGGCGCAACCTGCGGCTTTTTCCCGATTGATGGCGTGACGCTGGAGTATATGCGTCTCAGCGGACGCAGCGAAGAACAAGTCGCGCTGGTAGAGGCCTACACCAAAGCGCAGGGCATGTGGCGCAATCCCGGTGATGAACCCGTGTTTACCAGCACGCTAGAGCTGGATATGGGCACCGTTGAGGCCAGCCTCGCCGGACCAAAACGTCCTCAGGATCGCGTCGCGCTGAACAACGTGCCAAAAGCCTTTGCCGCCAGCAACGAACTGGAAGTGAATGCTTCGCAAAAAGATCGCCACGCGGTGGATTACGTCATGAACGGCCACCCGTACTCACTGCCGGACGGTGCCGTTGTCATCGCCGCGATCACCTCCTGTACCAATACCTCGAACCCCAGCGTGCTGATGGCAGCCGGCCTGTTGGCGAAAAAAGCGGTGGAGCTGGGCCTCAAGCCTCAGCCGTGGGTAAAAGCCTCTCTGGCGCCCGGCTCGAAGGTGGTCTCCGATTATCTCGCTCAGGCAAGGCTGACGCCGTACCTCGATGAACTTGGATTTAACCTGGTCGGCTACGGCTGTACGACCTGTATCGGCAACTCCGGTCCGCTTCCTGAGCCGATAGAAGTGGCGATTAAGCAGGGCGATCTGACCGTTGGTGCCGTGCTTTCCGGTAACCGAAACTTTGAGGGGCGTATTCATCCGCTGGTGAAAACGAACTGGCTGGCGTCACCGCCGCTGGTCGTGGCCTATGCGCTGGCCGGAAACATGAATATCAACCTCGTGACCGACCCGATTGGTCACGATCGCAAGAATGAACCTGTTTATCTCAAAGACATCTGGCCCTCGTCGCGTGAAATCGCCCGGGCGGTGGAAAAGGTCTCCACCGAGATGTTCCGGAAAGAGTACGCCGAGGTCTTCGAAGGGACGCCGGAATGGAAGGAGATCAACGTCGTCGGCTCGGATACCTACGCGTGGCAGAATGACTCTACCTATATTCGTCTTTCACCGTTCTTTGATGAGATGCAGGCTCAGCCCGATCCGCTTAAGGATATCCACGGCGCCCGCATTCTGGCGATGCTGGGCGATTCGGTCACCACGGACCATATCTCCCCGGCGGGCAGCATTAAGGCCGACAGCCCGGCCGGACGTTATCTGCAGGGGCGTGGCGTCGAGCGTCGCGACTTTAACTCCTACGGTTCACGCCGTGGTAACCATGAAGTGATGATGCGTGGTACATTTGCCAACATCCGCATTCGTAACGAAATGGTGCCCGGCGTGGAAGGGGGCATGACGCGCCATCTTCCGGGTACCGAAGTGGTGTCGATTTACGATGCTGCCGTTAAATATCAGCAGGAAGGTACGCCGCTGGCGGTCTTTGCCGGGAAAGAGTACGGTTCTGGCTCAAGTCGTGACTGGGCTGCGAAGGGACCGCGACTGCTGGGCGTTCGCGTGGTGATTGCCGAATCCTTTGAACGTATTCACCGTTCGAATCTGATTGGGATGGGGATCCTGCCGCTTGAGTTCCCGCAGGGTGTGACCCGCAAAACGCTGGGCCTGACCGGAGAGGAGAAAATCGACATCAGCGGCCTGCAAAACCTGGAGCCCGGGAAAACCGTGCCGGTAAAATTAACGCGCAGCGACGGTAAAACGGAAATCCTTGACTGCCGGTGTCGCATTGATACCGCCACGGAGCTGACCTATTACCAGAACGACGGCATCCTGCACTATGTGATCCGTAAGATGTTGAATTGACGGGTTATGCCCGGCTAAATGCCGGGCATACGCGGATTACTCGCTTAGCAGATGGCCCATTTTGGCCGCTTTGGTATCGAGGTAGTGCGCATTTTTCGGGTTGCGGCCGACGATCAGCGGCACGCGCTCGACGATATTGATCCCGGCTTCGGTCAGAATTTCGACTTTTTTCGGGTTGTTGGTCAGCAGACGCACTTCGTCCACGCCCAGCAGCTTGAACATATCCGCGCAGAGGGTGAAGTCGCGCTCGTCGGCGGCAAAGCCGAGCTGATGGTTGGCCTCAACGGTATCGTACCCCTGATCCTGCAGCGCGTAGGCGCGGATTTTATTCAGCAGGCCGATGTTACGACCCTCCTGACGGTGATAAAGCAGCACGCCGCGGCCTTCTTCGGCAATGTGGCTCAGGGCCGCTTCCAGCTGGAAGCCGCAGTCGCAGCGCAGGCTGAACAGAGCATCACCGGTCAGACACTCGGAATGCACGCGAGAGAGCACCGGCGTCTGTCCTGAAATGTCTCCAAACACCAGGGCGACGTGATCCTGCCCGGTTGCCAGTTCTTCAAATCCCACCATCAGGAAATCGCCCCATGGGGTTGGCAGTTTGGCTTCTGCCACACGTTTAAGCTGCATGTGATTCTCCAGAGTAGGCTGACACGTTTCGTGCCTTACGCCTGTTTGGCTTTCTGTATGAGGTTATTTTGCCACAAGCTCAGCGCGTTCGCCTAATGGCCACCATGCTATACGAACGTTAAACGCACGATCCGACATATCCACCTTTCGGATGGAATTCAGTTATGATTGTGACGCTTAGCGAAAAAAGGAGACGAAATGCTTTCAATCGCCAGACGTACGGCAGCAGGTGCGGCCATTCTGTTGATCATGCCCGTGGCCGTGTGGATCTCCGGCTGGATGTGGGAGCCAGGACATAATACCGCCTGGCTGAAAAGCCTGTACTGGGTCACGGAGACGGTTACGCAGCCGTGGGGGATCATCACCCACATCCTGATTTTTGGCTGGTTTCTCTGGTGCCTGCGCTTTCGTTTGCGCCCGGCAATCATGCTATTTGCGATCCTTGGCGCGGCCATTCTGCTTGGGCAGGGCGTAAAGTCCTGGGTAAAAGATCGTGTACAGGAGCCGCGGCCTTTCGTGGTGTGGCTGGAAAAAACGCACCATGTTCCGGTGGATGAGTTCTACACTTTAAAGCGTAAAGATCGCGCTGCGCTGGTGAAAGAGCAGCTGGTGGAACAACAGGATATCCCCGCATTTTTGCGTAAACACTGGCAGAAAGAGACGGGATTTGCGTTTCCTTCCGGGCATACCATGTTTGCCGCCAGTTGGGCACTGCTTGGTGTCGGGCTGCTGTGGCCGCGCCGGCGGACGGTAACCATTGCGATTTTACTGGTCTGGGCCACCGGTGTGATGGGCAGTCGATTACTGCTTGGCATGCACTGGCCGCGGGATCTGGTGGTGGCGACGCTTATCTCGTGGTTGCTGGTGACGTTGGCCACCTGGCTTGCCCAACGCTTCTGCGGGCCGCTTACGCCACCGCCGCAAGAGAAGCAAGAAATCGCCGAAAGGGAGCAAAGCGGGGTCTGAAGCTTGATATTACCCTTTTTGCCCATAAATCCATGAAGGGCGCGTCACTTTTTCCGTTTCGCGCCCGTCACTAAAATGGTAGTTTATAAGGCTGATTGCGGTGAGTTGAACATACTTTATTCGCTTGAACCACATAACGGGAAGTCATGTGAAATATTTACTCATTTTCTTACTGGTGTTGGCGATTTTTGTCATTTCAGTCACATTGGGTGCACAAAACGATCAGCAGGTTACCTTCAACTATCTGCTGGCGCAGGGCGAGTACCGCGTATCAAGCCTGCTGGCCGTGCTATTCGCCGCAGGTTTCTTCATCGGCTGGCTGGTGTGTGGCCTGTTCTGGCTCAAAGTTCGTGTTTCTCTGGCGCGCGCTGAACGTAAAATTAAACGACTTGAACATCAAATTGCGCCCATGACCGACATTCCGGAAAGCGCGGGTGTGCCGGTCGTCAAGGAATAATCGAATATGCTGGAGTTGTTGTTTCTGCTTTTGCCTGTAGCCGCAGCCTATGGCTGGTATATGGGCCGCAGAAGTGCGCAACAAACAAAACAGGATGAAGCAAACCGACTCTCCCGCGACTACGTTGCGGGGGTGAACTTCCTGCTGAGCAATCAACAGGACAAAGCGGTAGATCTGTTCCTCGACATGCTCAAAGAGGATACCGGCACCGTAGAAGCGCACCTCACCCTGGGTAACCTTTTCCGCTCTCGCGGGGAAGTAGACCGTGCTATTCGAATTCACCAGACCTTAATGGAAAGCGCCTCGCTGACCTATGACCAGCGTTTGTTGGCGGTTCAGCAGTTAGGCCGGGACTACATGGCGGCAGGGTTGTACGATCGTGCCGAAGACATGTTTATGCAGCTGGTGGACGAAACCGATTTTCGCATCAGCGCGCTTCAACAGCTGCTGCAGATTTATCAGGCCACCAGCGACTGGCAGAAAGCCATCGACACCGCCGAGCGTCTGGTTAAGCTGGGTAAAGACAAGCAGCGCGTGGAAATCGCCCATTTCTATTGCGAGCTTGCGCTCCAGCAGATGGGTAACGACGACATGGATAAAGCCATGGCGTTGCTGAAGAAAGGTGCGGCAGCGGATCGCAACAGCGCGCGCATCTCCATCATGATGGGCCGCGTGTTTATGGCGAGCGGCGATTACGCCAAAGCCGTGGAGAGCCTGCTGCGGGTTATCGATCAGGATAAAGAACTCGTCAGCGAAACGCTTGAAATGCTCCAGACATGCTACCAGCAGTTGGGCGAGCAGGATGAATGGGTGACCTTCTTGCGTCGCTGCGTGGAGGAAAATACCGGGGCGACGGCGGAGCTGATGCTTTCCGATATCGTCGAGCAGCATGAGGGCAGCGATACCGCGCAGGTGTACATCACGCGTCAGTTACAGCGCCATCCAACCATGCGCGTCTTCCACAAGTTGATGGACTACCACCTCAATGACGCAGAAGAAGGGCGCGCGAAAGAGAGCCTGATGGTGCTGCGTGACATGGTTGGCGAGCAGGTGCGCAGTAAACCGCGCTATCGCTGTCAGAAATGCGGGTTTACCGCCTACACACTCTACTGGCATTGTCCTTCCTGCCGGGCCTGGTCAACCATCAAACCGATTCGCGGTCTTGACGGGCAGTAATTTTTAAAAAGGCCATATTTTAGTTACAACATACTAATGGCTTTTACACCCATTCAGGCAGCAGTGCGGTCTGTGTTCGGGCAGGGTAAAAATCGCTCCTGTCATTTTTGGCCGCTGGCAGGTAGAATGCTCGCCGTTTATCTGTCCCGCGCCGCTGGGCGCCCATAGACGAAAAGGGCTGGTCATGACGTCTGTTAGTTCCTCTACTTCCCGCGTAGTTACTGATTCTCCTGTTGTAGTTGCCCTGGATTACAACAACCGTGATGCCGCGCTGGCCTTTGTCGACGGTATCGATCCCCGCGACTGTCGCCTGAAAGTCGGCAAAGAGATGTTTACGCTGTTTGGCCCGCAAATCGTGCGAGACCTGCAACAGCGCGGCTTCGATATCTTCCTCGACCTGAAATTCCACGATATCCCGAACACAACTGCCCACGCCGTAGCCGCTGCCGCTGAACTGGGCGTATGGATGGTGAATGTCCATGCATCAGGCGGGGCGCGGATGATGACGGCTGCACGCGAAGCGCTGCTCCCGTTTGGCAAAGACGCGCCGCTGCTGATTGCCGTAACCGTACTGACCAGTATGGACGCATCAGACCTGCGCGACCTGGGTGTGACGTTGTCACCTGCTGAGCACGCGGAACGTCTTGCACGCCTGACGCAACGCTGTGGGTTGGATGGCGTCGTGTGTTCGGCGCAGGAAGCCGTGCGCTTTAAATCGGAGCTGGGACGTGAATTTAAGCTGGTTACGCCGGGTATCCGTCCTGCGGGAAGTGAGGCAGGCGATCAGCGCCGCATCATGACGCCCGAACAGGCGCAGGCCGCAGGTGTAGACTATATGGTTATTGGTCGCCCGGTTACCCAGTCAGCGGATCCGGCGCAGACGCTGAAAGCCATCAACGCATCGTTGAAAAAGGGGGCGTAATGAGCGATTCCAACAGCCGCCTGGTCTATTCAACCGACACTGGCCGCATTGATGAGCCACGCGAGAAAGCCGAGCGCCCGAAGGGGGATGGCATTGTGCGTATCCAGCGCCAGACCAGCGGACGAAAGGGAAAGGGCGTATGTCTGGTCACAGGTATTGATCTCGACGATGCCGAACTGGCAAAACTCGCTGCAGAATTAAAAAAGAAATGCGGCTGTGGTGGCGCGGTGAAAGACGGAGTTATCGAAATCCAGGGCGATAAACGCGATTTAATTAAATCCTTGCTCGAAGCCAAAGGCATGAAGGTCAAACTGGCGGGAGGCTAAAATAATTGAGCCACGGCGAAAACCGTGGCTCTTTTTTTAGGTGCGTAAGTCAGACCTGAAAAGTACAGAATATATAATTATACGGGTAGAAGCCGTTATGGTGATTATTTGCCTACCTGGTGACCAATAACACCGCCGACAGCAGCGCCACCTAAAGTACCCAGCGTGCTACCATCCGTTAATACCGCACCACCCAGAGCACCTGCACCGGCACCAATGGCGGTGTTACGGTCACGTTTAGACCAGTTAGAGCATGCGCTCAGGGACATTGCTACAGTGATTGCCAGAACAGCGGCAGCTAATTTCTTGCTGGTTAAGGTCATAATACTTTCTCCTGAATTATCGATTCACGGAAAGAAGTGCTTTTTAAGTATAGTCAATTTGAATACTTAAATTCCATTTTCCGTAAAAGCTGGTCGCGCAGGGGTTAACATGATCACGCAGGTGATAGTCACTTCCTGTTATATCGCTAACATTAATTTTACGTCTTTATTTTAGCTTATACAGGTAAAAACTCTTAAAGAAATACCAGGATTAATCTCAGAGGCGAGGGCGTGCGCCCGGGAACCGGACGCAAGGGGGGCACTACAGCGCGTTGTCGACGATATCGACCGTTAAGCCAGCGTGCTCAAGCTGAAGGCGATGTTCGTCACTCAGGCGTTTGTCGGTGATCACCCGGCTAAAGCGCGACAGCGGGCCCATGGTGTAGGGATGGACAGCGCCGAATTTAGAGCTGTCAGACAACACGATGGCTTCGCACTCTTTTTCCAGCACCGCGTTCACGACGTCAGAACGCATCATGTCTCTGCCGGTGAAGCCAGTCTCGGGCTGCCAACCATCGATACCAATAAAGGCCTTGGTGAAATGCACCTGCTGAACGTACTGGCGGGTCAATGGGCCTACCATGCTTTCGCTTTTTTTCTGGTAGATACCGCCTAACAGAATCACTTCACAGCGCGTTTCCTTCAGCAGATGCGCGATGTAGCTGCTGACGGTAATAATCGTTACGTCTTTCTGCTCAGCCAGCGTGCGCGCCAGCAGGGCATTACTGCTGCCGTTTTCAATGAACACCGTTTCGCCGTTGTTCACCAGGGATGCCGCAAACTCCGCCAGCTCGCGCTTAAGGGCATAATTGTTCATCATGCGGGTTTCGACGTCCTCACTGTCCAGCGGGACGGCATAGCCGTGGGCACGACGCAGGTAGCTCTGCTTTTCGAGAAGGTTAAGATCCTGACGGATTGTGACTTCGGAAACACCGGTGGTTTTCGCGAGATCGACCACGCTCACGCGTCCCTGATCGATGACCATCTGCAAAATGATTTGTTGTCGAGAATTCATAGCATCCAATACAAAAATGAAACGGGATCAGAAACGCCGTGGCTACACTTCCCACGGGGCTTTAGGTTGAGGGTTTTGTGATGCGGTCTCCGTGCCTTTCTGTGCTAATAACTCCGCTTTTAAGATCTCAAGATTACGGATCGCGGAGTGGTAATCGCCAGCAACCAGAATATCCAGCACAGTATCAATACGTTGTGCCACGGTCAGCACATCAATGTTAGCCATAATCCCACCCCGGAAGCGAAAAGTTAATATTTTCAATGATGCAGAAAATAGGCTCAAAAGAGAAGGGAAAAAATGCACTAACCAAATTACATAAATGAAAGTGATAAATTTCTGTGCCCACATACAGGGGGTTGAATGCGTGGATTAGTCTAAAACTGCGCGCAAGGCGCTTTATTCTATGAGGATTCAGACTATGACAGTTATCAACCAGGCTACCTGTACACTGTTTACCGATACTGAACGTTTCACGCAACTGGCAGGCTATTACGAGGAGGAGCGTCGCACCGTATGGATGATGTTGCGGGCGCAGCCACGCCCCTGTTTTAACCATGCGCTGATAGAAGAGATCATGAATCTCTCCTGGCTGGTTCGCCAGTCGGGGTTTGTGGTCGACTTTTGGGTGACCGGTTCCCTCGTGCCTGATATGTACAACGCAGGGGGCGATCTGCAGTTCTTCGTGGAATGCCTGCAAAACGGGCGTCGGGAAGCATTGCGTTCCTACGCCCGCGCCTGCGTGGATTGCGTTCACGCCGCCTCACGGGGGTTTGATACGGGCGCAATATCGCTGGCGATGGTAGAAGGGAGCGCACTGGGCGGTGGATTTGAAGCCGCGCTCGCGCACCATTTCGTCCTGGCCCAACGCGATGCGCGCTTAGGCTTCCCCGAGATTGCGTTTAACCTGTTCCCTGGCATGGGGGGGTACTCCCTCGTGGCGCGTCGTGCAGGCATGAAGCTGGCGGAGGAGCTGATTTATAAGGGCGAGTCTCACACGGCGGAATGGTATGAGCAGCAGGGGTTAGTCGATCTGCTGTTCGAACCTGGCCAGAGCTACGTCTCCGTTCGCACCTTCATCGACACGCTCCAGCCGAAGCTGAACGGCGTACGGGCTATGCTTCGTGCCCGCACCCGCGTTTTACAGCTTCCACGAAGCGAGCTGATGGATATCACAGAGGACTGGGTCGACGCGGCATTTTGCCTTGAGCCGAAAGATATCGCCTACATGGAGCGTCTGGTGATGCTGCAAAACCGCCACCAGGCGGCAGGGCTGCGTAAAGCCAGCTAACGCATGTGTCGCGCCTGATAACGTTTTAGCCATCGCTCGAATGCGGCTGCGGGCATAGGCTTCGCAAAGAGAAAACCCTGCCGCTCGTTGACGCCATTCTTCGTGAGAAAGGCGTCTTCTTTCGCACTTTCCACCCCTTCCGCGATGACCTGCAAATTTAACGCCTGCGCGACGGCTACAATCGCTCTGACCAGCGACTGAGAGATCGACTGCTTATGAATATCCCGTACAAAAGACTGGTCCAGCTTGATGGCATCGATTGGGAAGCGCGCCAGCTGCGAGAGGGAGGAGTACCCGGTGCCAAAGTCATCCAGATGGATCTGCGCGCCGAGCTGGCTAAACTGCTGAATGACGGAGAGCGCCAGCTCTTCATTTTCAATCAAACAGCTTTCGGTCAACTCAACGTCGATGGGACAGTATTCAAAGTTAAGGTCGCTCAGCGCCTGCTTTAAATCGCTAAAGATCGTCTGGTCGGCCAGCTGGCGAGCAGAGACGTTGACCGCCACGCGCAGGTTGATGCCTTTATCGCGCCATTTCGCGACCTGACGGACTACGTCCAGCATCACCCAGCGGCCAAGCGGCACGATCAAACCAGACTCTTCGGCGTAAGAGATAAACTCCATCGGGGGGATCAGCCCGCGCTCGGGAGACTGCCAGCGTACCAGCGCTTCCAGGCTTCTGACTTCGCCGCGCCAGGTCATTTTCGGCTGGTAATGGATCAGCAACTGGTCATTATCCAGCGCTTTACGCAGGTTGGTATCCAGCCACAGATATTCAAACACGCGTTGGTTCATCTCCGGCGAGAAGACGCAGAACTTGCCGCGGCCGCTCTCTTTAGCGGTGTACATTGCGGTATCGGCGTTGCGAATGACGCTTTCCCGGTCGGTGCCGTGCTGCGGGGCGAGGGCGATCCCTAAAGAACAGCCGGTATAGACTTCGATTAAGCCGATGCGGAACGGTTGGCGTAAGCGCGTTAAAATGCGCGATGCCATCGCCTCCAGCGAACTTTGCGAGGTGTCAGAGGCCATAACGATAAATTCATCACCGCCGAGTCGGGCCAGGGTTTGGCCTTCATCCAGACAACTTAAAATCGCCAGGGCGACGGCCTGTAACAGCTGATCGCCAAACATGTGGCCATAGGCATCGTTTACCTTTTTGAAGTTATCAAGATCGAGGTACACGATGCCAACCTGCGTATCGCCGCGCGCGTTGATGGCATCGGAGATGAGTTCATGAATGGCATTGCGGTTCGGTAAACCGGTGATGGTGTCGGTATTCGCCAGCACGCGCAGACGCTCCTGGGCGCGGCGCTCCTCGGTAATATCCGTGCCGGAACAGATAAGGAAAATTTCATTTTTCCCGCTGCCGCTGTGAACGAATTTGTTCCTGAAGAGAAACAGCCGTTGCCCCTTGCGGGTTTTAATCCAGCGCTCCACTTCATAGGAGCTGCCGTTACGAAAGAACCCTGAAATATTGCGCTTTGACGCCGCCGCTTCGCTACGGCTCATAAACAGCTTGAAGACGTTCTGGCCAATCACTTCTTGTTCTTTCAGGCCGGTGTACTCTTCGCTCAACCGGTTGAAGCGCTGAATATTGCCGTGCTGATCGAGAATAACAATGACGGAGTTGGCCTCCGAGACAACCTGCTCAGCAAAAGAGAGACCCTGCGCGAGATCGCGCGCGACCGAAGGGGTGTCGTTCCAGGCAGACGCCGTGCCGGCCCACTCATGTTTATTGATTTTACGGCCCACAAGGTGAACCGGAACGTCCACGCCGTACAGCGAGAGCGTCATTGATATACTGGAGGTAATAACGGTCAACTGGCGGATCAGTTCTGCCTGCTCATCATCCAGCGCAACCACCTGCGTTATATCGGCGCTTTCGCTGGCCGCCAGATGCAGCGCATTGCTGTCAGCCGTTAGCCTCCACCAGGGGCTGTGCGTGCCCATGTAACGAAACAGCAAGTTTTGCTCCAGATCGTCCATCATGTTTTCTCCCGCAGCTGCACGTTAGCGCAAAAACTATTCATATGCAGTCGACTATTCCGTCGTTGAACAGCGTTAAAACCGAGGTGAAGTGGTTGTTTTTTCCACTTTTCTGATATTAAAACGGGTTTGAGCAAAAAGAGTGCATAACGTATAAAAATTCACGTAACCGAATATGTCGGTGCTCTTTTACTGTAGATAATTCTTGCGGGTTTTGGCGGATGGGCAGGGAAAATAGTCAGAAAAAAAGATGATTTTGCGACGTGCGACGGGCGAAAAAAATGCCGGCCTTCCCGAAAAGGAAACGGCCGACATTTTAACGGCTTATCAAGCGACAGGGCGCGCGATAACGCTGCGGGTTTCCATACGGACTTCCGCGATGTTTACATCGATCACATCCGTGACTTTGTAAACCGTTTCCCCTTTAATCTGCACGGTGCCATTTTCCTGGCTGCAAACCAGTTCATCACGCACTGCATGCAGGAACGGCGCAGGAATGAAGGCGACGGCTCCGTTATCCACCAGACGCACGCGCATACCACCGCGGCTGATATCAATGATCTCCGCCGGGAAGCGGGTATCGGTGCCAGCTTTGTCGTTCAGGAAACGGGCATACAGCCAGTCACCAACGTCGCGTTCTGCCATACGGTTCAGGCGGCGGCGCTCGGCCATCTGCAGCGTGGTTTCATCCTGAGGACGCGCGATGGATTCCCCTTTGATGATGGCCTTCAGCAGACGGTGGTTCACCATATCGCCGTACTTACGGATTGGGGAGGTCCAGGTCGCGTAGGCCTCAAGGCCCAGCCCGAAGTGCGGACCCGGTTCGGTGCTGATTTCAGCAAACGACTGGAAGCGGCGAATGCGGCTGTCAAGGAAGCCAGACGGCTGGGCATCGAGTTCGCGGCGCAGTTTGCAGAAGCCCGGCAGGGTCAGGACTTCTTCAGGATCGACATGCACGTCATGCGTTTTCAGCAGCGCCGCCAGCGCGTCGGTATTCGCCGGATCAAAACCAGTATGCACGTTATAGATACCAAAGCCTAACTTATCGCGCAGGATGCGGGCGGCACAGATGTTGGCCGAAATCATCGCCTCTTCAACGATGCGGTTCGCAATGCGGCGCGGCTCTGCCACGATATCCAGCACTTCGCCTTTCTCGCCGAGTACAAAGCGATAATCCGGACGGTCTTTGAACACCAGCGCATGGGTTTTACGCCATTCGCTGCGGTTCAGGCAGACGCGGTGCAGCAGGCGGATTTGCGTGGCGATGGCCTCGCTGTCTGGCGTCCAGTTGCCGGTGATGTCCAGCCAGTCGGAGACATTGTCGTAGGCGAGTTTGGCTTTCGATTCGATGGTCGCGGAGAAGAATTCAATATCGTCTTCTATGGTACCGTCCGCAGCAATCGTCATGCGGCAGGCAAGCACCGGGCGGACTTCATGCGGACGCAGCGAACAGAGGTCGTCTGAGAGTTCGCGCGGCAGCATAGGGATATTAAAGCCCGGCAGGTAGTTGGTGAATGAGCGCACTTTCGCCATTTCGTCCAGCTTGCTGCCTTCGACAATCCACGCGGTCGGGTCGGCAATGGCGACGGTCAGATGCAGTTTGCCGTCTGCCGCTTCTTCCGCAAACAGGGCATCGTCCATATCTTCGGTGCTGGCGCTGTCGATGGTGACAAAATCCAGGGCCGTCAGATCGCGACGCGCCAGACCTTCATCCTGCATGTCGGTCGCCACGCCGTCTGGTGCTTCTTTTTCAAGATTATGGCGCGCCAGCGTTACCCACCACGGCACGAAATGATCGTCGCCGTAGGTGATGAACTGGGTCAGCTCCGCGTAAAAACCGCGATCGCCTTTCAGAGGATGACGGCGCATTTCAGCCACGGCCCAGTCACCTTCTTTAAAATCATGCTCAACGCCACGCTCGGCACGGCACGGGATGGCATCTTTGAGCAGAGGGTGATCCGGCACGATGGAAAGACGATCGTCTTTCTTGTGAACCTTGCCAACGAAACGCGTCAGGAACGGTTCGATGAGTGCTTCCGGCTCGGCGGATTCCCGTTCCTTTTCAGTATGAATGACGGCTGAAATGCGGTCGCCATGCATCACTTTCTTCATCTGCGGAGGCGGAATGAAGTAGCTTTTCTGACCGTCAACTTCAAGGAAGCCAAAGCCCTTTTCCGTGGCTTTTACGACCCCTTCTGCACGCGGCGTCTGGGAATGCAGTTGCTGTTTAAGCTGCGCTAGCAGCGGGTTGTCCTGAAACATAATGTTCTATTTTCGTAGCCATTGAGCGGCTGACAGTTTTACGCGAATCTCACTGCTACAGCAAGCGCTCTTTGGGTAATGAGTAAGGTTATTCCTCCTGACCGAGCGCGATGCGAAGGCGGTCCAGCCAGCCATAAAACGCGCTGCGTATCAGCAGGTTCAGCGTTACGCTATGAGGCAACCCGCTCTCTCCCAGCGCGGTTAAATGCGCGGCGCTAAAGCGATCCGGCGAGCTGTTCAGCAGCGCCACCGCCTTGGTGAGCGCCGGGAAATCCGGCTCGGCCTGGTCCGGAAGCGTGGTCAGGATGTCGCCCAACCTGTCGAGCAGTGCAGGCTCGTGGCAAAGCACCGTAACCAGCGGTCCGAGCGCCGTTTCCGCCTGCCAGCGCGCAAGTGAGCGGCGTTGTTCGGGGCTGGCATAACGCAACTCGACAGCGGGTAACAGGGAGACCCATACCTGGATGTGCGCGGGCACCGTATGGGGCGATATATGATGCCCGGGCAGCCACCGCACGGGATGGCCAAGCGCCGCCTGAAACACCGCCACGGTGCGCGCCTGAAAACCGATAAAGCCGATTATCTGGTTGATTAACACGATGTCATGCACCGTCAGGCCCACTTCATCGAGCTGCAGCAGGGCCTTATCGCCGATCACGTCGGGAGAACTGGCAAGCTGGCGGGCGTACTGGGTGATTTGGGCGAGGCGTCGGTTACTTTCGCGGGAAGAGTCCGGGCCGGGAAGCGGTGCGAGCAGGGCGGCGTAGTGGTTACAGAGGCGCTGCACGCCACAGGCTTGCGCGACCGTCAGCGCCGTGCTCAACCGGTCATAGGCGCTAAGGGTTCGCAGCCGGTTGACCGGCGTATCCAGCGGGAACAGCTGGTGACATAAGGCTCTGGCCGGGGCTAACCAGCCCTGAGCGGCGAGCGCAATCGCGTCAGGGAGCGCTAAGTCAAGCAAAAAACGGTCGTCGACGTTAGCGGCTTCGGGCACCAGAGGCAGCACATCCGACTGCGAATGATTAGACTGGGTCTCGTGATACCAGTGGCCTTTGCCGGAAAAACGGCGCTGTTCCATGGGCGTTCCTTGATCTCAAAAGGGCGATCAATATCCTGGCGTAAGGTGGGTGAGGGGAAAAATATTGTTAGGTGATAACAAATAGCAGAACGGAATAACGACGGGCAGGGCGGGAGAGAGAACTCTCTTCCCTGACGGGAAGAGAGTGACAGCTTATTTAATTTCCAGCTCGTTCATTGCCGCGATGTTGAAACCGCCGTCAACGTGAACCACTTCGCCGGAGATACCCGCGGAGAGGTCAGAGCACAGGAATGCTGCAGAGTTACCCACATCTTCAATGGTAACGGTACGACGAATTGGCGTAACCGCTTCGCAATGTGCCAGCATTTTACGGAAATCTTTGATGCCGGAAGCGGCCAGGGTGCGGATTGGGCCAGCGGAGATACCGTTGACGCGCACGCCTTCAGGACCCATCGCGTTCGCCATATAGCGCACGTTGGCTTCCAGAGAGGCTTTAGCCAGACCCATCACGTTGTAGTTAGGGATAGCGCGCTCTGCGCCCAGGTAGGACAGAGTCAGCAGGGCAGAGCCTGGGTTCAGCATGGTACGACAGGCTTTCGCCATCGCCACGAAGCTGTAGGAGCTGATGTCGTGCGCGATTTTGAAACCTTCACGGGTTACCGCGTTAACGTAGTCGCCGTCCAGCTGATCGCCAGGCGCGAAGCCGATGGAGTGAACGAAACCGTCAAACTTCTCCCACGTTTTTGCAAGTTCAGCAAACATGCCATCAATGCTTTCGTCTTGTGCAACGTCGCATTCCAGAACAATGCTGGAACCCAGCTGCGCGGCAAACTCTTCAACGCGGCCTTTCAGCTTGTCGTTCTGGTAGGTGAACGCCAGCTCAGCGCCTTCGCGATGCATAGCCTGTGCGATGCCGTATGCGATGGACAGTTTGCTGGCTACGCCAGTAACCAGAATGCGCTTACCGGAAAGAAAACCCATAGCTTTAATCCTTATATTCATTGCTTATTTTGCCTTGTAATTCATAGCGTTACAGGCAGTATTTCAAAATCATTCGAAATTAGCTCGAAATTATAGCCCACTCACAGCCCCATGTGTCACGATATTTCTCGCCGATCTCCAGAGACGAATGCCCCAGAAGGTGAGGCGCGGGTTCAAAATTTCAGCATTCGTCCAGTATATCACCCGGCAGCAGCTTCACCTCATCCAACCAGCGCGGATGCGCGATCCCTCACGATAGTTACCCTTTTTAACCTTTCCTCGCGCTTTCTAAGAAACGCGCGATGACAATAAAGAACACCGGGACGAAGAAGATCGCGAGAAGCGTACCGCTAATCATGCCGCCAAATACGCCGGTGCCGATGGCGTGTTGTGTACTGTTACTAGCGCCACTGGCCAGCATTAAGGGAACCACCCCCAACGTAAAGGCTAACGATGTCATCAGAATAGGGCGCAGGCGCTGGCTTGCGGCCTGTATCGTTGCCGCCAGGAGGGGGAGCCCTTGACGGTGCAACTGCCGTGCAAACTCCACAATCAATATGGCGTTCTTGGCGGACAGGCCTATCAGGGTAATAAGACCGACTTTAAAGAAAACATCATTTGTCATGCCGGCAACGGACACAGCCACGACTGCTCCGATAAGTCCCAATGGAACCACCAGCATGACTGCGAAGGGTATTGACCAGCTCTCATACAAGGCGGCGAGCACCATAAACACGACCAGTATCGACAGGACGATCAGACCCGGGAGCTGCGACTGAGATTTTATCTCCTGCAATGAACTCCCGGCCCATTCTCCAGCCATGCCCTGAGGTAAATCCCGGGACAAATTCTCCATGACTTTCATTGCGGTACCGCTGGATTCACCTGTAGCTGCACTGCCGGTAATGCGGATAGCAGAATATCCTTGATAACGCGTTAATTGTTGTGGTGCAACGTTCCAGGAAATCGTCGCAAATGTTGACACTGGCACCATCTGACCCTGGCGGTTTTTAACCGATAATGTCAGGATCTGCTCAGGTTGCATTCGATAAGGCGCATCGGCCTGAATAATCACCTGCTGAACACGTCCGTTGTTCGCATAGTCATTAACGTAGTTTGAACCCATGGTGACGGAGAGCGTCTGGTTGATTTCATCAAATGAGACGCCCAGTGCTTCCGCTTTTTCCCGGTCAATGTTAAGCGCAAGGTTAGTTCCTTCCGGGAGGCCGTCGATATACACGTCACTCAGTTAAGGGCGCTGATTCGCTTTCAGCACCAGTGCATCGGCCGCTTTCTTCAAAGCCTTGTAGCCCAGACCCGCTCTGTCCTGCAGATACCAGGTGAAGCCCGAAGAGGTGCCCATATCCGATATGGCAGGCGGGAGCAGGCTCATCGTAACGGCATCTGAGACGTCTTCCATGCTGGCCTGCATATGGTCGGCTTCATCCTGTGCTGTAGAACCCTGCCTTTCTTTCCAGTCCTTCAGCGTGGTGAACGCCATGGCCGAATTCGGCCCTGATCCAGCGAACCCAAACCCCAGGATCATAATGTTGCTTTCAATATCCGGTCGGGTCGCAATTTCCTGTTCAAACGTTTTTACCACTTTCAGGGTGCGCTGCATCGTGGCATCAGAGGGAAGTTGGATAGAAGACATAAAATAGCCCTGATCTTCGTCAGGCAGAAAGGATGAGGGCAATGAAGACAATCCAAAAAACAACGCAGCACAAAGTGCAATATACAGGAGCAGCATTCGGCCAGTTCGTCTCAGAACCGCACCCAGCCCAGATTCGTACCACGTTGTAAGGGTATGAAAACGGGTGTTAAACCTTACCGCGAACTTGCCTCCGCCGTGCTTTTGCGCGCTATGGGGCTTAAGTAACGTCGCACATAGCGCGGGGGTAAGCGTGAGGGCAAGAAATGCCGACAACAAAATGGACACCGCCATGGAAATACAAAATTGCCGATAAATAATTCCGACGGATCCTTCAGCAAAACCCATAGGTATAAAGACGGCGGTAAGTACCAGCGTGATCCCTATAATTGCCGGAGTAATTTCATGCATGGCCTCCCGGGTAGCGTCGCGCGGGGAAAGATTTTTTTCTTCCATCAGCCGTTCAACGTTCTCCACGACCACAATGGCGTCATCCACGATAATCCCTATCGCCAGCACCATGCCAAACATAGTCAGAATATTGATCGAGTATCCACTGAATAGCATCACCGTAAAGGTGCCCAGCAGCGCGACGGGGGCAACAATCGCGGGGATAAGCGTACAACGTATTTTGTGCAAAAACAGCAACATAACGAGGAAGACAAGGACCATCGCTTCCACAAATGTTTGCACTACCTTTATGATGGACAGCTTTACAAAAGGTGCGGTATCGAAGGGAACCGTAAACGCCATTCCTTCCGGCAACACCTGTGAAAGTTCGTCGATACGTGCACGAACGCCTGACGCCGTGCTCATCGCATTGGCGCCTGGCGACAACTGGATTGCCGCAGCCGTTGCAGGCACACCATTTTCGCGGATACCGAAAGCGTAACTTTGCAGGCCAGACTCAATCCGCGCAACGTCGGATAGTTTCAGCCTTGCGCCAGACGCATCTGATTTTAGGGTAATGTTTCTGAAAGCCTCTACAGAAGTGAGTTGCCCTTGCACAGTAATGGGATAGGTTACGCCTTGCCCTGCAGATGCCGGTTCATCTCCCGTTTTACCCGGCGAAACAAGGGCATTTTGCTGGCCTACAGCGGTAAGGACATCGCTCACCGAAAGCCCGTAGCTGTGCAGTTGCATTGGGTCCAGCCAGATGCGCAGCGCTTTTTCGCCACCAAACAGCTGAACTTTTCCTACACCCGGAACACGGCGCAGCTCGTCACTGACATTGCGGGAGAAATAATCACTTAAATCCGCTTCCTCAAATTTCCCGGTTGTGGATTTCAACCCCACCATCATTAAAAATCCGGAATTGGCTGCCTCGACATTGATACCATTTTGCCTGACCGCCTGCGGTAAACGTGGCTCAACAATCTTGATCTGGTTCTGAAGATCCATCTGCGCCAGCTTAATGTCTGTGCCGGGCTTGAAAGTCACGGTAATAGATGCAGAACCGGTTGTGTCGCTGGATGATTCGAAATAGAGCAAATTATCTACGCCCGATATTTCACGCTCAATGAGCGACACCACAGACGTATTCATGATATCGGGGCTGGCCCCCGGGTAAGTGACAGAAATAATGATCCCAGGCGGTGCCACCGCTGGATACTGCGCAACCGGCAACCGAGGGATAGACAGGACACCCGTCAGGACGATAAAAAGCGCCACTACCCAGGCGAATACGGGGCGTTCAATAAAAAAATGAGGCATTAAATTAACGTCCAGCTACGTGAATTTCGTCATCGGTTGATACACGTTTACCGATATCCCTGAGCTGCGAAAATTTCTCAAGAAGCTGCGGTGCGTCATCAAGATTTGTCGCGAACATCCACATACAGAAAACCATCAGTCCATACAGTGCGGCGTTAAGCGTCTTACACGCGAGAATGGCAGTATCTGGTAAACGACATTTGTTATTAAGGTTAATCATTGTAGGTAACTGGTATCAGGCTATTTAAGTGAGTGTATTTTGAGCAATATGGATTGACAGAGAGTCTACAACTCGCCTGTTTAGCGGAAATGGCAGTTTTATGGAGAGAGTGTGGAGCGCAACAACGTGGTTGTTCAAATCATCCTCATAATGAGGTACAACGGTGAACCGCAAAAGAAGATAATTAAGTAGCATTCGTAGTAAAACACCAGATCGTTGAAATCAGGTGCGGCGTTCAATAGCACATTGAACGTAAAAATGAGATAAATAAAAATCACCATTAGCCAGAAGGCGATGACAAGTAATTCAGTGAATGCGCCTGCTCTATTTTGTATTATCAAAGAGACAACTGACAAAGCCATGCATCCATAGATAATGGGAGAAGAGGGTAGCGTCGCGGCGACTTTTTCATCCATTTTATGCATCAACACCAGCCAGGTATAAAGTAATCCCCATGACAGCAGCAGGAACAGAGTATATATCCCAATTTTCTTAGTAGAGAAACATTTCGAAAATTCTATGTTCATTGTCTCAGCCAGATTCAGAAAGCCTTATTACGGCAGGGTTAATATGCATCATTCGGGGACAAATGGGGGTGCCCGAATAGCTATTCTGGCCAGGTATTGTCGAGTCTTTATTGACGGAATATGTACGCTGTGTGGAGGCGTAGCCGGACATTTAAATTAGTACTGGAAATTTTCATGACCACGGCACTTTTTCCCGGAGGCTGTGTCTTATTGTGCTAAAGATATCTGATAGCGTGCTCAAAGGGATTTCACCCGCGGAGATAAAATGAACAAAAATACTCTAATCCTTGTTGTTGAAGATGAAGACGAAATTGCTGAAATACTGATGAGTTACTTAGAGCGTTCAGGGATGAAAACGTTGAGGGCCCGACAGGGCGAGCAGGCGATAGCGCTCAATCGCCTTCATAAACCGGATCTTATCTTGCTGGACATTCATCTACCCGTATGCGACGGCTGGAGCGTCCTCACGACGCTTCGTCAGGAAAGCTCCGTGCCCGTTATTATGGTTTCTGCCCTCGATCAGGATGTAGATAAACTCATGGGGCTGAGGCTTGGCGCGGATGATTACGTTATCAAGCCATTTAACCCTTCTGAAGTCGTCGCGCGGGTTGAAGCGGTGCTGCGCAGAACCAAACCCACTATTCAGCAGGCGGGAGCCGCGCCTCTCAGGACGTCTTTTTTGACGGTTTATCCGGATGATTTCTACGTTGAGGTTACCGTGGGTCCTGAGGTGGTCTCCCCTGTGTTAACGACGACGGAATTTAAGCTTCTTACTTATCTGGTCAGATATCCGCGAAAGGTCTGCTCCCGCGAAGAGCTGCTCAACGCCTGTCTGCCGGAAGGCGATACCCTCGACAGAACAGTAGATAGCCATATGAGCAAGCTGCGTAAAAAACTTGAGCTCGCAGGTCTTTATGGCGTTCCTGAGAGCATCAGGGGCATGGGTTACCGGCTTGGGGAGAAAAAATGAACAGAGAGTCTGTCCTGAGTCGTCAGATCTTAACGTATATGTTATTGCTGACGTTTACGATAATTGCCATTTCCATACTGGGCTCCTGGTTTTTTTACTCCTTTATTCTGGATCACCTCCCCGGCGGCGCTGCTGCGGGGGAAGACGAGCAGATGACCCTATGGGACTGGGTGTGGATTGGGACCGCTACAATAATCAGTCTGGCATTTGCGATTTTTTTAACGATCAAACTCTCCGCGCGAATACTCACCCCGCTAAACGCGGTCGCGTCCAGCCTGAAAAAAATTTCGCAGGGCCAACTGGACGCCCGGGCTTATTGTGCCAGTTCAAGTCTGGGCGAGGTTAATCATCTGGTCTCGGATTTCAATGAAATGGCGGAGAAACTGCAGACGCTGGATATACAGCGGAAATCCTGGAATGCCGCCATTGCCCATGAACTCAGAACGCCGGTCACGATTTTACGCGGGCGACTTCAGGGGCTGGTAGACGGCGTTTTTAAACCGGAACCGGTACTTTTTAATAATCTTCTCAGGCAGACCGAAGGGTTAACCCGCCTGATTGAAGATCTTCGGGTAGTCAGTTCCGATGGCGGGGCGGGTTACACGTTGTCCAAATCCAGAACGGATCTCAAAAGTACAATACAGGACGCGCTTGATACGTTTATGCCCGAGTTTAAACGTAATCATTTTACCTTACAGATAGCGTTGAGGGAGCAGCGTTGTCTGTTCGATCCGATACGGATCAACCAGTGTCTGGCCGTTCTGTTTGACAACGCAATACACTATTCATCCTCGCGGACACTCATCGTGAAAAACGGCGTGTCTGATAAAGGCAATTATATTCTTATTCAGGATGGCGGACCGGGTATCCCGGAGGAGTTCCAAGATTTTTTATTTCAACCTTTTCAGCGAGATAATGGCGCAAGAGCGCTGAATCCTGAAGGATGTGGCTTAGGCTTATCGGTGGTAAAAGCCATCATGCTGGCCCATGGTGGGGATGTAACTTATACCTTATCAAAGCAAAACCACTCCATATTTAAACTGACCTGGCCCGATTCCTGAGTGCAGGCGGGAGGTTAGTTTCGCCTGCCCGCCAATAGTGGCAAATGCCATATAGCACCTAGTTTCTTATCCCATTCCAGTGGGGTAATTTTCAGTTTGCCACGCTTCGGACTTAATGTTATTTCACTAAAGTAAATTTCATCTCTTTTTAGCATGAGGTCAATGCGGCAGTAGTCAATGCCATCAGCCAGCTCCTGAGCGGCAAGCAATGCCTGTCGGAACATTCCCGGTTCGCCTGGCTCAACCGGCGTATTAGGATATTCCATCTGGAAAGGTTGTAAATTCCAGTGTCGGTCGTAGACATTGATAAAATCTCTGCCGTTATCATCCGTAAAATCAGCTTCAACATAGTGTGCAACGCCGTGAAAACAGTGAATACGTAACATTTCCGGTGTGGTGTTCCTGTCCGCTTCATGGAAAAGATCGATATAGGGTTCGCACAGAATAAGGGGATTGATGTTTTTGTACTGCCATTCTCGCGTGGTGTAATACAAATTTTTCTTTAACGCGAGGTTCAGTTTCTTTCCCGCTTGCCTGTAGTTAAATCGCTCTCTGTTGTCACATATTATTGTGCTACCACTGTCATGATTGCATTTAAGAACAAATTTATTGGGCAGTTTAGAGAAATCAATATGAGAAAATTTGCTGTATACCCCGATTAATGGCACCGTCTTTACCCGTTGTGTTCTCGCGGCTACGTATTCCCGAACGGCGAGTTTATCGGCAAGCAGTGTGTAGAAATTATTATGGTCATAAACCAGTCGATGGCATATTTTTTCACTCAGCGTAGTAGGTGATTTAATATCAGGTTTTTTTCCTGATCTTTTTCTGAGCTTCACGGTATGAAAATGCAGATCTGTCATAAAAAAAGAACGGCTTTTTCTGATTAAATACTCGATGTATTTTAAAAAATAAGTAGTGCGGTTCATTTCTTCTCCTTAGCAAAGACCTGTTATTCTGGAGAAGAATTGTTGATTTAAATTGGTTTATATATGGAGCAGGGATGGAGACGCGGCTAAAAGGATTAAATAGCCAAAACCGACTATTTAATCCTTATCTTGCAGAACAATACTATTTAACCTGATACCTGGAATACGGATCCGCGTCCTTAACGGTCTTTTCTCCACGCATCTGCCGTCAGTGCTTCACCAAAATGCCCGGCGATCAGCCGTTTTGTTAGGTCATGCAGCGGGGAGGCCAGAACATCTGCCGTACTGCCGCGCTCGACAACCTCGCCCTGGTGCATCACCAGCACCTGATCGCTGATATGCTTCATCATCCCGAGATGCTGGGTGACGTAGATATAAGAGATACCCTGTTTTTCCTGCAATTCCAGCATCAGGTTAATTAACTGCGAACGCATCGACATATCCAGCGAGGCCAGCGCCTCGTCGGCGATGATCACTTTCGGGCGCAGAATTAGGGCGCGCGCAAGCCCGAGACGCTGTTTCTGGCCGGGCGCCAGCATGTGTGGGTAATAGCTTACGTGGTCAGGCAGCAGCCCCACCAGCCGCAAGGTTTCAACAATGCGTTTGCGCCGCGCTTCGGGTTCCAGATCGGTATTCAGGCGCAGCGGGAAATCCAGGATCTGCGAGATCCGCTGGCGCGGGTTGAGCGAGGTTGACGGGTCCTGGAATATCATGCGGATCCGCTGACTGCGAAAAGAGTAGTCGCCAAACGCCAGGGGATGATCGTCAATCAGCACTTCACCGCCGGTCGGCTCAATCATCCCGGCGAGCATTTTCGCCAGCGTCGATTTCCCCGAACCGTTCTCACCGATGATCGCCAGCGTCTGTTTTTCACGCAGCGTAAAACTCAACGGCTTAACCGCCTCCACCGTCTGGCGGTGGAACAGTCCTGTCCGGTAGCGAAAGGTCTTACTCAGGTTGCGAACTTCCAGCAAAGTTTCGACCATTTCACTCTCTCTCCATGTTCAGCGGGAAATGACAGGCGTAAAGGTGGTTTTTGGTGCCGGTGAGCCTTGGCGTTTCAATGCATTTGCGCTGAGCATAGGGACAACGCGGCCCCAGACGACAGCCGATCGGCAGTGATTCCAGTAAAGGGATGGCGCCGGGCAGCGTGTTAAGGCGGCTTTTGTGCGGCATGGCGCTGCCAAAATCCGGTATCGCGCGGATCAGCGCCTGGGTATACGGATGGTGCGGGGTCGTGATCAAGTCTTCGCTGAACGCGGTTTCTACCGTCTGCCCGCAGTACATCACGTCGATTTTATCCGCCCACTTGCTGAGCATCTGCAGGTCGTGGCTGATCAGCAAAATTGTGGTGTTGTTGTTCTGGTTAAGCCGGGTCAGCAGACGGAAAATTTGCGCCTGCGTGGTTGGCTCCATCGCGTTGGTCGGTTCATCAGCAATCAACAGACGCGGCTGATTTGCCAGGGCGATAGCAATCATCACCTTCTGACACTCGCCGTCGGTCAGTTCGTAAGGGAAACTGCGCATTGCATCTTTATGATCTTTTATCCCGACGCGGTGCAGCAGCTCAATGGCGCGGCGCTTGCGCCAGCCAACCCGTTGCCACCACCGGCCTTTGTAGGTCCAGCCAGGGATATTCTGCATCAGTTGTTTGCCCACGCGCTCGGAAGGATCGAGACAGGATTGCGGCTCCTGAAAAATCATCGAAACGTTATGGCCCACCAGCTTGCGTCGCTCGCGAGGGGAGAGGCGTTGCAGATCGATATCGTCGAAGCGCATACGGTCAGCGGTGACGCGCCAGTTGTCCTTCGCCACGCCGCAAATGGCTTTTGCGATCAGGCTCTTGCCGGACCCCGATTCGCCCACCAGCCCGCGGATCTCGCCTTCACTCAGGGTGATGCTGACCCGGTCGACGGCTTTAACCCAGCCTTCGCTGGTCTTGAATTCGATGGTGAGGTTGCGGATATCAAGTAAAGGCATTATTCCACCCCCGCAATGATCGCCCGGCGGATCCCGTCGCCTAGCAGGTTGACGAGCAGAACGCTTATCATAATGGCCGCCCCCGGCAGCATGACCGTCCAGGGCGCAACGTAAATCAGCTCCAGCGCATCGCCGAGCATCGCTCCCCATTCCGGAGAGGGTAACTGCGCGCCGAGGTCGAGAAAGCCCAGCGCTGCGATGTCCAGAATCGCCATCGACAGCGCGCGCGTGATCTCTGTGACCAGGCCCGACGCGATGTTAGGCAGCACGGCGAACCACAAAATGTTGAGCGTCGTCGCGCCGTCGAGACGCGCGGCAACGACATACTCTTTCTCCAGCTCGTCATGCACCAGGCTGTAAACCGAACGCACCATGCGCGGCAGAATAGCCAGCCAGACGGCAAACATGGCATGCGTGAGATGCGGGCCGGCAAAAGCCACGACGATAATCGCCAGCAGTAACGACGGAATGGAGAGCAGGGTGTCAAGAATGTGGTTCAGCACCGCGGATCGCAGTCCGCGAGTGGAACCGGCAAAAATGCCCAGCGCCAGACCGCAGATCGTCGCCGCAAAGGTCACCACAAATGCGCCGCCTACCGTTGGGGCCGCGCCGCTTAACAGGCGGCTTAATACGTCGCGCCCGAGATCGTCAGTGCCAAGGAAGAACGAGACTTCACCGTACCGTGACCACGATGGCGGCAGCAGCTGATAGCCAAGGAACTGCTGATCGATACCATAAGGCGCAAACCACGAGCCTAATACACACACCAATACCAGACCTGCACAACCGTACAGGCCGATCATTGCCGTGGTGTCACCATAGAATTTACGCCACACGGTACGTAGCGCACCGGGCGTGCGCTTTTCACTGTATACGCTATCGTAAGGCATACCATTCCTTATGCTTCAGCGGGTTGGCCATGGCACCCAAAATATCGGAAAGAACGTTAACAATAATCACCAGCGAGCCAATCACCATCACGCCTGCGGAGATCGCCGCATAGTCCTGCTGACGGATGGCGTTAATCATCCAGCGCCCCAGGCCCGGCCAGCTAAAGACCATCTCGGTGATCATCGCCAGCGTCAGCATGGTTGAGAATTGCAGCCCGAGACGCGGGATAACCGGCGGCAGGGCGTTGTGAAGAACGTGACGGCGCAGGATCGTCAGGCGAGAAAGCCCGCGCGTGGCGGCGGCTTTGACATAGTTTTGATCGAACACTTCAATGGTGCTGATGCGCATCAGGCGGATCACCTCGGTGGTTGGCGCAACGGCCAGCGTCAGGACCGGCAGCACCATATGACGCAGGGCACTCATAATCATCTCATGACGCCAGATCGAATCAGAAAGCCAGGCATCGACGATCGCAAAACCGCTCACCGTTTTGACCGTATAGAGCAGGTCAAAACGCCCGGAAACAGGCAGCCAGCCGAGCGTCAGGGAGAAGAACAGGGTGAGCAGCAGCGCGAGCCAAAAGACCGGGATAGAGAAGCCGAGCAGGGCGAGGGCGCTGATAAATTTGTCCTGCCATTTGTTGCGGTAGATCCCGGCCAGCATCCCCACCGGGATCCCAACCATCAGGGCGAAACCGAAGGCGAGGATGCACAGCTCCATCGTCGCCGGGAAGACCTCTTTCAACTGTTCGGAAATCAGCTGTCCGTTGATGCTGGAAACACCAAAATCCCAGTGCAGCAGGCCGTTAAACCAGAACAGCCAGGCATCCCACAGCGATGATCCCTGAAGCGGCGCGTGCGGCGTAAAATAGCTCAGGCTGAAGCCAACAAAGGTCAGAAGAAAGAGCGTGACCAGCAGCAGAAGGAGCCGACGTAAGGTAAAGATAATCATGGTTTTTTTACCTCCTGCTCTTTTTCGCGCGACACGCCGGCGAACGAGGCGTTACCAAACGGACTCAGCACCAGCCCTTTAATATCATACCGGTAGGCCTGCAAACGCAGGGAAGAGGCGAGCGGCAGCACGGGCAGTTCACGAGCCAGAATATTTTGTGCCTCGTCATACGCATCGATGCGCGACGCCAGCTGCTGTGAGGAGAGCGCTTTTTGCAGCACCGCATCAAATTCACGGTTACACCAGTGGGCGTAGTTGGTTTGTGAATTGATCGCCGCACAGCTGAGCAGCGGCCGGAAGAAGCTGTCAGGATCGTTACTGTCGGTCGCCCAGCCTGTCAGGGTTAAATCATGGTTCATGTCCATCAGGCGCGCCTCCTGGAAACGACCCTCAACCGGAACGATGATCACTTTGACACCCACCTGCGCCATATCGGCCTGTAGCAGCTCCGCAGTTTTCAGCGGGCTTGGGTTCCATGCCTGAGAGCTGGTGGGCACCCACAACTGCAGCGTCAGGTTTTCCGCCCCGAGCGCTTTAAGCTGTTCACGTGCTTTTGCCGGGTTGTATTCGGTCACTTTAGCGTCGCCATCGTAGGCCCACGAGGCACGCGGCAAAATGGACGCGGCGGTTTCTGCCGTGCCGTAATAGATCGACTGCATCAGGCGCTGATTATTAATGGCCAGCGCCAGGGCGTGACGGATGGCCGGGTTATTCAGCGGCGGCTTATCGGTATTAAATGCCAGATAGGCGATATTCATGCCGGGGCGCAGGGTCAGACGCAGACGCGGATCGTCGCGCAAAATCGTCAGCTGGCTTGCCGCTGGCCACGCGAGCACGTCGCACTCCCCGGTCAGCAGTTTAGACAGTCGACCCGTGCCGCCAGACCCCAGATCGACCACCACCTGCGGCATCATCGGCTTACCACGCCAGAAGTGTTCGTGGCGCTGCAGGCGGATGTACTGGCCTGAACGGTACTCCGCCATCTGAAACGGTCCGGTACCCACGGGCTGACGGTCAAGCAGTTCCTGACGGTCACGTTTGGTCAGCTGGTCTGCATATTCTGCTGACATCACCGAGGCATAATGGGTGGCGAGGTGCCACAGGAACGAGGCGTCCGGGCGCGTCAGCTTAAACTCAACCGTCCGGTTATCCAGCTTACGTACGCTTTTAACGGTATCGGCAAACTGCAGGCTGTCAAAATAGGGGAAATTGCCCCCGTTGACGTTATGCCACGGATGATGACGGTTAAAGATGCGCTGGAAAGTGAAGACGACATCATCGGCATTCAGCTTACGTGTGGGCGTAAACCACGGCGTATGCTGGAAAGCGACATCGTCGCGCAGGCGGAAGCGGTAGGTTGCACCGTTGTCCAGCACTTCCCAGCTTTCGGCCAGCTCAGGCACCAGCCGGTAGGTATAGTGGTCAACGTCGAGCAGACGATCGTAAAGCTGCGCGGCAAGCGTATCGACAATCAGCCCGCTGCCCGCTTTTTGCGGGTTAAACGTATCAACTTGCCCGCTTACGCAGTAGACAAAGCCGCTGTCGCGAATATCAGGGAGTGGCGCGCGCTCGGGTGCAGCAAAAGCCAGATTGCTGAACAGACCGAGTGCAAACAGGGACGTTAAAACCAGACGCATAATTTTTGAGGTTTTTAGGTTCGATCTGCAAAGTGTACCGCACTTACACCTGCTTCGTAAAAATGTCTCCGGGTAAGTGCTGATAATGTCAGCGCATTTGATGCTTTTTGAGCAATGCCCTTAATTGATGGTAGGTCAGACCCAGCAGTTCAGCCGCCCGTTTTTGATTATATTTCGCCTGCTTCAGGCTCTGTTCCAGAAGCTGTTGTTCCTGTTGGTGCTGAAACTGACGTAAATCGAGCGGCAGAGTCGGCGCATCTGATCGCGGAGCAGGTGACGCAACCGGCTTCGTCTCGCGCTGGAACGGATCGAGAATGATGTTATCCAGTTCGCTGTCGGCGCTGGCGTGGCGATAAACCGAACGTTCAACGACGTTTTTGAGTTCACGGATGTTCCCTGGCCAGTGATAGCCGAGCAGCGTTTCGGTAGCCTGTTCGCTAAAGCCGGGGAAGAGCGGTAAACCCAGTTCCCGACACATCTGAATGGCAAACTGATCCGCCAGCAGCATGATATCGCTCTGGCGCTCCCGCAGCGGGGGAAGCTGAACGACATCAAAGGCCAGCCTGTCGAGCAGGTCGGCGCGGAATTTATCTTCCTCTACCATCTTTGGCAGGTTGGCGTTCGTGGCGCAGACCAGGCGGACGTTCACCTGCAGAGGCTGGCTTCCCCCGACGCGCTCAAGCTCGCCGTATTCAATCACGCGTAGCAGCTTTTCCTGTACCAGCATCGGCGCGGTTGCCAGCTCGTCCAGGAAAAGCGTGCCGCCGTCGGCGCGCTCAAAGCGGCCGGGGTGACGTTTTTGCGCGCCGGTAAAAGCGCCCGCCTCATGACCGAAGAGTTCGGTATCCAGCAGGTTTTCGTTCAGCGCGGCGCAGTTAAGCGAAATGAATGGGCCATCCCAGCGACCGGACAAAAAATGCAGGCGGTTGGCAATCAGCTCTTTACCTGTTCCGCGCTCGCCGATAATAAGCACGGGTTTATTGAGCGGCGCGAGCCGGGACACCTGCTCCAGCACTTCAAGAAAGCTGTTCGCTTCGCCAAGAAGATTATCTTTGTATTCCGTCATGATGAAATTAACCACTCATTAGCGATATTCACCAAGTGAGAGTAGGACGCACCGGCGCAAAAATCAACCTCTTGTATAAAAATCAATAAGATAAAAAGTTGGCACGAGGATTGTATTAGCTAAACAGCAGGGCATCGCCCGATAACAGAACTATGAGGATTGAATTATGGGTATTTTTTCTCGTTTTGCCGACATCGTGAACGCTAACATCAACTCTCTGCTGGAGAAAGCGGAAGACCCGCAAAAGCTGGTGCGTCTGATGATTCAGGAGATGGAAGACACGCTGGTTGAAGTGCGTTCCACCTCTGCTCGCGCGCTGGCTGAGAAAAAACAGCTTACGCGTCGTATCGAGCAGGCCACCGCTCAGATGAATGAATGGCAGGAAAAAGCCGAGCTGGCGCTTCGCAAAGAGAAAGACGATCTGGCCCGCGCCGCGCTGATTGAAAAGCAGAAGCTGACCGATATGGTGGCGACGCTGGAGCATGAAGTGACGCTGGTGGATGACACGCTCACTCGCATGAAAAAAGAGATCGGTGAGCTTGAGAACAAACTCAGCGAAACCCGTGCCCGTCAGCAGGCGCTGGCACTGCGCCATCAGGCGGCAAGTTCTTCCCGCGACGTTCGCCGTCAGCTGGACAGCGGTAAGCTGGATGAGGCCATGGCGCGTTTCGAATCTTTTGAACGTCGTATCGACCACATGGAAGCGGAAGCGGAAAGCCACAGCATCGGCAAGCAGAAAACGCTGGATCAGCAGTTCGCTGACCTGAAAGCGGATGATGAAATCAGCGAGCAGCTGGCCGCGCTGAAAGCCAAAATGAAGCAAGATAACCAATAATAATTGTGCGGCACCCGAGTGTGCCGCCACGCATCGTAAGACAAGGAGTACACATGAGCGCGCTTTTTCTGGCTATTCCACTGACCATTTTCGTGCTGTTCGTTTTGCCGATCTGGTTATGGCTGCATTACAGCAACCGTTCTTCGCGCGGCGAGCTATCGCAAAGTGAACAGCAGCGGCTGGCGCAGTTGTCCGATCAGGCGAATAAGATGCGCGAACGCATTCAGGCGCTGGAAGCCATCCTGGATGCGGAACATCCGAACTGGAGGGACCGTTAATGGCTGGACTGAACCTGAATAAAAAATTATGGCGTATCCCTCAGCAGGGCATGGTACGCGGCGTATGTGCCGGGCTGGCACATTATCTTGATGTCCCGGTGAAACTGGTACGCGTGGTTACGGTGCTGTCGATTTTCTTCGGTCTGGCATTCATTACCCTGGTGGCTTACATCGTATTGTCATTTGTGCTCGACCCGATGCCTGACGGCGAGCTGGATGCCGAAGGCGCGCCCACCAGCAGCGATCTTCTCAACGCGGTGGATACCGAGCTTGCGGCAGGTGAAAAACGACTGCGCGAAATGGAACGTTATGTCACGTCCGATACCTTTACGCTGAGAAGCCGTTTTCGTCAGCTTTAAGAGAGAGATAATATGAATCAACACTGGCAACAGGCCGGTCAGAAGGTAAAACCCGGCCTGAAAATCGCAGGTAAACTGGTCCTGCTGACGGCGTTACGCGTTGGCCCGGCAGGCGTCGCTGGCTGGGCAATCAAATCTGTTGCCCGTAAACCGGTCAGAATGCTGCTGGCGGTGGCGCTGGAGCCATTGCTGCAAAAACTGGCAAAGCGCGTTTCACGTCGCTTCTTTTCCTGATACCTCCTTCCTTCGCTAACCCGTTCTCCTGATGGAAAAGGGTTAGCGATACCCCTGATATCGTCCTTCCTTTTACTCGATCTTTGCGGCAGCTCACAATAATGATTTGAGCTGCCTGGCGATCGTGTTTTTCTGGCGCCAGGTCCGTTGACAGATATTTTTCATGGGAGTAGATTGCGCTTCGTGGGACCGCTACCATGGAAATCAATGTGAACGATAAAATTAAGCAATTAATCGGTTTTGTTTATGCCGAATCATTCTCTGATGCGCATTATGCGACGCTGCTGGAAAAAATCTCCAGCGTCAAAAATGTCATTACAGAAAAGCGTAAAGCCAGCTGGGATGAAAAGGATGTTGTGCTGATTACCTATGCCGATCAGTTTATGGCACCAGGTGAGGGGGCATTATCGGCTTTTACCCGTTTTTATAATAAATGGCTCTCTGACTCTTTTTCTCACGTCCATCTTTTACCTTTTTATCCGTGGTCATCTGACGACGGTTTTTCCGTTATTGATTATCATCAGGTCGCCTCTGAAACCGGGACGTGGCAGAATGTTGCCGAATTAAAACGCTCGGCCAGCCTGATGTTTGATTTCGTGTGCAACCATATGTCGGCCAAAAGTCAGTGGTTCGCAAATTATCTGCAACAAAAGCCAGGGTTTGAAGATTTCTTTATTTCTGTTGATCCGAAAACCGATCTCTCTGCCGTAACTCGCCCACGCGCATTACCGCTGCTGACGCCCTTTACCCTTCACGATGGCAGCGTCAGACACCTGTGGACGACGTTCAGCGATGATCAGATTGACCTGAATTTCGCCTCGCCGGAAGTGTTAATCGCCATGGTGGAGGTTCTGCTTCACTACCTTGCCGAAGGAGCCAGCTATATTCGCCTCGATGCCGTCGGGTTTATGTGGAAGACTCCCGGCACCAGCTGCATTCATCTCGAAAAAACGCACCGCCTGATCCAGCTGTTCCGCGCCATCGCCGATGATGTCGCACCGGGGACGGTGATTATCACCGAGACGAACGTTCCGCATAAAGATAATATTTCTTACTTCGGTAACGGCGAAAATGAAGCGCAGATGGTCTACCAGTTCTCCTTGCCGCCGCTGGTGCTCCATGCCGTTCACCGTCAGGATGTACGGGCGCTTTGCCAGTGGGCAGCATCCCTGAATCTGCCGTCCACGCGTACCACGTGGTTTAACTTCCTGGCCTCCCACGATGGAATTGGTCTGAATCCGTTACGCGGCATTCTTCCTGAACCTGAAATCCTCTCTCTGGTCGAGAAACTTCAGCAGGAGGGGGCGCTGGTAAACTGGAAAAATAACCCTGACGGCACGCGAAGCCCTTATGAAATCAACGTCACTTATCTTGACGCATTAAGTGCAAAAGCGAGCAGCGATAGCGAACGTATTTCACGCTTTATTCTCGCCCATGCCGTACTGTTGAGTTTTCCGGGTGTGCCTGCCGTATATATTCAAAGTATTCTTGGTTCCCGAAATGATTATGAAGGCGTCGAGAAACTGGGTTACAACCGCGCAATAAATCGTAAGAAATATAGTGAAGGGCAGGTTGATAGTGAACTCAATGACGATAACAGCCTGCGCAATAAAATATATCAACGGCTCAGCGCATTAATTGCTATACGACGCGCCGAAAAAGCGTTCCACCCTGACAGCCAGGCTTATTTCACTCAGCCAGTTGAGCAGGTTTTAAAAATAGTGCGTGTTGCGGAAAATGGCGAGCGCATAACGGGTTTATTTAATTTCAGTGATTGTATTCAACACCTGACCACCAATATTGAATCCGGTCAGGAACTGATTGCCGGTGTAATGATAAGCGGGACGGCTCTGACGCTTAATCCATGGCAGGTCATGTGGATTAAAGAACACTAAAAAGGACTCCTAAAATGAAAATGCCCAGAATTGTGCTGTTATCAGCACTGGTTTCGTGCGCCCTGTTAACAGGCTGTGAAGACGATAAAACCTCTGCCGTCACTATCGAGTTTATGCACTCCTCGGTGGAGCAGGAGCGTCAGGCGGTGATCACGAAACTGATCGAAAAATTTGAGAAAGAAAACCCAACGATCACGGTGAAACAGGTCCCGGTCGAAGAGGATGCGTATAACACCAAGGTCATTACCCTGGCCCGTACCGGCGCACTGCCGGAAGTGATTGAGATTAGCCATGATTACGCAAAAGTCATGGACAAAGAGCAGTTGCTGGACCGTGACGCTATCGCAGAGGCCATCAAAGCCGTGGGTGAAGACACCTTCTACGACGGTATCCTGCGCGTGGTGCGTACCGAAGATGGCACCGCATGGACGGGCGTGCCAGTCAGCGCCTGGCTGTCCGGCGTCTGGTATCACAAAGATGCCCTTGCCGCGGCGGGCATTGAAGAGCCACACAACTGGGACCAGCTGCTGAAAGCCAGCCAGGCGCTCAACGATCCGGCTAAAAAGCATTACGGCATTGCGCTGCCCACGGCTGAAAGCGTGATGACCGAGCAGGCGTTTTCGCAGTTCGCGCTTTCTGGCGGTGCGAATGTCTTTGATGCGAAGGGTGATGTCGAAATCGACACGCCAGAAATGCTAAAAGCGCTGACGTTTTATAAAGCGCTGGCGGCGACCACCATGCCAGGCTCTAACGACGTCATGGAGATCAAAGACGCCTTCATGAACGGCTCTGCGCCGATGGCCGTTTATTCCACCTATATCCTCCCGGCCGTTTATAAAGACGGCAACCCGGCCAATCTGGGCTTTGTCGTGCCGACTGAAAAATCTTCAGCGGTGTACGGCATGATCACCTCGCTCACTATTACCACGGGCCAGACCGAAAACGAAACCCGGGCGGCAGAGAAGTTTGTCACCTGGATGGAGCAGGCTCAAAACGCCTCCGACTGGGTGATGATGTCGCCGGGCGCTGCGCTGCCGGTAAACAAGCTGGTGGTCGATACCGAGTCATGGAAATCCAACGACGTGATCAAAGCCTTCGGTCAGCTTCCTTACGAACTGATTGCCCAGTTCCCGAACGTTCAGGTGTTTGGGGCGGTAGGGGACAAGAACTTCACCCGTATGGGCGATGTGACGGGTTCCGGCGTTATCAGCTCGATGGTGCATAACGTCACGGTCGGCAAGCAGGATATCCCTGCCACGTTAAGCAACAGCCAGAAACGACTGGCCGATCTGATCTCACAACGATAGGAGCGCTCTGCGGAAGGGAATTATGAAGACGTTGTTTTCTGGTCGATCAGATATGCCTTTCGCCATGCTGCTGTTGGCCCCCAGCCTGATACTGCTGGGGGGCCTGGTGGCCTGGCCTATGATTTCCAACATTGAAATCAGCTTTTTACGCTTGCCGCTGAACCCGCGCATTAGCGCCGTGTTTGTCGGCCTGGATAACTACATCCGCATTCTGAGTGATGCGGCGTTCTGGCACTCGCTGTGGATGACGTTCTGGTATACCGCGCTGGTTGTTATCGGCAGTACGGGACTGGGGCTGGCCGTTGCCATCTTCTTTAACCGAGAGTTCCGCCTGAGAAAAACGGCGCGCTCGCTGGTGATTTTATCCTACGTCACGCCATCCATCTCGCTGGTGTTTGCCTGGAAATACATGTTCAACAACGGCTACGGCATTGTGAACTATCTGGGCGTGGATCTGCTGCATCTGTATGACCAGGCCCCGCTGTGGTTCGACAATCCGGGCAGCAGCTTCGTGCTGGTGGTGCTGTTTGCTATCTGGCGCTACTTCCCGTACGCCTTTATCTCGTTCCTCGCCATTTTACAGACGATTGATAAGTCGCTGTACGAAGCGGCGGAAATGGACGGGGCAAATGCCTGGCAGCGTTTTCGCATCGTGACGCTGCCCGCCATTATGCCGGTGCTGGCAACGGTCATTACGCTGCGCACGATCTGGATGTTCTACATGTTTGCTGACGTTTATCTGCTGACGACGAAGGTCGATATTTTGGGCGTCTATCTCTACAAAACGGCGTTTGCCTTCAACGATTTGGGCAAAGCAGCCGCTATCTCTGTCGTGCTTTTCGTGATCATCTTTGCCGTCATTCTGCTGACCAGAAAAAGGGTAAACCTCAATGGCAACAAATAAACGTGTACTGGGCCGTATCGGTTTTTATCTGGGGCTGGCGGTGTTCCTGATTATCACGCTGTTCCCGTTCTTTGTGATGCTGATGACCTCGTTCAAAAGCGCAAAAGAGGCGATCTCGTTGCACCCGACGATTTTCCCTCAGGCGTGGACGCTGCAGCACTACGTCGACATCTTTAACCCGCTGATCTTCCCGTTTGTGGACTACTTCCGCAACAGCATGGTGGTGTCGTTAACCTCGTCTGTCATTGCTGTGTTTCTTGGCACGCTGGGCGCGTATGCACTCTCCAAGCTGCGCTTTAAGGGACGTGCCACGATCAACGCGAGCTTTTACACCGTCTACATGTTCTCCGGCATATTGCTGGTGGTGCCGCTGTTTAAAATCATCACCGCGCTTGGGATCTATGACACCGAAATGGCGCTCATTATCACCATGGTGACCCAGACGCTCCCTACCGCGGTGTTCATGCTGCGCAGCTATTTCGACACCATACCGGACGAAATAGAAGAAGCGGCAATGATGGACGGCCTTAACCGCCTGCAAATCATCTTCCGCATTACCGTCCCGCTGGCGATATCCGGGCTGGTGTCGGTCTTCGTCTACTGCTTCATGGTGGCCTGGAACGACTATCTGTTTGCATCCATTTTCCTGTCCAGCGCCAGCAACTTCACCTTGCCGGTGGGGCTGAACACGCTGTTTAGCACGCCAGATTACATCTGGGGTCGCATGATGGCCGCATCGCTGGTGACCGCATTGCCGGTTGTCATCATGTACGCGCTGTCTGAACGTTTTATTAAAAGTGGTTTGACCGCTGGTGGCGTAAAGGGCTGAGGCGGCCAATTTTAACAAGGAGTGAGTCATGAAGAAGTTAGTTGCGACAGCACCTCGTGTGGCTGCGCTGGTTGAATATGAAGATCGTCCCGTCGCGGCACATGAAGTCAAAATTCGCGCCCGTTTTGGTGCGCCGAAACACGGTACCGAGGTAGTGGATTTCAGAGCGGCGAGCCCGTTTATTGACGAAGAATTTAATGCGGAGTGGCAGATGTTTACCCCGCGTGAAGAGGGCGCAGCACGCGGGATCGAGTTCGGCAAGTTCCAGCTCGGTAACATGATCGTAGGTGACATCATCGAATGCGGTGCCGACGTCACGGAATACCAGATGGGTGACAGCGTCTGCTGCTACGGCCCGCTGCAGGAAACGGTGATCGTGAATGCCGTGAATAACTACAAGCTGCGCAAAATGCCGCAGGGCGCATCCTGGAAAAATGCCGTCTGCTATGACCCGGCGCAGTTCGCCATGAGCGGCGTGCGCGATGCCAACGTGCGGGTGGGCGATTTTGTCGTCGTTGTCGGCTTGGGTGCGATTGGTCAGATTGCGATTCAGCTGGCGAAAAAAGCCGGGGCATCGATGGTTATCGGTGTCGATCCTATCGCGCATCGTTGCGAAATTGCCCGCCGCCATGGGGCAGATCACTGCCTGAACCCTATCGGCACGGACGTCGGTCTGGAGATCAAAAAACTGACCGGAAAACAGGGCGCGGACGTGATCATCGAAACCAGTGGTTTTGCTGATGCGCTGCAGTCTGCGCTGCGCGGACTCGCATACGGCGGCACCATCTCCTACGTGGCTTTCGCAAAACCGTTTGCCGAGGGCTTCAACCTGGGACGCGAAGCCCATTTCAACAACGCGAAGATTGTCTTCTCCCGCGCCTGCAGCGAACCCAACCCGGACTACCCGCGCTGGAACCGCAAGCGTATCGAAGAGACATGCTGGGAACTGCTGATGAACGGCTATCTCGACTGTGACGACCTGATCGACCCGGTTGTAACGTTCACCACCAGCGCTGAAAGCTATATGAAGTATGTCGATCAGCATCCGGAACTGAGCATCAAAATGGGCGTCACTTTCTAAGCTATGGAGAGCAAATAATGAAAATCGCAACGCAGAATCAGGCCTTTTTCCCGGCGTCGATTATGGAGAAATTCAAATACATCAAAGAGATGGGTTTTGATGGCTTTGAAATCGACGGCAAACTGCTGGTCGACAACCTTGACGAAGTTAAAGCTGCCATCAGCGCCACGGGCTTACCGGTCACGACCGCCTGCGGCGGATACGACGGCTGGATTGGCGACTTCATCGAGGAGCGCCGTCTGAACGGCCTTAAGCAGATCGAACGCATTCTTGAAGCCCTGGCTGACGTCGGGGGTAAGGGCATTATCGTGCCTGCCGCGTGGGGAATGTTTACCTTCCGTCTGCCGCCGATGACCTCGCCACGTAGCCTGGCGGGCGATCGCAAAGCGGTCAGTGACTCTTTACGCTGGCTGGATGAGGTTGCCGCCCGTACCGGCACGACCGTGTACCTGGAGCCGCTGAACCGCTATCAGGATCACATGATCAACACGCTGGCGGACGCGCGTCGCTATATCGAAGAGAACGACCTGAAACACGTCCAGATCATCGGCGATTTCTATCACATGAATATCGAAGAGGATTCGCTGACGGAGGCTCTGCACGCCAACCGCGACCTGCTGGGTCACGTACACATTGCCGACAACCATCGCTATCAGCCGGGGAGCGGCAGCCTGGACTTCGCTACGCTGTTTGACCAGCTGCGCGCCGACAATTATCAGGGCTACGTCGTTTACGAATGCCGCGTACGTGCCGATGATCCTGCACAGGCTTACCGGGACTCGCTCACTTATTTGCGTGATTGCTAAGGATGATAAGCGTGATGAGTGCTTCTACACCTTCGTCTCTGCGCGTCGCCATTATTGGCGCCGGGCAGGTTGCAGACAAAGTGCATGCCTCGTATTACGCAACGCGCAGTGATGTTCAACTGGTGGCTGTCATGGACAGCCGCCTTGAGCAGGCACAGGCGTTTGCGGAACGTCATGCCATCCCTTCGGCATGGCAGGATGTGCAAGAGATGCTGCGGGCGGTTAATCCCGACGTGGTGAGCGTTTGCTCGCCTAATCGCTTTCATTTTGAACACGTCATGGCGGCGCTGGAGGCAGGTTGTCATGTGATGTGCGAGAAACCGCCTGCGATGACCCCGGAGCAGGCCAATCTGATGCGCATCGCCGCGCGCAAAGCGGGAAAAGTGCTGGCGTATGATTTTCACCACCGTTTTGCCCGCGATACGCAGCTGCTGCGCGAGGCTGTGCAAAACGGCACCTTAGGGGAAATCTATTTCACCTCCGCGCAGGCGTTGCGCCGCTGCGGCGTGCCGGGCTGGGGCGTCTTTACTAATAAAGCTCTCCAGGGCGGCGGACCGCTGATTGATATCGGTATTCATATGCTGGATGCCGCGATGTATGTACTCGGTTTCCCGGCAGTCAAACGCGTGACGGCGCACAGTTTTCAAAAGCTTGGCACCTGTAAACACAGCGGGCAGTTTGGCGAGTGGGACCCTGCGCAGTACACCGTTGAAGATGCTCTTTTCGGGACGGTTGAGTTTTGCAATGGCGGCATACTGCGCCTGGATACGTCCTTTGCGCTGAACATCCGCGAACAGTCGATCATGAATGTCTCATTCTGCGGAGAAAAAGCCGGCGCAACGCTGTTCCCGGCACATATTTACAACGATGAAGCGGGCGAGTTAAAGACGCTGATGCAGCGGGAAGATGCGGATGATCAGCGCCATTTACGCAGCATGGATGCCTTTGTTCGCCATGTTTTGGGCGAGCCTGTTGCGATTGCCGATGCCGAGCAGGGACTGGTGATCCAGCAACTGGTTGCGGCGCTGTACGAATCGGCTGAGAAAGGGGAAAGCGTGACGTTATGCTGAACCTCTCTGTATTAACCGATCCGGGCTTTGACCCACACGGCCTGAATAAATATGCCTCCATAATGGCATGTGGTAATGGCTATATGGGGATCCGCGCCACCCACGAAGAAGATTACACCCAGCAAACGCGCGGCATGTTCCTGGCCGGGCTGTACCATAAAGCCGGGCGTAACGAAACCAACGAACTCATTAATATTCCGGATATTACCGGCATTGAGATTGAGCTTGATGGCGAGCATTTTACGCTGCTGTCAGGGGAGATCCACAGCTGGCAGCGTGAGCTTGCGTTTGCAAACGGTGAGCTGCGACGCAGCGTGCTCTGGCGTTCGCCTGCGGGCAAAACCTACCGTCTGGAAAGTCGCCGTTTTGTCTCCTTAGATCAGCTGTCGCTGGTGGCGATGCAACTCTCCATCACCCCCGTTGATGCAGCGTCGAAAATCGTATTGAAAACCGGCATTGATGCCACGCAAACCAACAGCGGCAGGCAGCATCTGGACGAAGTTTCCGTCAGGGTCTTTGACCCGAATTTCATACAGGGCGTGTATGAAACGCAGGATCGCGCCAGCGATGTAGTGGTGTCGACCTTTTGCCAGCTCTCGTCCGAGAGCGAAAGCTGTTTCGCGGCCAAAAATCGTCGCGTGACGTGCCAGCATGCGCTTGAGGTTGCGGCGGGTGACACTGTCACCCTGGAGAAAATTTGCTGGGTTACCTGGCGAAGCGAAAAAGCGCTCTCGCAGGACGCGTTCGCCCGACATGCCCTGGCAGAGCTAAAAGTCTGTGCGGCACGAGGCTACGAGGCTTTACTCGAAAGCTCAACATGTGCCTGGGAAAACGTCTGGCGCGACAGTCGCGTAGAGGTGGAGTCAGACTCCTGGCAGGATCAAATGGCGCTGGATTATGCAGTCTGGCATCTGACGACGATGACCCCTGCCCATGATGAACGCAGCAGCATTGCAGCAAAAGGGCTGACCGGCGAGGGCTATAAAGGGCACGTTTTCTGGGATACCGAAATCTTCCTGTTGCCTTTCCATCTGTTTACCCGTCCTGCGACGGCTCGCAGCCTGCTGCGTTATCGCTGGTTAAATCTCTCCGGCGCACGGGCGAAAGCTCGCCAAAACGGCTGGCCCGGCGCGCTGTTCCCGTGGGAAAGCGCCGCAAGCGGGCAGGAAGAAACGCCCGAATTTGCCGCGATTAATATCCGAACCGGCGTACGCCAGAAAGTCGCTTCCGCGCTGGCGGAGCACCATATTGTGGCGGATATCGCCTGGGCCGTTGTTGCTTACTGGCAGGCCACGCAGGATGAAACCTTCATGCGCAATGAGGGGCTGACGCTGCTGATGGAAACCGCACTGTTCTGGATCGGACGGGCCACGGAGGTGAACGGGCGTCTTGAAATTCAGGACGTGATCGGCCCTGACGAGTATACGGAACACGTTAATAATAACGCTTATACCAACTATCTGGCCTGGCATAATGTCGACAGTGCGCTTAAGTTTGCCACGAAGTTTGGACGGCAAGATCCTCAGTTCATCGATAAGGCGAACCGTTTCCTTGCGCGTTTATGGCTGCCTGAGGCCGGCGCGGACGGGGTCATTCCGCAGGATGATACGTTCCTGAAAAAACCTGCTATTGACCTGAGCCGCTATAAAGCGAAAGCGGGCAAGCAAACCATCCTGCTTGACTACTCGCGCGCGGAAGTCAACGAGATGCAAATCCTCAAGCAGGCGGACGTGGTGATGCTCAACTATCTGTTGCCGGAGCGGTTTACGCCTGCGCAGTGTGCCGCCAACCTGAGCTTCTATGAGCCGCGCACGATCCACGACTCGTCGTTAAGCAAAGCCATTCATGGCATTGTTGCCGCACGCTGTGGTGATATCGAGCGGGCCTATGCCTTCTGGCGCGACGGTATCGCCATTGATTTGGGCGATGATCCGCACAGCAGCGACGATGGCATTCACGCCGCCGCGACGGGCGCGATCTGGCTGGGCGCTATTCAGGGCTTTGCGGGACTGAACGTTGTGGAAGGGGAACTGCATCTTGCCCCACAGCTTCCGTCACACTGGCGCAAACTTGCCTTCCCGCTGCGCTGGCGCAATGCACGGATGTTCTTCACCTTTGCAAATGACGTCCTGACCCTTGAAACCTCCGCACCCGTTACCTTTACGCTGTGGGGCAAAACCCTGACCGCATCAGGCGTGCAGTCCTGGTCTTATCAGGATTTTATTGTGTCTGACATTGGGACCGCTACCACGGAGGGGCGCAGTCATGCTTAAGGCCGTTGTATTTGATTTAGATGGCGTCATCACCGACACCGCACACCTGCACTTCCTGGCCTGGCGTGCCGTGGCGGCGGAGGTCGGTATCACCATCGACGAGCATTTTAACGAACAGCTGAAGGGCATCAGCCGCATGGATTCCCTTCAACGGATCCTGCAACACGGCGGGAAAGCAGAGGCGTTTGACGATGGGCAGCGTCTGATGCTCGCGGGTAAAAAAAACGATCTCTATGTGCAATCGCTTGGGTCGCTGACGCAGGACTCACTGCTACCGGGGATGGGGGAGGTGCTGGCGGACATACGTGCAGCGAAGGTCAAGACTGGCCTGGCCTCTGTTTCTCTCAATGCGCCGCGTATTTTGCAGGCGCTTGGCATTCACGAGGCGTTTGATTTTTGTGCCGATGCCTCGCGCATTGCCCGCTCAAAACCTGACCCGGAGATTTTTCTTGCGGCCTGTGCGGGGCTGAACGTCCGCCCGGAAGAGGCTATCGGTATTGAAGATGCTGCCGCTGGCGTTGAGGCAATCAACGCGGCGGGAATGTTGTCGGTGGGCATTGGCTCAGGCCTGACGCATGCCGGGCTACAACTTCAGTGCACGCAGGAATTGACCTGGAAATGCCTGCAGGATTTCTGGACTTCCCGGACCGTATCGAAAAGGAACTAACAATGGCTCAACTCTCTTTAAAACACATCCAGAAAATCTACGATAACCAGGTTCATGTGGTTAAAGATTTCAACCTTGAGATCGAGGATAAGGAATTCATCGTTTTCGTCGGTCCGTCTGGCTGTGGTAAATCGACAACGCTTCGCATGATTGCCGGTCTGGAGGAGATCAGCGCAGGCGAGCTGGTGATTGACGGCGTGTGCATGAACGACGTGCCCGCCAAGTCGCGCGATATCGCGATGGTTTTCCAGAACTACGCGCTTTATCCGCACATGACGGTCTATGACAACATGGCGTTTGGCCTGAAGATGCAGAAAATTGCGCCTTCGGTCATTGAAGAACGCGTCAACTGGGCCGCGCAAATCCTCGGCCTTCGCGACTACCTTAAGCGTAAGCCTGGCGCACTGTCCGGCGGTCAGCGCCAGCGCGTGGCCTTAGGCCGGGCGATTGTACGCGAGGCGGGCGTGTTCCTGATGGATGAACCGTTGTCTAACCTGGATGCCAAACTTCGCGTGCAGATGCGTGCTGAAATCAGCAAGCTGCACCAGAAGCTCAACACCACCATGATTTACGTCACCCACGATCAGACGGAAGCCATGACCATGGCCACCCGCATCGTGATCCTGAAAGACGGGATTATCCAGCAGGTGGGGGCGCCGAAACTGGTTTATAACGAACCGGCAAACATGTTTGTGGCCGGGTTTATTGGCTCGCCTGCAATGAACTTTATCCGTGGGGCCATTGACGGCCAGTATTTTGTCACGGAAACGCTGCGTCTTGAGATCCCCGCAGACAAGCTTGCCGCCCTCAACGCAAAAGGTTACCAGCGCAAAGCGATGGTCTTTGGTATCCGCCCGGAAGATATTCTTACGCCACAGCATAGTGGTGAGGCTATTACCGCCAGGATCAGCGTCGCTGAACTCACCGGGGCGGAGTTTATGCTTTATGCCGCCGTCGGCGGACATGAACTGGTTGTCCGTGCGGGTGCCGCCAATGATTATGCAGCCGGAGATAATATCGGCATTCAGTTCGATATGAATAAGTGCCATTTCTTCGATGCAGAAACCGAAGAGGCTATTAGATAAAGAAGTATCAGCCGGGAATGCAAATTTCCGGTTTTTTTGGTTGTTAATTATAAAGGAATATTTTAATGAGTACTCTACTAAAAAGTGCTGCGTTTGTTTTATGCGCAGGGGTTAGTTGCGCACAGGCAACAGAAACAGCAAAGCAGTGGGATTTTAATATTGGGGCCATGTATGAAATCGAAAACGTCGAGGGTCAGGGCGACGATAAAGATGGATTATATGAACCTTCCGTATGGTTTAATGCCACATGGGATGCATGGACAATATCTCTCGCCATGTATCAGGAGGGGCCTGTCGATTACAGCAGTATGACCCGGGGAACCTATTTTGACCGCCCTGAAATAGAGTTGCGTTATCGCTTTATTGGTACGGATGATTTTACCTTTGGCCTCACCGGCGGTTTCCGAAACTACGGCTATCACTTTAAGGATGAGCACGGTGCGAAGGACGGCAGCGCGAATATGCAGCGCTATAAAATTCAGCCGGACTGGGATATTAAATTAACCGATGACTGGCGCTTTGGCGGTTGGTTATCCCTGTACCAGTTTGCTAACGATCTGGAAAAAACCGGCTATGCTGACAGCCGCGTTGAAACGGAAACGGGCTTTACCTGGACCCTTAACGAAACATTCTCCGCGAAAGTGAATTACTATTTAGAGCGTGGTTTCAATATGGACAGTTCACGTAATAACGGTGAATTTTCCACGCAGGAAATCCGCGCTTATCTGCCGGTTTCATTAGGCCAGACCACGCTGACGCCGTATACCCGGCTTGGTCTTGATCGCTGGTCCAACTGGGACTGGCGTGACGATCCAGAGCGCGAAGGTCACGATTTCAACCGCCTGGGCCTGTTGTATGCCTACGATTTCAATAATGGTCTCTCCATGACGCTGGAATATGCCTACGAATGGGAAAACCATGATGAAGGCGACAGCGATCGTTTCCACTATGCGGGCGTGGGCGTGAATTACGCGTTCTGACCGGTCTGTCACCAGGGGCGTGTGCCCCTGGTGTTAGCGTAGCGACGCGGTAAACGAAAAGTGGGTATCCACCAGGATTTTTTGCGGGGCAGGTGTACCGGCAATACGTTTAAACAGCAGGTCGCAACTCTCTTCGCCCAACTTCTGCGTGGGGATATCAAAACCGCCTGGGGCCGGGGTCAGTATGAGGGACAGCATCGGATCGCTGTATCCCGCCACGGCCAGTTGCTCGGGGATCATCAGGTTCAGCTCGTCTGCGGCGCGGTACAGGCTTAGCAGCTTCATACTGTCAGTGGCGAACACCGCATCCGGGGGATTCGCGGATGAGAGCAGGCGACACGCTGCCGCCAGTGCGCTCTCGTGGGTATAACCGCCATCGATCATCCAGTCGGGATGAATGTCTATGTGGTTATGTTCAAGGCTGGCCTTATAACCCGCCAGACGGTCTATTGAAACATGATAATCAAGCGGGGCGTGTAGACAGGCTATTTTGCGATGCCCCTGTTTAATAAACGTCTCGGTGAGTGTGAAACTATCACGGAAGTTATCAGTGTCGACCGAGCAGATATTGTTATATTCGCCTTCCACTTTACCAATAACGACAACGGGCACGCCGTATGCATCCAGCCTTGAAAAATAGGATTCATTGGCTGGCGAACTCAGCATGATGATCCCTTTAATCATTTTTTGCTTAATTTTGCTTTCGCATTTCAGTAAATCATCTTCACTGTTTTTCGATGTCTGCAATATAACGTCAAAGCCTTCCTGCTCCGCTTTCGCCGTTATTGCATGAAGTACGTCGGAGAAAAAAGGATTGCCCGCCGTGGTTTTTGTGGATCGTGTTGAAATGACCATAATGGCATCAAAGCCAGAAGAGGTCAGGGCGCGAGCAAGTTTATTCGGTTGATAATTTAAGGCTTCAATCGCCTTTTGCACTTTTTCGAGCGCTTCAGGAGAGATATTGGTTTGTTTATTCAATACTCGTGACACGGTTGATTTCGAAACGCCAGCAACCCGCGCAATATCATAGATGGTGGGTGACATACACCTTACTCACTTCTACTGACAGCAATGACGTTCATCTTACTGGAGAAAAAACGGCAATAGCAATAATTATGAATTGATAATCAACGATCTGCCCCAATTTATTGTATTCTGAAGCAAGTCATTACAGGCTTCCAGGCAATGAAGGACGGCGATGAAGCGACTTAAAAACGAACTTAACTCTCTGGTCAACCGTGGCGTGGATCGCCATCTGCGTATCGCCGTCACAGGGCTGAGCCGCAGCGGTAAGACGGCGTTTATCACCGCCATGGTTAATCAGCTGCTCAACTTGCACGCAGGTGCGCGATTGCCGCTGTTGAGCGCGGTAAGAGAAGAGCGTCTGCTGGGCGTGAAGCGTGTCCCGCAGCGTGACTTTGGTATCCCGCGTTTTACCTACGATGAAGGTCTGGCCCAGCTGTACGGCACGCCTCCGGCCTGGCCTACGCCCACGCGAGGGGTTAGTGAGATCCGCCTTGCGCTGCGCTTTCGCTCCAGTGAATCCCTGATCCGGCATTTTAAGGACACTTCCACGTTGTATCTGGAAATCGTGGATTATCCCGGTGAATGGCTGCTGGATTTACCCATGCTGGCGCAGGATTATCTCAGCTGGTCTCGCCAGATGACCGGCCTGCTGCAAGGCCAACGTGCGGAATGGTCGGCGAAATGGCGACAGCTGTGCGAAGGTCTGGATCCGCTCGCCCCCGCCGACGAGAACCGGCTGGCGTTAATCGCCGAAGCGTGGACGGACTACCTGCATCAATGTAAACGGGAAGGGCTGCATTTTATCCAGCCCGGGCGTTTTGTTTTGCCGGGCGATCTGGCGGGTGCACCTGCGCTCCAGTTTTTCCCGTGGCCTGACGTTGACGATATCGGTGAGTCAAAATTGGCGCAAGCGGATAAACATACCTATGCTGGAATGCTCCGCGAACGATACAACTACTACTGTGAAAAAGTGGTCAAAGGGTTCTATAAGAATCACTTTTTACGCTTCGACCGCCAGATTGTGCTGGTGGACTGCCTTCAGCCGCTTAATAGTGGGCCGCAGGCGTTCAACGATATGCGTCTCGCGTTAACGCAGCTGATGCAAAGTTTTCACTACGGCCAGCGCACGCTGTTCCGCCGCCTGTTTTCTCCGGTTATCGACAAGCTGCTGTTTGCGGCAACCAAAGCAGACCATGTGACGGTCGATCAGCACGCCAATATGGTGTCACTGCTCCAGCAGCTGGTGCAGGATGCGTGGCAAAATGCCGCGTTTGAGGGCATCAGTATGGATTGCCTGGGCCTGGCCTCGGTTCAGGCGACGCAGAGCGGATTAATTGATGTCAACGGCGAGAAAATCCCGGCCCTGCGGGGGCATCGCCTGAGTGACGGTGAACCGCTTACCGTCTACCCTGGTGAAGTTCCTGCACGCCTGCCGGGACAGGCTTTCTGGCAGAGCCAGGGTTTCCAGTTCGAGGCTTTCCGTCCGCAGATGATGAACGTTGACCAGCCGTTACCGCACATCCGCCTGGATGCCGCGCTTGAGTTTTTGATAGGAGACAAATTGCGATGACGGAACCATTGAAACCGCGCATTGATTTTTCCGGCAAGCTGGAACAGGAGCAGGCAGAGGTCTTTAAGTCTGCGCACACCTTCAGCGGCACGCAGGCCGAGAATTTTGCTCCCGCCCGGGTCGATGAGCCGCTGGTCGAAGACGGGCAGGCGGAAGCGGTGATTGACGCCGCGCTGCGGCCCAAACGCAGCCTGTGGCGCAGGATGGTGATGGCCGGACTGACGCTGTTTGGAGTGAGCGTGGTCGGGCAGGGTGTGCAATGGGCGGCTCATGCCTGGCAAACTCAGGACTGGGTGGCGCTCGGTGGCTGTGCGGCGGGTGCGCTGATTGTCGGCGCGGGCGTGGGGTCGGTTGTCACCGAATGGCGCAGGCTCTGGCGTCTGCGGCAGCGTGCTCACGAGCGCGACGAGGCACGAGACTTGCTGCACAGCCACGGCACGGGAAAAGGGCGGGCGTTCTGCGAAAAACTGGCAAGCCAGGCAGGGATCGATCAGTCCCATCCAGCGCTGCAACGCTGGTATGCCGCTATTCATGAAACCCAGAATGACCGGGAAGTGGTGACGCTCTACTCCCATATGGTGCAGCCGGTGCTGGACGCACAGGCGCGCCGTGAGATCAGCCGCTCGGCGGCAGAGTCGACCCTGATGATTGCCGTGAGCCCGCTGGCGCTGGTGGATATGGCGTTTATCGCCTGGCGTAACCTGCGCCTGATCAACCGTATTGCCAGCCTGTACGGGATTGAACTTGGCTATTACAGCCGTCTGCGTTTGTTCAAACTGGTGCTCCTGAATATCGCCTTTGCCGGTGCCAGCGAGCTGGTGCGTGAAGTTGGCATGGACTGGATGTCGCAGGATCTGGCTGCGCGCCTGTCGGCCCGCGCTGCGCAGGGCATTGGCGCAGGTCTGCTCACCGCACGTCTGGGCATTAAGGCGATGGAGGTGTGCCGTCCGCTGCCGTGGATCGACGGTGATAAGCCGCGGCTGGGGGATTTTCGCCGCGAACTGATTGGTCAGCTTAAAGAGACGCTCAATAAAAAACCCGTGGCGTAATGCTTTTGTTCACTAATCGTGCTGGCTGTCAATATTTGTTGACAGCCACCTTCCCGAACACCGTGATCTGACATATCATTTTAGTGTTAATGGCTTAAACGGTGAATTTCCCATGCGTCTGGAAGTCTTTTGTGAGGACCGTCTCGGTCTGACCCGCGAGTTACTCGATCTCCTTGTTTTACGTAGCATTGATTTACGTGGCATTGAGATTGACCCTGTCGGGCGAATTTACCTCAACTTTGCCGAAATTGAATTTAATACCTTCAGCAGCCTGATGGCGGAAATCCGCCGTATCGCTGGCGTTACGGATGTGCGTACCATCCCCTGGATGCCTTCAGAGCGTGAGCACCTCGCGCTCAGTGCATTGCTGGAGGCCATGCCTGAACCTTTCCTGTCGCTTGATTTGAAAAGCAAAGTTGAACGCGTCAACCAGGCCAGCTGTCAGCTTTTCGCGCAGAGTCAGGAGAAGCTTAGCAATCATCACGCGACCCAGCTGATCCCCGGCTTTAATTTCCAGCGCTGGCTGGACAGCAACCCGCAAAACACCCACAGCGAACATGTCGTGATTAACGGGCAGAATTTCCTGATGGAGATCACCCCGGTGTACCTGAAAGGGGAAAACGACGCGCGCGTCTTAACCGGTGCGGTGATCATGCTCCGTTCAACCGTTCGCATGGGCCGCCAGCTGCAAAATCTTTCCAGCCAGGATGTGGGTGCGTTTAGCCAGATCGTTGCGGTCAGCCCGAAGATGCGTCATGTAGTCGATCAGGCGCGCAAGCTCGCTAACCTCACTGCGCCGCTCCTGATCACCGGGGATACCGGTACCGGCAAAGATTTGCTGGCACACGCGGTGCATCAGTCCAGCCCGCGTGCGGCTAAACCGTATCTGGCGCTGAACTGTGCTTCGATTCCGGAGGATGCGGTAGAGAGCGAACTGTTCGGCCACGCGCCGGAGGGTAAAAAAGGCTTCTTCGAGCAGGCGAACGGTGGCTCGGTGCTGCTGGATGAGATCGGCGAAATGTCGCCACGCATGCAGGCCAAGCTGCTGCGCTTCCTGAACGATGGCACCTTCCGCCGCGTCGGGGAAGATCATGAGGTACATGTGGATGTACGCGTGATCTGCGCTACCCAGAAAAACCTGGTCGAACTGGTGCAGAAAGGGGTATTCCGCGAGGATCTCTATTATCGCCTGAACGTGCTGACGCTGAACATTCCACCCCTGCGCGATTGCCCGCAGGACATCATGCCGCTGACCGAGCTGTTCGTGGCCCGTTTTGCGGACGAGCAGGGCGTACCGCGCCCGAAACTGTCCGCTGATTTAGGCACAGTGCTGACGCGCTACGGCTGGCCGGGCAATATCCGTCAGTTGAAAAACGCCGTTTATCGCGCGTTGACTCAGCTCGAAGGGTACGAATTGCGCGCGCAGGATATCCTGTTACCGGATTACGATGCCGGAACCGTGTCCGTGGGCGAAGAGGCGATGGAAGGTTCGCTGGATGATATTACCAGCCGCTTCGAACGTTCGGTGCTAACGCAGTTGTACCGTAGCTACCCGAGTACCCGTAAGCTGGCTAAGCGTCTGGGCGTGTCGCACACGGCGATTGCCAACAAACTGCGTGAGTATGGTCTGAGCCAGAAGAAGGGTGAAGAATAAATAAAAAAGCCTCTGCAAAGAGGCTTTTTTATTATTACGCTTTCAGCACGTCGAGAGCGGCGGTGTAATCCGGCTCGGTGGTGATTTCGTTTACCAGCTCGCTGAATACAACGGTGTCGTTTTCGTCGATGACCAGAACAGCACGCGCCGCCAGACCTTTCAGCGCACCTTCGGAGATAGCCACGCCGTATTGCTCAAGGAATTCCGGGCTGCGCAGGGTGGAAAGGGTGATAACGTTGCTCAGGCCTTCGGCTCCGCAGAAGCGAGACTGGGCAAACGGCAGGTCAGCAGAAATGCACAGCACCACGGTGTTGTCCATTTCGGTCGCCAGCTGGTTGAATTTACGCACGGACGCGGCGCATACGCCGGTATCAATGCTTGGGAAAATGTTCAGGACTTTACGTTTGCCGGCAAACTGGGCCAGCGTGACGTCGGACAGGTCTTTCGCTACCAGAGTAAAAGGCTGCGCTTTGCTACCAGACTGAGGAATGGAACCTGCAACAGCTACCGGGTTGCCCTGGAAATGGACGAGTTGTGACATAGATATCTTCCTGTTTACAAATAGTTAACGTCGTGGCTAGTGTATGCCAACAGCAGATAACACGGCAAACCAATTTTTCGCCTTACCGGGCTGCAAGGAGTCAATGATGAGAAGTGTTAAGGTCTATGAAGAAGCCTGGCCACTGCATACCCCGTTTGTGATCTCCCGCGGCAGCCGTAGCGAAGCCAGCGTTGTCGTGGTGGAGATAGAAGAAGAAGGCGTGAAGGGCGTGGGAGAATGTACGCCTTATCCGCGTTACGGGGAGAGCCTCGCCTCGGTGATGGCGCAAATTATGACCCTGGTGCCCGAGTTGCAAACCGGGTTGACGCGCGACGCGCTCCAGCAACGTTTACCTGCCGGCGCAGCCCGTAACGCCATCGACTCTGCGCTCTGGAGCCTTGACGCAGCACAGCAGCAGTCCTCTTTGTCCGCCATGCTGGGCGTGACGTTGCCAGAGTCGATCGTTACCGCGCAAACCGTCGTGATTGGCGAACCCGAACAGATGGCCGCAAGCGCAAAAGCGTTGTATGAGACCGGCGCGCGGCTGCTCAAGGTGAAACTCGACGATCGGTCATTGAGTGAGCGTATGGTCGCCATTCGCGCGGCCGTGCCGCAGGCAACCCTGATCGTTGATGCAAACGAGTCGTGGCATAGTGAAGGACTGGCCGCACGCTGCCAGCTCCTGGCCGATCTGGGCGTCGCCATGCTGGAGCAACCTTTACCGGCGAATGAGGATGCGGCTCTGGAGAATTTCATTCATCCGTTGCCGATCTGTGCAGATGAAAGCTGTCATACCCGTGACAGCCTGTCGCAGCTAAAAGGCCGGTATGAGATGGTGAACATCAAGCTCGATAAAACGGGCGGGTTAACCGAAGCGCTTGCCCTTGCGCAAGCGGCCAGAGAGGAAGGATTTGGCTTAATGCTTGGCTGCATGCTGTGCACCTCCAGGGCGATCGGCGCAGCGTTACCGTTAGCAAATCAGGTGCGCTTTGCCGATCTCGATGGCCCAACGTGGCTTGCTGTGGATGTCTCACCCGCGCTGAGCTTTTCCACCGGGGTGCTTCACCTTTGAGATTGCCACTGCAGAAGATTTACCATCGCCTTGAGGTACTTCTCGCTTGCCTCATCGGACGATATCGGCGGGAATTCTGCGGTAATGCAGTGTAACCCCAGATCGACGCACCAGCTGCCAAAGGACCCCGGCGTTTCGTAGCCTACGCTTGTCACCAGCGGCAGGGAAAACGCGTCAGCAAGCCACTGACCCAGCGCCGTGTGGCGGGGATCTTCAATGCAGGCCAGCGGATCGTGAAAAGAGACCACCCACGCGGGGTGAATCTTATGGATAAGCTGGCACAGCGCCTGGGTTTCCGGTTCAGAGCCGGGCTTTTCTCCCGTCAGTAAAACAACGTCACGCTCCCGGGCCGAACTGTTCCAGCGATACACCGTCTCACCGGCACGCCAGTTAGCCGCCGGGAAATTACGATTTAAATCGATCCCTCTCGCATTTGCCCGTAGTCCAAGCTGACAGCCGTCCGGGTTGACGGTCAAAATGACGTGATGGCGACGCAGTTCCGGAGCAAGAGTGCGCAGCGCGCAGGATAAGGTCACGATGGAGGAGTTCTCATCCCCGTGTGTACCGGCAATTATTAAACCGCTATCGCGATCGGCCTCAGGAGCAGGGAACCAGATCAGCGGTGCGCCTAAAAAGGAGCGGCCATAATGCTCGGTTCCTGGCGGGAAAGCGCCGCGTTCTGTTCGGGGTCTTGTCAGTGCCATAGGAAATCCTGATGAAGAAGTCTTTACAGGCAGTGTTGTGCAAAATCGGGGGTAAATCAATGCGTTTCCTGTGCGGCTTAAAATTGTCAGATATCAACTTTCCGGGTTAAGGTATTTGCATTTCTCTGTTTCGAAACAAATAATTACGCAACTGCTGTTAGCTGACTTCTTAAAGGGGATCTTATGAAGCATCCTGTTTCGCTGCTTTGTTCTGCGCTGTGGCTGTGCGGAATCTCTTCACTCTCTTATGCTGCTGATGTGCCACAGGGAACTGTGCTGGCGCAAAAACAGGAACTTGTCCGACATATTAAAGATGAACCGGCTTCGCTGGATCCGGCGAAAGCGGTGGGATTACCGGAGATTCAGGTGATCCGCGATCTGTATGAAGGGCTGGTTAATCAGAATGAGAAAGGGGAATTAACGCCCGGCGTGGCAACGCACTGGCAAAGCAATGATAACCGTGCCTGGACCTTCACGCTTCGTGACAACGCTAAGTGGTCCGATGGTATGCCGGTAACGGCGCAGGACTTTGTCTATAGCTGGCAGCGCCTGGTCGACCCGAAAACCACTTCGCCATTTGCGTGGTTTGCTGCACTAGCGGGCATTACTAACGCTCAGGCGATCATCGACGGTAAAGCGGCACCTGATACGCTTGGCGTGACGGCTGTCGATGCCAAAACCCTACGCGTTCAGCTCGATAAACCGCTGCCGTGGTTCAGTAACCTGACGGCAAACTTTGCGTTTTTCCCTGTCCAGAAAGCCAATGTCGAAAGCGGCAAGGCGTGGACGCGCCCTGGTCAACTGGTCGGTAACGGCGCGTATGTGCTGAAAGACCGCGTCGTGAATGAAAAACTGGTGGTCGAACCGAATGTCCACTACTGGGACAATGCGAAAACGGTACTGAAAAAAGTGACGTTTATTCCCATTAACCAGGAGTCATCGGCAACTAAACGCTATCTGGCAGGTGATATTGATATCACCGAATCTTTCCCAAAAAACATGTACCAGAAGCTGCTCAAAGATATTCCGGGACAGGTTTACACCCCGCCGCAGCTGGGCACCTATTACTATGCCTTTAACACGCAAAAAGGCCCCACTGCGGATGCCCGCGTGCGTCTTGCTCTGAGCATGACGGTCGATCGCCGCATTATGGCCGAGAAGGTATTAGGCACGGGTGAGAAGCCCGCCTGGCATTTCACGCCGGACGTGACGGCAGGGTTTACCCCGGAGAAATCACCTTTTGAGCAGATGACGCAGCAGGAGCTGAACGCCCAGGCAAAAACCCTCCTGCAGGCCGCAGGTTACGGTCCTCAGCGCCCACTGAAGTTAACACTGCTGTACAATACCTCGGAAAACCATCAGAAGATTGCTATTGCGGTGGCGTCTATGTGGAAGAAAAACCTGGGCGTTGACGTCAAACTGCAGAATCAGGAGTGGAAAACCTACATTGATAGCCGCAATACCGGCAATTTTGATGTGATCCGTGCGTCATGGGTAGGAGATTACAACGAGCCATCGACCTTCCTGTCGCTGCTGACCTCGACTCATAGCGGGAATATCTCCCGCTTTAACGATCCGGCGTACGATAAGATTATCAAACAGGCGACGCTGGAAACGACCGTCAAAGCCCGTAACGTCGATTACAACATGGCTGAGAAAATTCTCGCAGAAAAAGCGCCTATCGCGCCTATCTATCAGTACACCAATGGGCGTCTGATTAAGCCGTGGGTTAAAGGTTATCCGATTAACAACCCGGAAGACGTAGCGTATAGCCGCACGATGTATATTGAAAAGCACTGATGCGTGCGGGTTGCCTGCTGACGGCAGGCAACCCCTTCTGCAGCGCCTGGCCGCTATTCAGAAAAGAGATGTTGAAGGGCAAAGACACTCATTTTAATCGTTTCCTACAACGCCTCAATAGACGGATAAAGACTGTTTTCAAAATATTCGACGACGTACCAGATCTCGCCGCTAAAAATAAACCATAGCCCAAATATAATAAGGCTTAAAATAGTTAAGATGAGTATTATTTCTGTTTTTCCCATCGCAGACTAACCCACCTGTATTCCATTTTCCGAGGTGGGCATTGTAGCGGGGGTTTCTGTTTTACTCCAGTTTCATGCGGCAAGGACTTTATTGCGGCCATCGTTTTTGGCGCGGTACAGTGCGTCGTCTACACGCTTGAACAGCGCATCAATATTCTCACCCTGATTGTGCCGCGCCACGCCAATGCTGACGGTAAAACGTGGCAGCCCCGGGATCGTAATATGCGCCACCGTGGCGCGGATGGTTTCGGCTATTTGCATCGCGGTTTCGAGCGGGGTACGCGGCAGCAGAAGCACAAACTCTTCACCTCCCCAGCGGAAGACATAATCATCTTTCCGGCAGCAGGTCTCCAGCGTTCTCGAAAGCGAAATCAGCACTTCATCGCCTTTGAGGTGTCCGAACACATCATTTATGTCCTTGAAACGATCGGTATCCACCAGCAGCAGGCTGAATTGCTGCTGCGCGGGAAGATGGGAAGGGTTGGTTTGCTCCGTAATGGCATAAAACTGGCGACGGTTAAGCAGACCGGTCATCGAATCACGGAGTGCGGCATGTTCCAGCTCCTGTTCGAGCCTTTTTTGCTCGGTAATATCATGAATGATGCATAGCATCAGCTTGTCGCCGTAGATCTCAATAGGCCCGGCATACGTTTGCACGTGGCGGGTCGTGCCGTCGGCAAGACGATGTACAAAATTGAGCGGTTTATGGCCGCCGGGCAAACGGGCAATCTCGGTCATAACGGGCAGAATATTACGGCCCAGCGTGTTGATCTCCCAGGTGTGTTTGCTGCATATCTCATCGTGGAGATAGCCGTAAAAATTCAGCGCGGCGAGATTCGCATCCACAATTTGACCGTCTCTGGCAGGGTCGATGAGCAACATCGGCGCGCTGTTGGTGAGGAAAAACCGTGCGTAAAATCCCTGTTTCTTGCGTTGATAGGTCGCCGATCGGCTGGCCTTGAGTCCGGTGGCTGCCTGCTGTGGAAGGCCTTCAAACAGAATAATGTCGCCATAAGGCTCTATATGATTCAGCGTGAGCCGGCAGCTCAACGTGGTTTCCTGAGCATCACGCCAGACTGTCCAAATCTCAATAATTTCCCGATCGGTTTTCAGGTCGGCGACATACATAGAAAGAACGGTTTGGGCACTGGCGGAATATATTCCTCTTCGCATTTCGTTGAGGGTCTTATTACGCATAACCTTAGCTGCCGCGGCGTTGGCAAAAAGTATCTGTTCTGAAACAGGAGAAATCAGCCACACGGGCGTGGTAATCAAATGCAGCGCATCGAAGCTGTGTTGCGACATAGAAAAATCCTGTTCATCGGCACGCGGTGCCTGACGATCACGCCGGAATTATTTCGCGTGGGTTCTTTTGAAACATACCTTATTCAATCACATCAAGCATGATTTTTTTGTGAAACATAAGATGAATCAGAATGTATTTTCCCTATGGGGATAATTTGTTTATCTGAGTTTTTTTGCAAAAGCAGCCAGGGTACCTGTTCTGCCGGTAACGGTCGGGAGAACAGAAAACCCTGAAGGTAATCACAGCCCATCTCCGCCAGCGCGGCCTGTTGTTCTTCGGTTTCAATTCCTTCTGCGACCACGCTCATTTCCATGGTGCGGGCAATATTAATAATGGTTTCAACCAGTTTTCTGCTTTTTTCATTTACCAGCATTGAGTTGACAAAGCTTCGGTCGATTTTTAGTTCTTTAGCCGGAAGGACGCTCAGCATCAGCAGGTTGGAATACCCCGTACCAAAATCATCAATTGAAACGGTGATCCCGGCCTGATTGAAGGCATTAAGCAACTCAATGCTGCGATCGAGATCTTTGAGCGCGGTACTCTCTGTCACTTCCAGTATGAGCCGGGATGGCGCGAGGGTATATTTTTGCAGCATGGATGAAATAACCTGGAATAAATCCTGCTGTTCAAATTGTACTGGCGACAGGTTGAACGACAATGTCCACTGGCTGAAACCCTGTTCCGTCCAGAAATGCAGCTGCCGACAGGCGGCTTCAATGGCCCAGTTTCCCACCGGCACGATCAGCCCCGTTTGCTCCAGCGACGGTAAAAACAGGTTTGGAAGTAAAACGCCTTGCTCCGGATGCCGCCAGCGCAGCAGCGCCTCGAAACCATGGATCGCATTTTGATCGGCGATATAGGTTGGCTGATACCAAAGTTCAAACTGATCGCGTTCAAGCGCCTGGGACAGCTCCTGCAGGAAACCCGGCTCTGCCGGGATGACGGTGGACATCTGTGCCCGGTACACCGCCCACCCGTTACGTCCCTCCCGTTTGATGTGTTGCATGGCCGCATCTGCTTTGAGTTTTAGCTCATGCAGCGTTTCGCCATGCTCGGGATAGAGGCTCACTCCCGCACTGAGGGTGACGCTTAGCGTATGTCCACACACGGATAGCGGTCGACGGATATCCTCAAGCAGGGGAGTAAGCAGCAGGTTCAGCTTCTCATCGTCGTAGTCCGGGAGCAGCAGAATGAATGCATCGCCTCCCAGCCTGGCCAGCGTGATCTCCCGGCTTAGCCTTGCCGTAATTCGCTGTGCAACGGCAATGAGCAGCTCGTCACCGACGTGGTGACCCCAGGTATCGTTCACCCGTTTAAAATGGTCGATATCGAGAAATACCACGGCAAACGATTTTTTATTGAGAAGCGCACTGTGCAGACAATCCTGTAGCCGGATATCCATCTGATGCCGGTTGGCAAGGCCGGTGAGGGCGTCAAAACGCGCCTGCAGTTCGAGCTGACGGTTGAGCTGCTGCAAATTGTCGGTCAGCCTTGCCGTGCGCCAGTGAGAGTCCACCAGCGAGATAATCAACATAATCCCCAGCAGGCATAACGTCGTTACGGAGACCCATATCGATAAACCCAGTTCGCTGATGCCGCCCGGCACGGTGTGTTCCATCTCGTGAAAATGGGCGGCGCTCATGCCGGTATAGTGCATGGCGCAGATCGCCGCGCCCATCACCAGCGCGGCGACAATGCGGTTGATAAAGACGCCTTTCCGTTTGTCTCGCAGGTGGAAGGCGAGCCAGAGCGCAACGCCGGACGCAGCGACGGCAATGATGACTGAGAGCAGAACGATGCGCCTGTCCCAGATGATACCGCCTTTGAGCATCAACGCTGCCATACCGACGTAGTGCATCGACACGACGCCCGCACTGAGAATGAGCGTGGCAAAGATCAGGCGTAAGGGTGAGAGCGATTTTCCGCGAACGGCAATGTTGATGGCCAGTGTAGACGCCAGGACCGCCACGCCGAGTGAGGTGAGCGTGAGCCAGAGATGATAACTCATGATCATCGGCATGTTCATCGACAGCATACCAATGAAATGCATTGACCAGATCCCAATGCCCAGCGTGATCCCGCCCGCCATGCGCCAGAACATCGCGGCCTTACGCCCAGAGAGAGGGATTTTTCCCGCGCTGTCCAGCGCCACAAACGAGGCGATAAATGCCACCAGATACGAGATGGCGATTAATACCGGGTCCCACGATACATTGAGCATGCAGCCATCCCACGCCAAAAGGAGTTACAAAGTTCGCCTGCCAGGCATACCTTTTCTGTGCCAGTGACATGCGGGTTTAAAGATGATGAGTCATTTATTGGGTAACATAACCCGTGGTATTAAAAATAACCTATAAAAAATATGATATATATTATCTTTAATAGCCTGTTAAGCATCGCTACACAATACAGGAAGTTAACACCATTGCTCCTTAAGTATGCCTGCAAATATCTGGCGTCCTCAGAGATAATGTTATCGCTTGAATATGCCATAAACCAGCAGGACAGGATGTCGAAGCCAACATTTTAAGTAATACGATGCTTTATTCCTCCTTAAATTAAATTTCTGCAATCATGCGGCAAAACCGCAAAGCAGCGCAGATCGTGAGGACAAACTTTGCAGCCAGTGCTATAAACCTTAATGCCGACCAAAATATAAAGTTGTGGGAATCATCATGCTAAGAAATATTAGTGTCAGAACTTTTATTATCTATTTCCTTTTATGTGTTTTTTTGATAAATGCAGGTGTGGTTGCTTTATTTTCAGGCAGCTCAATGCTTCTGTTATCCTCCATTATTTTAAATTTCATCGCGTTATTTTTACTTTGGGCGTACATGACAAAATATCTTGTGACGCCGATCAACACTGTGAAAAAAAGTATTGAAGAAGTGACGTCGGGCAATCTGGCCGTCTCTATCCCGGAGTTTGGCAATAACTGTGCCGGACGTTTAATTCCTGGCATCAACAGCTTATCCAGCAATATTGCCACTCTGGTTCGGGAGATCCGCGCCTCCTCGCAAACCGCCATGACGCTATCAGAGCAACTCTCATCACGCAGCGCGCAGCTGTCGGTGAAGACGGAGCAGCAGTCCGCCTCTCTGGTGCAAACCGCAGCCAGCATGGAACAGATGGCCGCGAGCACCAAAAACAACGCCGACAATACCCGCCAGGCCAGCGAGCAGGCGAATGTTGCGACGATGCAGGCGCGCAAAGGGGGAGAGCTGATGGGGCAGGTTGCCAATAACATGCAATCTATTACCGAATGCGCCCAGCAGATGACGGAAATTATCAGCCTTATTGATGGCATTGCCTTCCAGACGAATATTCTGGCGCTTAACGCTGCGGTTGAAGCGGCTCGTGCCGGTGATCATGGAAAAGGGTTTTCCGTGGTGGCGGGAGAAGTCAGGAGCCTGGCGCACCGCAGCGCCGAGGCGGCAAAAAACATCAAGTCACTGATTGACGTTACCAGCAACAACGTGACCCAGGGAGCGACCGTCGTCGCGCAGGCAGAAAGAAATATGCATGAGATTGTCGCGGGCTCGGGCAACGTCAGCCGATTAATGGACGATATTTCCTCCTCAACCGCTGAGCAGGAGAAAGGGATTTCGCAAATTACCCTGGCGCTGTCCGAACTGGAGCGCGTAACCCAGAGCAACGTTGCCATGGTGGAGGAGCTGAACGGCTCATCTGATGTGCTGCGTAATCAGGTTATTGAGTTGCAGACCCGCACCCGCAACTTCCGTCTTGATAACAGCGACCAACCGGGGGTGCAAGCGCCGCAATCCCTTCGCCCGTTAGTGTTCTCTCCGCGCCCGGGGCATTCTCATTAACTAATATAAAAGCCTGGCGTGCCAGGCTTTTTACGACCGCACCCGCGTCCAGCCATTTCATCCTTGCTGCTCCGTCGTATAAAACGCCTGTCTACACCACCCAGGTATAAAATGTACATTTCCTGAGCTATTTCAGCGCGATGGGGAACATAATTATTGCGTAACGTTATACGAAAGCTAGACTGACTGCGAACGAGATGAAAAGGTGGAGGCGCAGTGGAGAGCATTAAAGGGTCTGAACTTAACGTTCCTGATGCGGTGTTCGCGTGGATGTTCGACGGCCGCGGTGGTGCGAGGCCCCTCGAAAATAGCGATGAAATCAGCAGTGAGCATCCCTGCTGGTTACACCTCAACTATACCCATCCCGAGAGCGCCGAGTGGCTGGCAATGACGCCGCTTCTGCCCAACAGCGTCCGTGATGCTCTGGCAGGAGAAAGCCTGCGCCCACGGGTCAGCCGGATGGGCGAGGGGACGTTGATTACGCTGCGCTGCATAAACGGCAGCACTGACGAACGCCCTGACCAGCTGGTGGCGATGCGCCTGTATATGGACGAGCGCATTATCATCTCCACCCGCCAGCGTAAGGTGCTGGCGCTTGACGATGTCGTTAACGATCTGAAAGAGGGCACCGGCCCGACGGATTGCGGTAGCTGGCTGGTTGATGTGTGTGATGCCCTGACCGATCATGCCAGCGAGTTTATCGAAGAGCTGCACGATAAAATTATCGATCTTGAAGACAATCTGCTGGACCAGCAGATACCGCCGCGTGGTTTCCTGGCGCTGCTGCGCAAACAGCTTATCGTGATGCGTCGCTATATGACGCCTCAGCGCGATGTCTATGCGCGGCTCTCCAGCGAGCGTTTAAGCTGGATGAATGACGATCAGCGTCGACGGATGCAGGATATTGCGGACAGGCTGGGGCGCGGGCTGGATGAGATCGACTCCTGCATTGCCAGAACGGCGGTGATGGCAGATGAAATCGCCCAGGTTATGCAAGAGTCATTGGCGAGACGAACCTATACCATGTCGCTCATGGCCATGGTGTTTTTACCCAGCACATTTTTAACCGGGCTGTTCGGCGTTAACCTGGGTGGGATCCCCGGGGGCGAGTACCGGTTCGGCTTCTCCGTTTTTTGCATCATGTTAGTGGTTTTAATTGGCGGTGTTGCATGGTGGTTGCATCGTAGTAAATGGCTGTAAATTTACGTTTTTTCGATGCGAAGATGGCCTTAAAACGACATTTTAATTGAGCGAAGTCAATAAACATCTACCCCGTAAGGTGCACTATTACTCCCGCAGGTGAATGCAACGTCAAGCGATGGGCGTTGCGCTCCATATTGTCTTACTTCCTTTTTTGAATTACTGCATAGCACAATTGATTCGTACGACGCCGACTTAATGAGTCGGCTTTTTTTTTGCCTCCAGCTTCTTAACGTCTACCCTAAAAGAGTCTGTTCCCAACCTGGAGGAGAAGATATATGCGATCTAACCTGCAACACCTGAACCCACATCAGTCCGATCCGGTACCAACCGATCCCACCCCAATACCCGATCCTGTTCCGCGCCCACAGCCGATGCCCGATCCGCCGCCCGATGAAGAACCGATTAAATTGTCGCATCGTTAGCAGAGATCTGCGAGGATACGCGCCATCTGACTGCGATGATGACCACGAGAGTATATTGTGACCGCTTTTTCTACCCTGAATGTTCTGCCTGCCGCCCAACTCGAGAACCTTAATGAGTTGGGCTATCTCACCATGACCCCAGTCCAGGCTGCGGCATTGCCTGCTATTCTTGAAGGCCGTGACGTGCGTGTGCAGGCCAAAACCGGCAGTGGGAAAACGGCTGCATTCGGTCTGGGGCTGTTACAGCGTATCGATGCCGGGCTATTCCAGACGCAGTCTCTGGTACTGTGTCCCACGCGTGAGCTGGCGGATCAGGTCGCTGGTGAACTGCGTCGTCTGGCGCGCTTCCTGCCGAACACCAAAATCCTGACCCTGTGCGGCGGACAACCTTTTGGTGCGCAGCGTGACTCCTTGCAGCATGCGCCGCACATCATCGTGGCAACGCCGGGACGTCTTCTCGATCATTTGCAAAAAGGCACCGTTTCACTTGATGCGCTCCAAACGCTGGTCATGGACGAAGCGGACCGTATGCTGGATATGGGCTTTAGCGATGCCATCGATGAGGTGATCCGCTTCGCCCCGGCGGATCGTCAGACCCTGTTATTCTCGGCAACCTGGCCAGAGGCCATCGCGGCCATCAGTGGTCGTGTGCAGAACGCGCCGCTCACCATCGAAATTGATACTGTGGACGCGCTGCCCGCCATTGAACAACAGTTCTTTGAAGTTTCCCAGAAGGGCAAAATTGCCTTGCTGCAGAAAGTGCTGAGCCAGCATAAGCCTGCGTCCTGCGTGGTGTTCTGCAACACCAAAAAAGATTGCCAGTCGGTGTGTGATGCCCTTAACGCCGCCGGACAGAGCGCGTTGTCCCTGCACGGCGATCTCGAACAGCGCGATCGTGACCAGACGCTGGTCCGTTTTGCTAACGGCAGCGCCCGCGTGCTGGTAGCGACCGACGTGGCGGCACGCGGTCTGGACATTAAATCGCTAGAGCTGGTCGTCAACTTCGAGCTGGCATGGGATCCGGAGGTGCATGTTCACCGTATCGGACGTACTGCCCGTGCAGGCAATAGCGGCCTGGCCATCAGCTTCTGTGCGCCGGAAGAGGCTCAGCGCGCCAATATTCTGTCTGAAATGCTACAGCTTAAGCTCAACTGGGTGAACGCGCCTGCCAGCGTCAGCATTGTTCCTCTTGACGCTGAAATGGCGACGCTTTGCATTGATGGCGGTAAAAAAGCCAAAATGCGTCCGGGCGATGTACTGGGCGCGTTGACGGGTGAGTTGGGTCTTGACGGGGCGGATATCGGGAAGATCGTGGTTCATCCGGCACACGTCTATGTGGCCGTGCGTCAGTCGGTGGCGCATAAAGCATGGAAGCAGTTGCAGGGCGGTAAAATTAAAGGAAAAACCTGTCGCGTTCGCTTGCTGAAGTAACACTTAACAGCGTCTCAGAAACCCTTTCTGAGACGCTCATGCATTATTTCACTTCCACCACATTCAGGCGTAGCTCATCGAATTGCGTATCGTCTTCTTCCGGCTGCCAGCCTGCTGGCTGCATGGGGATCTCTTCACGGTCAAATGCCAGATCGCCGCCATCCACCACGTCAGAATCATGGTTGATGCCTTTGAAATCGAACAGTTCAGTATCGGCCAGATGGGAAGGGACCACGTTCTGCATAGCGCTGAACATGGTTTCGATACGGCCAGGGTAACGCTTGTCCCAGTCGCGCAGCATGTCGCCAATCACCTGACGCTGCAGGTTTGGCTGAGAGCCGCAGAGGTTACATGGAATGATCGGGAATGCTTTGGCCTGTGAAAAACGCTCGATATCTTTTTCACGGCAGTAGGCCAGCGGACGGATCACGATATGCTTGCCGTCATCGCTCATCAGCTTAGGAGGCATGCCCTTCATTTTGCCGCCGTAGAACATGTTCAGGAACAACGTCTGCAGAATATCGTCGCGGTGATGCCCCAGCGCGATTTTGGTCGCACCCAGCTCCGTTGCCGTGCGGTACAAAATACCGCGACGCAGACGAGAGCAGAGCGAGCAGGTGGTTTTCCCCTCAGGGATCTTCTCTTTGACGATACCGTAGGTGTTTTCTTCTACGATTTTATACTCGACACCGAGGTTCTCCAGATATGCTGGCAGAATGTGCTCCGGGAAGCCCGGCTGTTTTTGGTCAAGGTTGACCGCCACCAGGGAAAAGTTCACCGGCGCGCTTTGCTGAAGATTGCGCAGGATCTCCAGCATGGTATAGCTGTCTTTACCGCCCGACAGGCAGACCATGATGCGGTCGCCTTCTTCAATCATGTTGAAGTCTGCAATGGCTTCGCCCACGTTACGGCGCAGTCGCTTTTGCAGTTTATTCAGGTTGTATTGTTCTTTCTTTGTATTTGATTGATTTTCTTGCATTTATTACTACCTTCGGAGCCAGTAGGGGCATAATAGGGGCAAAAATTTTTCAGCGTGCGAGCTTATCGTTAAGCATCAGCACCTGTTCGCCATTCATTTCTTCAATCCACGCACCGTAGACTTCATAAACCATTTGCGCGTTTTCATGCCCCATCTGGCTGGCTATGAAAGACGGGTTAGCGCCGGCAGATAAGAGCCAGCAGGCAAAAGTATGCCGCGTATGGTACGGATTCCGGCGGCGAATACCAGCACGTTTTACAGCTGCGTTGAATCTCGCACCTATGCTCGATAAAGAGTAGTAGGCTTTCTGTTCTCCCTTGCGCATCCGGGGTATGAAAACGAATCGCAGACTTTGATGTTCCACTGCGCCATACTCGCGATGATTAAAGACAATTTCGGTTTTAGACTGCAGCGCCGTCAGCTTGCGTTGCGCTTTCAGGGCTTGAAGTGCCGGCTCTAAAAGGGTGATAACCCGGTTACCTGCTTCGGTTTTTGGTGGGCCGAACATGCCCAACGCATTAAGATTGCGCTGTATATGAGCCGTACCTTTTTCCCAGTCGATATCTTCCCAGGCAAGAGCTGCGAGCTCTCCATGACGGACACCAGTATAAACTGCGAACGTCCACATATTGAGACTTTGGCCACGCTCGGATTCCGCAAGCAAACTAAACTCCTGCTTCGTTAAAGGGTCCGGTTTTACTTTCCCTTTGTGTAGTTTCTTGATCCCTTCAAAGGGTTTGCCACTGATAAAGCCAGATTTGTATGCAAACCGAAGCAGTGAGCACAGTAGCGATATATAGTTGTTCACGGTACGCACAGTGCGTCCCTGTTTGTTGCTTCTGGGATTTGCCAGGTAAAGTGTCTCACCGTTCAACAGCTCCTTCCTGTATTTCAGAATGTCGCTGTGGCGTATAGTTGAAACAGGCGTATCTCCGTTAATGATGTGCATTAACGTACCGAGTTGTGAGCGAGTCTTACGCATGGTATTCGCGCTAATTTCGGTTTCTTTAATGCTCGTCCACAGTTCACACAGCTCTGAAAAGGTTTGAACTGAAACAGTGGTTACGGTTTTTTTTGCTCTGGATGATGAAGGAAAGCGCTGGTTGTAATCAAACTCTCCAAGGTTGATCTCACTAACGATCACAGCCCGAAGATTCCCGGCTTTTTTGATGTTTGCCGGGGTGTTAATCCAACCTTTGAGAATTTCGCGGCAACGCTTTCCCCGGTACATAAACCAGATACAAATCTTATTGTTTCTGATTTCGACACCTGTAGGCAAAGCTGCCATCTTACGCATCCCTTATTAACTGATTAATTCTCGGATAGTTGTACCAGGTTGTGCCACGCAAGGTTTTTTCTCCAGAAGGAGAAACCCGTTTAAAATGGATACCTTCCACCCAACAGCCCTGGCGATACTTCTCAATCTGTCGTTCGGTCAGGCCTGTTTTTTCTGTGAGCCTTGCGCCAACAACCCATTCTTCGTTAAAAATTACCTGCGACATGGTTCACCTCAGGTAACCGGCATGAGTATAGATATGCCGGTCTGTAGTCGTTGATATTTCAGTTTCAGTTTGCCTGGCCAGGCAGGGAACGCAGTCGGCGCATGCCGGTCATTGCTGTGGCCACGTAGCTTGCCTTGCAGTTGACCACTTCAACCCAGATCTTCACGCCTTCCACTCTCACCGTATAGGTCTCTTTCATCTTGCTGCGCCCATACTCGCCATATCTTTGCTGGTGGGTTGCCAGTGCGATTTCACATGCCTTGCGAGCCAAAGGGGATTGCTTACTGCCTCGATTAATCAGTCGCATTTCTTCTCCTTGAGGGAGGGGTTCCCCTCCCGATCTCGTTAGTCCACGTATTCCGGTTTCATATCCGCCAGGGTGATGCTGAACTGACCATACAATTCGTCGCCCAGATGGCGTTTCGACGATGCAAGAACGCGCTCTACTTCCGTGAACCGAGCAGCTGCATCGGGCTCTTCTGCTGGTGGCAAGGAATTGATGGCTGCTTCGACTTTGTTCCGTGCATCAACCAGGTAATAACGCTTCACGGCCTTGTTTTTCAGCTCAGTGAACAGGGCAGAACCCAACGTTGCTTTGACGGTTTCAATATCTGCGCGCAGAGCTTTAGCGCTATCCACATCCTGAGCCGCCTCGATGCGATCACGGAAATCATCAGCAAGTGCATCGATGTTTTGAGTTGATTCCTGAGCCATTTGAGTCGTAGTGACGTTGTCACCTGAAATGTCTGCAAGGCTAACGTGCTGCGCCTGTACCGGATTTACCTCTCGTTCTTCACGGCGATCATCCAATTCATCCGGGGTGTAAACGCCCAGAATCACATCCGGGCAGAACAGTCTCGCCCAGCGTTTGACGGCCAGGTACGCCAGTTGCTGGCGAGGGTCGTCAGCCCAGAGGGTAGAGTTTCGGGTACGGGCCTGAGCCAGCAGCAAATCGAGTTCTCTCGGCTGATCTTCGCCTTTAAGCGTTGCGCGGATAATGATGCCGATCCCGGCTTCGTCAGCCAGGGTCCAGCCCGGGACGCGGTACTCGCCTTTGTCGCCTTTACGGATGTGGAATTTTCCAACGACCTTTTCCCATGGCCCGTACCATTCATATTCAAAGCGGCTGGCCAGCACGCCGCTGCGTGAAATGACGGCATTAACCAGCTGCGCTTCATACCCGAGCACACCGTTAATCAGGTGCGTCTTCTGCGCCACGGCAAAGGGATTCATCTGCCACTGTGCCGCTTGCATCGCTACAGCCATGCAGTCGGCCTGATTGCCCTGCAAGTGCTTAGGAACTGTAGCGGTGCCCTGCGCCATAATTTGCGCGAACGTGCTGATGGCGTTCAGATACTGGGAATCAAACAAAGCCACGTTGGAGTTAATAACGGTGTTCTGGTCAGCAACGGTAACGTTAGTGTTATGCATAAATCCCCCTTAAGCCTGAGCGCGCAGCGCTTCGAGGCGGCGCAGGTCAAAGTCGTTCAGTTCATCGGTGTAATCGGTAGTGATCGGCGCTGGCCATTCGCCCGTGTCGAATCCGGTTGCGATGGCGCGCATCGTTTTGCGGTACTCGAGCATGCCCAGTTCCAGCAGTTCGGTTGAGGCCTCAATGATGGCGATCCAGTGGTAGTTCTCGTCTTTGTTGACGAAAATCCAGAAGAACTGGTCCAGCGCCGCGGTCTCGCAATACATAGCCGCACTGAGGTGGTAGTCCCGATCAATGATTTCCCGGTGCAGTCTGGCGCGTAGGCTTTCTTGCTTCACATTCCACATGCTGATGGTTTTCAGGTCAGCACCTATGCGCACGCCGTCCAGTTCAATCTCGAGGTCAGGGCGTACACGCACTTCTAAACCTGTTTCGTCGTCGAAACCGAAATAGCTCACTTCAACGGCGCGGCTTGGATGTGTCAGCAGCATGCCGGCGGTCGGGTGCACAAGGAGTGCAGACTGAATTGCACGCGCTGTGGCCAGCTGCTGGCGGGTAACCAGAATCTTTTCGCCAAGGTTGTCGCGCCAGGCATCCAGCAGTTTGTCGGCGAACACGGCATCGGGCTTAACCGATTTAACTGCCTGGATCATGTCTGCTTTGGTACCGGACACTTTCAGCGGTGTCGGTTTCTGCGCTTCTTGCGCCACCAGGTCTGGATTGATGATCGCTAATTGCTCGAGTAGCACATCACGGCTGCCGCTGGTTTTAACCGGCACGGGCAGGGTGGCGTTGTATTCTTTAATGCATGCCTTCATTGCCGATGCTGTCTGCTTCTGGCCTTCTTCAATACGCTGGTACTCAACTGGGAGAGCCATATAGCTTTGAGCCGTTTCTTCCAGACTGGCTCCAAGCGGCACTTGAGCGGGAAGGGATGCGTTATGTTGTTCAAGCAACGCTTTTATCTCGTCAGCGCTTAGCTGCGTCGGCAGGCTGGCGTTGTAAGCGTCGATGAACTCGCGCAGGGTTGCGGTGGTGGTAAAAGCATACTCCGGGATCTCAGGTTCTACGCTGAACTCTGCTTCGAGGTTTTCCGGTTGCAGTGCAAGAGCGTGCACTAGATTTCCCATATCCAGTACTTTGGATGCTGTTCGCGGGATGGTTTTAGCCACATGGCGCGCGTTAAAGTACATCAGGCTGACGCGGGCATCTTTTACCTGGGTTGAGCTAATACCGTTTGCTGCGTGATAAACATCATTCGGCAGACCTTCGTAGCGGCCAGGCTCGAAGTAAGCTGGGTATTCGATTACTGGCTCTGACTGCTGCTCTTCCGGCGCTATGGTAACTGCTTGCGTATTAGCTGCATCAATGCTTTCGCTCGGTGGTACCGAACCAACATCTTCGTCTTTCTCTGGCTTAGCCGTTTCCATCTGCACATCGTTGGTGATCTCCGCTGCGTTTTCCGTTTTTTCGACTTCATTTGAGGAGGTATCGACGACCGGTTCGGTATTTCCACCCATCAGGCCATCGATGGAGAACACGCCGCTGCCGAGATTTTCAACCTGCGGTTGTTCACCTGGGGCTTCAGTCTCAACTGCAGGAGTAGGCAACGGCAGTAACTCCACAGCAGAGATAAACTCAGCCGTCATGGTTTTATTAATAAACTCAAGATGAGCCGCTGGCGTGTGGTGGATGTTTTCCGGCGCTATGCGGATCAGATTGAAGATTGCCGCACGGTTCACCGCCAGTACGCAGGGCTGATTACGCAGGATGGCGCTCCATGATTTCCATGGCTCTTCTTTCTTCGCCACGATTTCTTTGGCACGTCGTAACACGCTCGAAGGAATTTCGAAGTGGTGGAAGTCCATAGGCAGTAGGGCGCATGCGATCTCAAGATCGAGGGTGTCCAGAGTGTGATGCGCGCCTTCGCCGCGATCCGTTACATAGCCACCGTCTGCATTGGTCGCAGAATCAGTGCGCTGAACATTACTGATGCGATTACCGGTAGCCCATTCTCGAACGAGAATGCCGCGATCGATATAATCAGTCGCCGCCCAGATTCTGGTGAAACGGAGAACCAAAGCGAGTTCGTGGCGCTTCTCCTGGTTGAATACCTTGCGAATGGCGTCGGTATAGCGCCAAAGGTCTTTGGTGTCGTAACCCTTAACCTCTCCGCAGTTTTCTGCCGCCAGCAGCAGGTACTGGACATAGCTGTTATCAGTGTCCATCTCCAGCGCGCAGATATCTTCGTATTCTTCGCGGGTTAAGTGGTGGCGCAGTTCGTCGGCGGTGAACTGGGCGAGTAGCTGCTTGCGGAAAGGCATACAAACGACTGGATAACGAGTGGTTTCGTCATCATTCTCGTCAATCTGGATGCCGTCATCAGCTGTAATAGCCTGCCCGGTTGTATCGCCGGTCTCGCTGGTGATTTCTGATTTGAGAAGAGTTAGCTTTCCGCTTCTCCACTCTTCAACTAACTGATTGCGGTCGTCGGCATCTGCTCTCGTCCAGTCAGCCATGAATGCAGCGATAACTTCAGTTTCGTGCGCTTCATCTGGCGCGAACACCTGCTTAATCGCCTGGGCCAGTTTCCACTCAGCGTTCAGGCTGAGTTCGGCAACTTCAGGGATGTCGTTCTTCGCCAGCAGCAGGTTCTGGAGATAGGTGTTGCCTTCATCCAGTGACATTTCGCTGGCAGCCAGTTGCTGCTCTTTAGTGATGTGTGACTGGTATTTGTCGCTGGTCAGATGGACGGCAAAACGTACCGCTGGAGTGCGATTTTCAAGCGGGATACTTTCGACGGTAGTTTCGACATTAACGGACGTTTCCGGTGCCGTTGTATTGTCCATGGCTCCAGTAGACTCAGCACCAGCCTTTGGCAGCCAGGTACGTCCATCGTCCTGCAGTTCGTAGCGTTTGCACCAGGTGTAATCAACTGTGCTTTCTTCAGGCAGATCATTGTAAACAGGGAAATCGGTGCGAACAGGTTTGGCGTAATCCTTACCGCGTCCGGTTTCAATACCGGCATCCTCCAGCTCAACATCGAGCTGCAGGTTTGCACGGGCTTCTGATTTCGCAGTGAACCAAATCACTGCATCATCTTTGCCTGATTTCTGCGTAGCCTTAACTACATAGAAAAATTCCATGTGAGATCCTCTTTTTTGGATGTAAGATCCCCGGGCCAGAGATAGCGCCCATTGGGTGAACTTTGGTTTTTTAAGTAGTTTTCCGGTGTAACTTTGGTCGGGAGCACCGGACGTACGGGCCGCCTTGCGCGGCTTTTACGTTATGCCTCGTGTGCCATCTGGTCGTACGAAGCACAACGTTCAGAGCAGTATTCTTTTTCTTTGCGCGCCAGCTGTGAGCCGTTGCGATAGAGAAGGGTACTTTTGACTACTTCCCCCGGTTTAACCGGTTTACTGCAGTACCCGCATTTCGTTGAGTTACACATCTGGATTCCCCTTTTGCGCCAGCAGGTAGCACAGGCGGCGAATAATCACCTCGAAGAAGTTCAGCTTTACGGCCTGCTGCCGTCCTGGTTTGCGTGCGAAATCAATCATCCTCACCCTCGTTTGCCTTATCGCCGGCCAGCGGAACGTTTACACCTGATGCGCGTTAATCTCTCCACCTCATCCGACTGTTCGTATGCCGTCGGCGGCTACTTCGTGGGCTCCATGCCTAGATGGTTCGTGGTGCGTCTTGGTGATATTAGTAAATCACTACTTTACAGTTAGGTCAAGTATAAGAAGACTATAAAGTACATCATTGCTTTACCTTGGTTATTTGGAGTATGAAATTGCGTGATGGAAGACAAAAAAATCCCGACGTAAAGGACGGGATTGGAGGGTTCGTGGTAGGAGTTGGGGGGAGGGTATAACAAACCCGGCGCGGGGGCCGAGCCATGAGATAAGGGTCAGGACTCTAATATTAATTTGTTGGCAAACTCAATAGTATCTTAATGATTTGATGCAGGAATATGGTTTATCTTATTGGTGTCCACATCAATTTTTTGTCAGCTACTTAAATAGCTCCGCGCGTACAGAACGGATTCACTCTCCATGTACCTCTCATACAGCTTTTTTAGGCGAATCTCGTAACAGGGGAAGTTGCGAAGAACTCAAAAAACTAACTATTTCGCTTCACAACAGAACCGTTACTGTAACCATTACGAATGCTATAAATAGCACTGCCATAACGATGATCGCAAAAGTTGTTGAGTCCTTAAAGTAAGTCTTTTCTTGGCCATTTACGGGACCAATCAGTACGATCCAGATGAAAAGGAAGATGAAGCAAAGAACGGCGATAGTAATTAAAAACAGGCTAGTTTTCAATCGTGTCCCTCGTTGTTTGCACCAGATTCTTACTCCTCAGTGTCGCCCTTAATTCGTCTACTCATGTATTTTTCATATAATTCATCAAGCTCCTTCAGGCGTAGCGCGAAGATGCGAATCATGTTTTGCTGCTCTTCTTCCGGCAGTTGGCGATAAAGCTCCAGCAGGCGCTGTTCGTCAGGCTTGAGTCCGTCTTTCTCTCCGACATCCTCACCTAATAACCATGGCACTGATACGCCAGCAGCGTCAGCAACAGCCAATGCTGACTCTTTGCTGATTTTACCCGTTCTGAACCACCCGGTTACCGCCTGCTTACTGACATTAGCAACCTTGGCCATCTCTGTTTTTGAGAAACCTTTACCGTTCAGTTCAGTCAGCCTAGAAATAAGGCTCTGGTTAGGATCTTTTTTATTCATGCATGGATTGTAAACAATTGCTTTACCGGTAGATAGACAGTCATTCATTGACTCTATGGTAAATTGGTGCTTTACTTTGCTCACTCAAGGAGGTCCTATGACTGGTATTGAAAATGCAATTCTCCGAACAGGTTCCGCCAGCGCGCTTGGTACTTTGATCGGTGTTTCAAAAATGGCTGTTTCACTTTGGCGCCGCAAAGGCATTCCCGCCAAGCGAGTGTTTCCAGTATTTGAGGCTACAGGTGTAACACCCCATGAACTGCGCCCAGATCTCTACCCAAACCCAACTGATGGTTTACCCAAACAGGAGCCTTAACAATGCAAACTGTTTCATTTCAACAGAGTAGCAGAGCTTCTTCTAATCGACTGATATTCCCGTGTCATCAAAGCGAATCGGCAGCGCAGGGTATTGATCATCGAAATATTTGTTCTGCAGTCCGGGCGTGGGCGGCAGCAGAAGGGCGCGTAGCTGTAGCAATTCAAATCCAGGAAGCGGCGGAAGAACTTCAACTTGATGGCGTAGATTTTTCAGGCCAGGCCGATGTGTGGAACGTGAAGCTGTTCCGCTGGCTCGACAACAAAGAAGACTCCGCATCGTACCGAAAGAACGTCGAACAGCTGGTCCCCGCAATCATGTCTGTATTACCGATTCGATATCGCGACCGCGTCGTAAAGAACGACTCATTTGCGTATCACATGGCCAGATTAGAAAAAGAAGTCAGTGAGGCGAAGCAAGCCCTGATGCTCGATGCACCGAAGAAGGAAAAACTGAAGGAGTTAGGAGAGGGGATTTTCGAAATGTTCAGAGTCGACCCTGACCTAACGGCGCCTTTACTGGCGATGGTCACAACCATGCTGGGGGCAATGTGAAGACTTCAGAAATGGCGAAAGCCGGTCTGCGCTAACAGAACCGACTTTCAGGTGCAAAAACGGAGTGTAATTGCGGAGCTAAGTATGTCAAACACAGCTGAAATTATCAATTTCCCCCACAGAACCGAACAACCGGGAGGTCGTATGGCCGACCTGTCGAACGGGTATACCAAGGTCGCAAACGAGATCCAACAGCTCAAACCGCGCCTGAGAATGTCAGGCCGGGAGTGGCAGTGTTTTGAGGCGGTGATCTGGCTTACCTACGGCTGGAACAAGAAACAGGACCGCGTTACGAACACGGTGATCGCCGAGCTTACTGGGCTGAGTGATTCCCACGTTTCTGATGCGCTCAAATCACTCGCAGAACGCAAAATTATCTTCAGTCAGAAGCAGGGCGTGATGAAAACGGTCGGTATAAATACTGACCTTTCCGCCTGGATTTTAGACAAGCCGAAAACGGGAAAAACCTTCCCGAAATCGGGAAAAGTGTTACCGAAAACGGGAAAAACCTTCCCGGAAACGGTAGACACCCAAGACTATAACAAGAACAATATTAAAATATCCTCGTCTCGGAATTCTGACGAATCCCGAAACCAGAAAACTCAAAAGTTTCTCTCACGCCATCCTGAAGCTGCAGACGGGATATACACACCCGCAGGTAAATCATGGGGATCCGCTGACGACCTCAAGGCGGCTCGCTGGATTTACGACAGGCTCCTCACCGTCAATGCATCGCTATCCGAACCAAACTGGGCTGTATGGGCAAACACCATCAGGCTGATGCGTGTCCAGGACAAGCGCACTCACTACGAAATTTGTGATTTGTTCCAGTGGGCCAACCGGGACGAGTTCTGGAAAGACAACATCCTGAGCCCCTCGAGTCTGCGCAAACAGTGGGATCAGCTCACTACAAAGCGGCTGCGTGCAACCGGAACGGCAAAACCTTCCCGGGGCAGCATCGACCTGCATAACACCGACTGGATTGATGGGGTGCTGGAATGAAAAACCTAGCCGAGAGCATTCGCAATTTTGACCGGGAACAGGCTCGCCGCGTGGCGCACAACATGCCAGAGCAGTACACCGAGCGCGAACAAACGCATCAGGTGGCGCAGATTATCAACGGCCTGTTTGTACAGCTGGCGGCCGCGTTTCCTGCAAGCCTGGTTAATCGCAGTCAGGAAGACGTGAACGAGATCCGCCGGCAGTGGGTGCTGGCCTTCAAAGAAAACGGGATTACCACACTGGAGCAGGTTGAATCCGGTATGCGCATGGTACGGCGCCAGGATCGCCCGTTCCTGCCTTCGCCAGGCCAGTTCATCAAGTGGTGCAGGGAAGGGCGCTGCGTGCTGGGGATCACCACTGCTGACGTCATGGCTGAGTACTGGAAGTGGCGCAAGCTGGTGTTCCGGTACCCGAGCAGCGAGCAGTATCCGTGGCCGAAGTCGGTTTATTACCACATCTGTCTGGAGCTGCGTCGCCGAGGAACTGATGGGCAACTTAGTCAGAAAGAACTCGAGCATGAAGCTGGCGATATTCTCGATATGTGGGAAAAACGGGTGCTGGCCGGGAAGCCGATTCCGCCTGTTCGTCGTGCGTTGGCAGCTCCAGTGGCTCCGAAGGGCCCAACGCCTGCGGAACTGCTCAAAGCGAAGTATGAGCGGATGAAAGCCGATGGGGGTACGTAGGGATTAAATCGTCCGCTTTGAGCGAGGTGCGGACATTGAAAAGATTAAGGCAAAAAATCGCGCGGTGTTGAGCCCAGAATGAACCGAAAAGCGGCTGTAAATGTTGCGGGGCATGAGAAACCCAGCTGGTAAGCAACCTGTTTGATTGGGATACCATTCGCGAGAAGATCTAACGAAGCACAAATTCTGGCTCTCTGCTTCCACGTTCTATAACTGAAGCCAGTATCCTTAATGAACAATCGAGAAAATGTACGTTCAGACATGGCTGCTATAAAAGCAAGCTCGCTCAACGATGCTTCCCAGCGCTGATTAACCAGCAACTCTCTGGCCGCACTGAATAACCGCTCATCATGCGGCATTGGAAGCTCCGTAGTTAAAGGTGGAGCCTCGCTGAGGATTTCCAGAAGCAACAGAGCCATTTTCCGTTGACTCGGTCTGTGGTAATCCTCATTGAAAAGCCCTGCTATCAGCTCTTTCACCAATGCCGTAGCAGTAATGACATGCACCTGGTTACTCTTCGTAAAGTTTGTACATTCAGCGATAAGGCTGCTACTGAAATAAACAGCCCGTAGGTCTGTTTGTGAAAGCAGGTTGTAACTATGGATGTGAAGAGGCGGTAGCCATAATGCACGCTGAGGAGGGATAACCCAGCGGTCACCCTCTGTTTCAACCAGCATCACCCCTCTGGATGCAAATAGTAACTGCCCCTCAAGATGATGATGGGGAGGGTCTGCCTCTCCACGTTGATAGCTTATCGCTGTGCTTGACCAGCCTGTTTCTTCATCATGTCTTGGCGCTTTATCTATACTACCTGGCATTTCAGATTTAGCTCCTGCAATTATCATATCGAAGTTGGAACCACCCGGAGTATAGCCCTACTGGATGGGTGAGCTATTCCTAATTCTGATTTTCATAGTTATTACAGGAGCATATCCTAATGCGAGTACACTTTATCGTACATGAAAGTTTTGAAGCACCAGGGGCTTATGAGACCTGGGCAACAAATCGAGGTCATGATGTGACTTACTCACGCGTGTATGCAGGCGATGAACTGCCAACAGACACCGAAGACATCGATTTCCTGATCGTTATGGGCGGTCCGCAAGATCCCGTCACTACTCTGGAAGAGTGCCCGCACTTTAATTCCAAAGGTGAACAGGCGTTGATTGCTTCTGCGGTTCAAACAGGTAAAGCCGTGATCCGCTGTTCATCGGTATGGACTTCAACGTGGGGAAAATGGCCGCAATAGTTCACGTAAAGAAGAACGGGTTACCTCGTGCGGTTCGTGAGTTAGTGAAAGTCTACGACACGCCGGCGATGATTAAGCGCATTCAGGAAGAGTTCTGGCGCTATGAGGATGGACGTTATGTGAAGAGCCGGGAGATTTACATCTATCCGGATGCCTCTGGCGACTCCCGCAAATCGCAGAACGCCAGCAAGACCGATATTGCTCAGCTCAACGATGCCGGATTCAGCGTCATCGTTGATGATGCCAACCCTCCTGTTAAGGACCGCATCAACTCGATGAACGCCATGTTCTGCAACGCCAACGGCGAGCGCCGCTATTTGGTTAACGTGCAAAACTGCCCGGTTTATACCGAGAGCCTCGAGCAGCAAATCTGGGCGGCCAATGGCGAACCGGACAAATCAGCTGATAACGATCACCCAAATGATGCTGGTGGGTACTTCATCGTGAAGGATTACCCGATCGTGAAACCAGCATACTCAATCACCATGGACACCACTTTCTGATATGGCAAACGACGACATCACCTGGGTTCGACCAGAACACCGGGCGGCTTCTGCTGCCTGGAGGAAATGCAGGGACTTCTGCAAAGGAGCTGAGGCCGTAAAAGCGGCGGGTAATAAGTATCTGCCTTATCTCGACCCAACCGATAAATCCACACGCAATCGCAAGCGCAATGAGGACTATCTGAGCCGTGCGGTGTTCTATGCCATTGCCGGCAATACGAAGATCGGCATGCTTGGGATGGCCGCGCTTGATGGTTACACGTTTCGCTATAAGGATGCAGATTCAAAGAGATTAACCGCTGGCGCGCTTGCGCAAGATCTCGATTTAGTAATTCCCGACCTGGTTATTCATGATGAAGCTACAGATTATCTGGTTGCCGATTATATGGGACTGATCGGCTACCTGATTGCTGCTGTGAAAGGGTTGAAACTGCAAATCGACGAGATTATGCCCACTGATTCAGTTTTAAATCGTGAACAACAGAGACAGCAAGATGATAACGAAGGTTAGGTAACTACCGGGCCGCGTAGGTTGGCCAGTTCTTTTCGATGACCTTTAACCGTTCAGCCAGCTCCTTTATCGCCTCCACATACAGCGCGCTCATTGCGCTATAGTCCAAGGTTTTGAGAACGTTAATTTCTTCTCCTGCAGGTGTTGTGCCGGTGCCATGCCCTTCACGCCTTTGAATGGCATCATTTCGCCTTTTTACAGGAATCAGAATGATGATTCCTGGCTGTATCCATGTGTCAAAAAAATGACCAGAACACGGCGATGCAGCGTAATGCGCTGGAAAGTGCAGGATGTGAGCCGTAATGCAGATGCAGTGTTACGTGCGGCGTTTTTATTTGCGCAGTAGAAAATGGCATTAAGTTTTGTTAATTTTAGCTAATAATTAATTGCACCAAAGTGCGAAAAAAAACACTGTATTACAATTAACTAAGGGCAAAGAGACAAATGGAAAACACTAATGAACCAAAGACATTGTTTGTTTCGCTCCGTGAACCTTTGTCAGGTGATTGGGATAAAGACAAACTTATTATCGCACGAGTTGCAGGTCAGGCTACGCCGGCAGATGAATACTACAATCATGCCGCCTCTATTCAGGCGTTATTTGAGATGCTCACCTATGGCACGCGATCGCAACCAGAATACCCGCAGAGGATAGGGCTGCTGAGAGATGTCCATGATGAGCTTTATCCTATCGCTCATTTCGCGAAGCTTTACTTCAAATCCCCGAGCAATGTTGTCATCCAGTGGGTCGAAGGTAATCAGCACCACGATGCCATAGTTAAGTACATAGGCGATGGGTCAAATCAGTCGGATATACATTACCTCGAGGTTACTACCCTTCAGGGTAAAGAAGATGCTGACGAGCTAAGCGAACTGTCGAAATCCCCAAACGGCATTGTACAGTTCAGGGACTCGGACCAAGAAAAACATGATAGAAAGATTGAGCAACTGAGAGCAGTCCTTGAGAAAAAAAGGAAAATCAGGTACCCGGAAAAAACCGCTCTACTTGTTTACACGGACGAGATGAGATTTCGTGAGTTTTATTTTGGAGTTTCACCACTTCAGATCGATAGAAAAGCAGATTTCGAAGCGGTGCTTCGTGATTTTGCGCCATCGGTTACAAACTTTTCTCATATTTTCATTTTCAGCAAAAAAGAAATCTACTGCACATGGACTCCAGATTCGAAATTATATAATTGCTGACACAACGTTGGACACGTATCTCCTTCTGCAGCAGTAGCGTGCACCGGTAAAAAAACTCATCATGGTTATCCTCAATGAACGTTTTATAGATTGCCTGGCGGTGGCCATGCCGATAACTTCACATGATTTTTGCAGAAATTATTGGGTGAAAAAGATGCAAATTGGCTACGTCAGGGTGTCAACAAATGACCAAAATACAGACCTTCAGCGGCAGACACTCGAACGCTCAGGATGTGAACAGATTTTCGAAGAAAAAACGAGCGGAACTGTGGCGAATCGACCGGCGCTTAAAAAGCTTCTGAGAACGTTGAACGAGGGCGATACGCTTGTGGTCTGGAAGCTGGATCGTCTTGGTCGTAGCATGCGTAATTTGGTGCTGCTGGTGGATGAACTCCGTCAGCGTGGCATCCACTTCAAGAGCCTCACGGACAGTATTGATACATCCAGCCCAATGGGGCGTTTTATATTTCACATCATGTCAGCACTGGCGGAAATGGAAAGAGAGTTAATCGTTGAGCGCACACGGGCAGGATTAGCTGCCGCGCGCGAAAAAGGGCGAATAGGCGGAAGGCGTCCGAAGCTTACCCCGGAGCAGTGGGACCAGGCGGGCCGATTGATTGCGAACGGTCTGGACAGGAAGCAGGTAGCGATAATTTATGACGTTGCCGTATGCACGCTTTATAAAAAATTTCCCGCTTCAAAGTCGGCTTAATTTTGCTCACATAGAATTGCGGCCCTAAAATTTACAAAACTGATAATTCGAAGCGACGTAGAAACTTAGAAACGAAACGGCGAAGCTTTAATCAGCTATGACAGACCCTCTGTCTTGCGTGCATACCCAAATGAAACTACTGTATATAAAAACAGTATTTGAGGTGTGCATTATGGAATTTATCAGGCCTGCAGAACTGCGAGAAATTATTACTCTCCCGCTATTCAGTGACATAGTACAGTGTGGTTTCCCAAGCCCCGCAGCGGATTACGTTGAACAGCGCATCGATCTCAATGAGTTACTTGTAGCTCACCCGAGCTCAACATACTTCGTCAAAGCGGCGGGTGATTCGATGATCGAAGCCGGGATCAGCGACGGTGATCTGCTGGTGGTGGATAGCTCGCGCACGGCTGAGCACGGTGACATTGTCATCGCCGCGGTTGAAGGGGAATTCACTGTTAAGCGTTTGCAATTGCGTCCCACTGTTCAACTCATCCCAATGAATAGCGCCTATAACCCTATCATTGTAGGCAGCGAAGATACGCTGGACGTTTTTGGCGTTGTTAATTTCATTGTGAAATCCGCGAGCTGAGGATGTTTGCACTCTGTGATGTGAATTCTTTCTACGCATCATGCGAGACGGTGTTTAGACCTGACCTAAGGGGGCGGCCAGTGGTCGTTCTCTCAAATAATGATGGCTGTGTAATCGCACGCAGCGCAGAAGCAAAAGCGGTCGGAATCACCATGGGGGAGCCATTCTTCAAGCAAAAGGAGCTTTTCCGGCGCGCTGGCGTTGTTTGCTTCAGCAGCAACTATGAGCTGTATGCTGATATGTCGAACCGGGTAATGTCGACGCTTGAGGAAATGAGCCCTCGCGTCGAAATTTACAGCATCGACGAAGCTTTTTGCGACCTGACAGGTGTTCGTAACTGCCGGGACCTGACAGAGTTCGGTAAAGAAATTCGCTCTACCGTTCTGAAGCGTACACACCTGACAGTCGGGGTTGGTATAGCCCAGACAAAGACACTGGCTAAGCTGGCAAATCATGCCGCCAAAAAATGGCAGCGACAGACTGGCGGGGTGGTTGATTTGTCCAACATCGACCGTCAGCGGCGGTTGTTGGCTATTGTGCCAGTGGAGGATGTATGGGGCGTAGGCAGGCGCATCAGTAAGAGGCTGAATGCCATGGGCATTAAAACGGCTCTGGACCTCTCAGAACAAAGCACCTGGATTATCCGTAAGCACTTCAACGTAGTACTCGAGCGAACGGTCCGTGAGTTACGTGGAGAACCCTGTTTAGAGCTCGAAGAGTTCGCGCCGACTAAGCAGGAAATCGTCTGCAGTCGGTCATTCGGCGAACGAGTTACTGAGTATGAACAGATGCGCCAGGCTATCTGCAGCTATGCGGCCCGTGGTGCTGAAAAGCTACGCGGCGAGCATCAGTATTGCCGTTTTATCTCGGCATTCGTTAAGACCTCTCCCTTTGCGCTTAGCGAGCCCTATTACGGAAATAGTGCGTCAATGAAGCTTCTTACCCCTACACAGGATTCCCGCGACATCATCAACGCCGCAGTAAACTGCCTGGGCAAAATCTGGAAGGATGGTCACCGGTACCAGAAAGCCGGAATTATGCTGAGTGACTTCTTCAGCCAGGGTGTGGTTCAGCTTAATCTTTTCGACGAGAATGCGCCGCGGGTCGGAAGTGAAAGGCTGATGGAGGTGCTCGATCACCTGAACGCAAAAGACGGAAAAGGAACGCTCTACTTTGCCGGGCAGGGCATTCAGCAGCAGTGGCAGATGAAGCGTGACATGCTCTCGCCGCGGTACACGACACGATTTTCTGACCTGCTAAAGGTACGATGATTCTCCTGATGTCTCAGTCCGCTTTGTGCAGAAGCGGGCATAGCCCTTGTGACACGCGTACCATCTTAATTTCAAGTTAGCTGCTTGAAAAACAGGCAGTGTAATTTCTGCTGGCCCACTGCCGTTAATGCGACAAAACCACAAACCTTATGCCTTACTCCACAGTCTCTTCCATCCTCCTCTGGCCATAAAATGTCCAGCGAAGCCAATCATAGAGCCAGTTATAGGCCAGTGTGTAGGGCAGGAAAAATAGCACCAGCCCGATTTCAACAAAGAAGGCATCGATAAGCGGCAGGTTGAGCAGAAGCATAGCCACCGGCGTCAGAGTGACAATCAGCCCAATCTCAAAGGCAACGGCATGCAACACCCGAAATAATAAACTGCGTTCAAACGCGTAGCGTCGTTGCAGCCCGTCGAAAATTTTATTGAAGATGAAGTTCCAGACCGTTGCCGTCAGGGCTGAAATCAGCGACAGCATGCCGGACTGGAGCAGGGATACCTGTAAAACGTAAGCGAGAAACAGGGCAATAATGATATTGGCGAGCAGTTCGAAAAGAACGGCATGAAAGATTCGCTCACAGGTACTTTTGTTTAACTCAACTTTCATAAAGCTTAATTCAGCTCCTGCTGGCACTGCTTAACCATTGCCATTAGCAGCGATTCGGTCTGCTTATCGTCTTTGCCGTAGAACATATCGATGTCGCTCTGCTTGTTAAAAGCGCTGATATCGAGTCAGGCCACAACCTCGCCATCCTGATTCAGCAGATTAAACCGCCTGCTACCACCGGGCAGCGGATCGTCCTCTTCCAGCCGCAGCTGCTTAGCTGTCGCCTGCGTATCCAGACACTGCCAGGTTCTTTCAACGCTCGCCGATACTAAAGTTTCTTTGAGCTTCGGGGAGAAGCCCACTCTGCCCATATCGGCACATCCGGTCAGTAACCCCAGCCCGATGGCGATCGTCCATTTCCATTCTTTAAACATTTTATCGTCCCGTTTTGTGATGTTCAGCGGCATTAATAATAACAGCACTGCGGCAACCTCACATAAACGACCGTAAATCAGCCCGTCTGGTAAAATTGATTTTTCAGCATCCAGCCGGGTGTCGCTGGATATACAGATTTTAGGCGTACTGAAAGCAAATAGCTTTAGAGAGGGATGTGAATAGTGCGAAACGGTAAGATGATCGATGCGCAACCGTTTCAAAAAGAGCTAACATCCGCTTCTCGCACAAAGCAGACGTTTAACGGAGTTAGCTTGTCCGCTGCGTGCCAAGAGCGAACATTAATGTCAATGTTGTCAGGTAGAGGCACACCAGAAATGGCTGCCTCCTGATAAATTGGCGTTATTTTGGACGTTATTTTTCATATCCGTATAAATTAATCCTACCCGACAAGTACTCGCCTAAGTATACTTCACTGATTTTACTGAAGCCTTTCTTTGTAACTTCATTTTCTAACCAATCATTGTCTTTGTTGAGGATTTCTAACAGATCATGGTTAGCCAAACCGTCCACTATAATGGGGTAACGTATATTTTCATCGCCACTTTGTATGATGGTTAATTGCCCATTCTGTTCGAGAACGACGCGTTTTAGTTGTTCTATCTCATAAATCCCATTTGCCCTTAATTTGAACATTAGGTCATTTGCAGAAACACCGTTCCGTAAACACTCCTTAACATTAACACTGCCATTATGTACTAAGGTAATCGGTTTTCCATCAATTATTCTTTTAATTAATCGATTGTTTTCTTTCAAGAATTTAAGAGCGAAGACTAAAAGAGTCCATATGATTAGGACCAGAATAAATTGAAGTACTGTTATAGAATCGTTGTAGATTACGCCTCCTATAATTCCTCCAAGCACGTAGTTTTGAACTTGGTCCATTGCAGAGGAGGGGGCCAGATTTCCTTTCCCCATAAGATTTATTTGAACAATTAAGCACAGTATCCCCAAGCCCAACTTAATAATGATAGGTAAATAAATTATCATTTCCTCACCTCAGTTTTTTATTATTTCTATCTCTGGGTTTACCAACGAAACCGCTACTAAATTGTATGTTTTTTGATCTGAGCTCAAATTAACACGATAAAAAACATCACTAATTTTAACGATAATGCCATCAGAGAGTTGTAAAGAACTGGAAAATATATCATTTACACTTACATCTTTTTTTTGTGATAGGAGTCTAATAAAATTAACCAGTTGTGAGGATTGGGAATGTATATTTTGACTATCAGTATAATCAGCATACTGAACTCCAGAAATAAAGAGCAAAAACAAGAAAGCTATGATTGTTAAGTCACGATATTTAGTTTGCAGGCGATGACGCATATACAGGCTAAAAGCAACGATCAAGATAAATAAAGTGCTAAATATAACTATATATTTTAAATAGTCATTGATATTAGACTGCATTTGTAGATAATCTATACTATAAAATTTCATAAATGTTAATCCCTAACTCTCAAAATCACATTTCTATTATAATATAACAATGCCATTGTTCGTTATTGTGTTACTTAGCAGCTAATTATTAGCTATCAGCTGAAATTTTTCATTATCCTAAGCCAACTATAATGACTTGCTTGTTATTACTCAAGTCATATCAATGTTAGTAACATTCAGAACTTCTGTTCTTCGCTAGTGTCGGGCATTAATCATTCTTACATACAGGTTACTCAGTACCGGAAAAAGCTTTCAGAGTATTGATAATCTTATAAAAGGCTGATTAGTCGGAAGTAAGAACTCGGCTTACTTCGAGCCCAACTTGTTGTCCATAAGAAAGCTCCAAAGTATTACCATCAGGGTCAGCGAAGAAAACGTAATAACCGACAGGTTGTCCGGCATCTTCAGGCTCTTTTCGTAACACGCCCTCAGCTCGAGCCATACCTGTTTTCCTGTCAATTTCTTCTCGGTCGGCACAGGCAACACCCAGATGACCGAAGTGACCCAACGGGGTGTCAGTCACTTTGTCCGCCTGAACTAAAACCAGCGCAAATGGGCGAGAGTGATCACTCAGCCATGCCACTTTACGTGCATCAGGAACATCAGGTTCGCGCCTGTGGACAACAGACATACCGGCATAGCGCTCATAAAACGCAATACTTTTATCTAATTCTCTTACGACAAAAGCGACGTGCGTAAAACCAACATCTATCTCTTTCATATTTATAATTTACCTATCCAGAGCCAATAGCTTTACTCTAAAACCTTAAGTACACTTCAGGTCAAGATATTAAACTGTCTCTCATCTAACAATTTTTTAATGTACGCTTCTCGCTCATAACTGACGGGATTGCTCTCAATGAGTGTTTCAGCAAGCCCCCCCTTAATTAACTCTGGCCCCTGATTTTTGACATTACCGACGGCTCGCGTTACCGCGTGCCAGATAAACTTGTCGGCGGGCACTGTACCGTCGGCAATTATCTCCTCAGCTTCTTTCCCGCCTACATCCTGACGCATCCATTCGCGCGCAGCTTCAGGTGACAGAACCAGCGGCCGGCGGTCGTGAATATCGACCAGGCCTTTGTCAGCTGCAGACGTCACTATCAGAAATCCTTCCGCTTCATCGCCGCGCTCAAATGGTGTGCTGCCGATCGCTGCCATAAATATTGGCTGGCCGTCGGCGCGATGAATGAAGTAGGGCTGTTTCTTGTCGCCTTCTTTCTTCCATTCGAACCATCCATCCGCAAAGCAGATCGCCCGGCCATGCTGCCAGAGAGGTTTGAACATTCTGCTAGTGGCCGCCGTCTCGACGCGCGCGTTAATCAGTGGCGGCTTACCCCACCACCCGGGCGCGTAACCCCAGAAAACTGGATCAAGGTGCAGTTTCTCGTCGCGTTCGCTCAGCAGCAGGACTTTGGTTCCTGGCGCCACGTTGTACCGGCCAATAGGTTCCGGGTCATAGGCAATGTCACGATCGGCTTCGTCGGCCAGGTAAGCCAGATATTCTTCACGGGTTTGTGCTTGTGCAAAACGCCCACACATAGAAACCTCCAGCCAGATGTCAGACTTAAAGTATAGGGCAGGGAGAAGAAGGGGGCGCACTGGCTAAAGTTAGGGGCAAATTTAGGGGCAAAAATGCGAAATAGGGGCAAAAAAAGGGCACAAAAAATGTAGTTCTGGGTAGCTTTAGGGAGAAGTTATTATGCTATAACTAATTGAATTAAATGATAAAACAAATGATATCAATGGGTTGGCAAAATCAGCGTAGCTTATTCAGGTTGTACTGATCTTTCTTTGTATTCGCTTGATTATCTTGCATTTATTACTACCTTTGGAGCCAATAGGGGCATAGCAGGGCAACATTTTTTCAGCGTGCCGGCGTGTCGCCTGCTCACCATTTCATTCTTCGATCCACGCACCGTAGACGTCATAAACCCTTTGCGCGTTTTCATGCCCCATCTGGCTGGCTAAAAAGACGGGTTGGCGCTGGCAGATAACATCCAGCAGGCAAAGTATGCCGCGTATGGTACGGATTCCGGCGGCGAATACCAGCACGTTTTACAGCGGGGTTAAATCTGGGGTCGATACTCGACAAAGCGTAGCTGGCATTATGCTCTTCTACTGAGGGTCTGGAAGGGCGACGCTATTTGGTCATCGTATTAATGGATAAAAAACGCCCCCGCAAGGAGGGCCAGAGGAGTCTCAGTTCACTTGCTCTTTTTTTTATCGATGTTTCCCTGGAGATGGCATTCTCCAACATCAGAGTCCTGAATAGCCTGGCAGTCAGTCAGTAAACATCAAGCATAAGCGGCAGATATTGGGATTTTCTTTATGGTGAAACGTGGCTGGAACCTCACATCTTCGGCAGGTCCGGGAAGTGACAGTCTTTACATAACTCACCTGTTGATGTGCTCGATAACGGATATTCCCATTTTTCCAGGCTGTGTCCTGTCTGCCTCAGATGATTTTTATGATATTCCCGGCCTCTTTCAATTTTGTGTAGGTAAAGCCTACCGCTCCATAAAAAGAGACGAAAAGGAATATTAAAGCAAAGAGCATGACGTAGAAGCTGACATCTCCTTTTACCGAAAATTGGTAAATTGCAAAGAAGCAGAGTAAGACGAAGGTCGCCAGCGAGGAGAGCGCGATTGCAGAAAAAATAGAGATCATGAGCGGGTCATCCTGACGTTAGCTTTTGTCAAACCATTCTAACCACAGTCAGGGTCAATACCAATGTCCTGGATTCACTGTGTTTATGGGGTATTGTCGATAAACAATCAAGATGTCAGGTAATGACGACGCTTGAGGGCATGCGTCCCCCCTTGATTAAGGATAGCGTTGCATCGACCCGTTAAACTCACAGCCAGGAGCGGACATCTAAGCCGTTTCGGGGAGTTGTGTGCTTAAGCAATGTCGCGATCGCCTTCGTCGGCCAGATTCGCCAGATACTGTCACGGGTTTGCGCGTGTGCAAAACGCCCACACAGAGAAAGCGTAGTCGGCTTTGCGTTGACATGACCACGGCCAGGCCATGGACTTGGCTGTCCGGGTTATGTCATGATGCACATTAGTTAAATTTTTGTATAATTAGATGCAGGTTAACGTAGAGACTAATGGCTTGTATGTTCAGGGGATGAATAGTGGCGTATCTGGATTATCTATTAACGTTTATTGAAAGCAATCCGGCGCTGGCTATTGGTTTCAACCTGGTTCTGCTGATTATATCCGGGTTTTTCGCACACCTGATGTGCAAATTCCTTTTGATTAAGATCGTCAGACGTGTATTTTTTGCAAGCCATAAACAGGACGTACCGCTCGAGAAAGATCGTCGCATTGCCGAAAAGCTTTCCAATTTCGTTCCGGTGCTCATCGTTTATTATGTTCTGCAGTTTATGCCGAATATGCCCGCGTCGTTGGTCACGGCCATAAACACCATCTGCGGAATATTGTTCTTTGTCTTTTCGTCGGTGTTTTTCAATGAGATGCTGGATATCGTTAACAGCTCTTATTTACGAAAAACCAAACGCAAAAATCACTCTATAAAAGGCTACATTCAGATAGGGAAGATTTTGGTTCACATCATCGCCGCGATTATGATACTCGCGGTGATGTCGAACAAATCGCCTGCCATCATTATTTCCAGCCTCGGTGCGGTCGCCGCGGTACTCATGTTAGTGTTTCAGCATACGCTGCTTTCGCTTGTGGCAAACGTCCAGCTCTCCTCAAATGACGTTCTCCAGCTGGGAGACTGGATTGAGATGCCGGATAAAAACCTGAGCGGGGAAGTGACTGACATTGCGCTCCACACCATTACGATCCGCAACTGGGATAACACCATCTCACGTATCCCGACGAAAAACTTTCTGACGGAAACCTACACCAACTGGCAGGCGATGTTTTCGTCCGGCGCGCGCCGAATTATGCGCAGCACAACCATCGATCAGCACTCGGTGACCTTTCTTTCTCAGGACATTCTGGCCCCGATGTTGACGATCCGCGGCGTGAGCGAACCGCTGGGGAAACTGATCGATGGCCGCGATCCCATGGGGATTGCCGACAGTTGGTTTGTTGAAAATGGACTGACGAATTTAACGCTATTTCGCCATTATTTGATGGCTTATCTTGCTGAAAGACCGGATATTGTTAAAGACATGTACATCGTTGTGAGGACACTCAAGCCCTCGCCATCTGGCATCCCGCTGGAAATATATTGCTTTACCACCTCAACGCTGTGGATGGATTATGAAAATACGCAATCCGCTATTTTTGAATATATCACTGCGGTTGTCGGGAAATTCTCGCTTCGTTTATATCAGTACCCGGCCGGTCACGATTTCTGGCGCTTATCTCAGGAAAGCCATGCGCAAAAAAGTGCGCTCCCGCCAGGTGAGGGGTAATTATTTCAGGATTAACCTGTGATAACGCAATAGCACGAATTGTACGAAATAAGTCGCCTTTAAATTCAACGGCATGAAGAATAACGCATTCCCGCCTCGCTCGAAGGATAGGTTAACACGGCTTATAGTTACAGGGCAGCCTTCTGCTGCGTACATTTCGGAGTGTCAAATGAAAGCCACGATATCAAACGTCAACAAAGAGCAACCTAAGCAACCGGCCAAGTCGCCGAAAGACGATCAAGGCAAACAACAACCGAGCAAAGGCAAATAAGCCCACTTTTCCCTGTTCGACGGAGGCTGTATGGCTGAACGTCCTGATTTGATTGATCCCATCCCTGAGGATGAGCCGATTCCTGGTGACGATGTACCGGATGTCCCTGATGTGAATGATCCTCTGGCACCGGAAGACCCGGATGTTAAGAGACCGCTGTAATACTGTTCGCATCTCAACCGCCTCACGGGGCGGTTTTTTGTGGCTGAAATTCAGAGATAAACGTTCATGAAGACGGTGAAATAACACAACCAGAGCCTTAGCTTTTATGCGATATAGATCATTTTCGGCCAGGAAAATGATTTAATTTTGTTCGCCTGAACCGCCAATGAAAAAATTTACAATGCCTAACTTTGCAGGGCTAATAGAAACTTACAAACGAAATGATGAAGCTTTGTACAGTTGCGTCGTGCCTCACCCCTTGCAGACAACCTCGCTTAAAACTACTGTATATAAAAACAGTATCGGAGGTGAGCAATATGGAATTCTTAAGACCGGCAGAGTTACGGGAAATTATCGGCATCCCCCTTTTCAGCGATCTTGTTCAGTGCGGGTTTCCAAGCCCGGCCGCTGATTATGTTGAGCAACGCATCGATCTCAATGAGCTACTGGTTTCCCATCCCAGCTCGACCTATTTCGTGAAAGCCGCAGGCGATTCAATGATAGAGGCAGGAATCGGTCACGGTGACCTGCTGGTGGTAGACAGTTCCCTGAACGCGGAGCATGGCGATATCGTCATTGCCGCCGTTGAGGGTGAATTTACCGTTAAACGCCTTCAGCTGCGCCCGACGGTTCAGCTTAACCCCATGAACAGCGCCTACAGCCCAATCATCGTGGGCAGTGAAGACACGCTGGATATTTTTGGTGTGGTGACCTTTATCGTTAAATCAGCGAGCTGAATATGTTTGCACTCTGTGATGTGAATTCTTTCTACGCATCATGCGAAACCGTATTCAGGCCAGATCTGAAAGGGCGCCCGGTGGTCGTTCTTTCAAATAACGATGGCTGCGTCATTGCGCGCAGCGCCGAAGCTAAACCCCTGGTGGTTATGGGCGAGCCCTATTTCAAGCAGAAAGAGGCATTCAGGCGGCATGGCATTGTCGCGTTCAGCAGTAATTACGAGCTTTACGCTGACATGTCGCAGCGGGTGATGACCACCCTGGAAGAACTCGCTCCGCGCGTGGAAATTTACAGTATTGATGAGGCCTTTTGCGATCTGACCGGCGTCCAGCACTGCTGCGACCTTACTGAGTTCGGAAAACGCATCCGGGAAACGGTGCTTAAGCGAACCCATCTGACAGTGGGGGTCGGCATTGCGCAAACCAAGACGCTGGCAAAACTGGCCAACCACGCGGCAAAGAAATGGCAGCGGCAAACCGGCGGGGTTGTCGATCTCTCAAACGTCGCCCGCCAGCGTCGGCTACTGGCTTTGTTGCCCGTGGAAGACGTCTGGGGAGTGGGGCGGCGTATCAGCAAGAAGCTCAACGCGATGGGCATCAACACGGCACTGGATCTTGCCGGGCAAAGCACCTGGATTATCAGAAAACACTTCAATGTTGTGCTCGAGCGTACGGTGCGCGAGCTGCGCGGTGAACCCTGCCTCGAACTCGAAGAGTTTGCGCCGGTTAAGCAGGAAATTGTGTGCAGCCGTTCATTCGGCGAACGTATCTCCGACTATGAGCAGGTGCGCCAGGCTATCTGCGCCTACGCCGCCCGCGGCGCGGAAAAGCTACGCGGCGAGCACCAGTATTGCCGCTATATCTCCGCCTTTTTGAAGACATCACCGTTTGCCATCAACGAAACGTATTACGGTAACAGCGCTTCTGTGAAGCTACTCACACCCACGCAGGACAGCCGGGATATTATAAACGCGGCGTCGAAGTGTCTGGACGTTATCTGGCGGGAGGGACGCCGGTACCAGAAGGCGGGCATTATGCTCGGCGATTTTTCCAGCCGGGGTATTGCTCAGCTTAACCTCTTTGATGAGAGCGCCCCCCGCGCCGACAGCGAGAGGTTAATGGCGCTTCTGGACACGCTGAATGCGAAAGAGGGCAAAGGCACACTTTACTTTGCCGGTCAGGGCATCCAGCAGCCGTGGCAAATGAAGCGTGAGATGCTTTCACCGCGATACACCACGCGCATTTCAGATGTCTTGAAAGTTAAGTGATTCATTGCATACGTTTTTATATTGCTACCACGCGGTCTGTGGCAGCGATTATCAGCGCATTTTACAACGTGCCTGCTACGCTTTTGAGAGGGATCAGGGATCATGAGCATGAAGAATAAAGACGAACAAACAGGATTAGTCGGTCTGGCGATTGGCGCAGCGGTCATCGGGTTGGTCTCAGCGCAGCAACACATCAATCGTGACAGTATCATCAACGAGTTGCTCAGGCTCGGCAGGCAGAAGGGCGATGGCGTCGAAGACGACGTGTTCGTGAAGGCCGCTGAACTGGTCAGAAAAGGGGTATAGAAGATGGCTGAAATTCGTCATGCACAGTGTCACTGCGGCGCGGTGGCATTTACCGTTGAACTGACGGACGGGTTTAATACCGCCCGCCGTTGCAGCTGCTCGTATTGTCGAATGCGCGGCGCAATAGCGGTGTCCGCACCGTTATCGGGGATCACCGTGACCAAAGGGGAAGACACGCTCACCGAATACCGTTTCAATACCGGTACGGCACGACATTTCTTTTGCTCGGTCTGTGGGATTTACACTTTCCATCAGCGACGTTCCAATCCGAACCAGTACGGCGTTAACGTGGCGTGCTTTGAAAACGTCTCGCCTTTTGATTTCGCGGAGGTCGTGGTCATGGACGGCGTTAATCACCCGCTGGATGGGGACAGTGGGGTGTACGGCTATCTGTCGTTTCGTCAAAAAGAGGCTGACTAATTTTGATCCAGAGCGTTTAGCCATTCGCTCAGATGGCCCATCACACCGCCAAAATCAAAAATTAGCGCTATCCAGATACAGCCTAACAGGGCAAGCAGAGCCAGAGAGAGTCGGGTGAACACGCACCTATCCTTATACGTCGCAGACACGCCGTTACTGTACTCTGGTCTCTTTAAACTTGCCCTTAACGACGCCGTCATAAAAGCGGCCTTTTGAGACAACGCTCAAAAAATCAGAAAAAATGCGGGCGGGAACGCGCTGATACTGCAGCGTTTTGCGATCGCGAAAGCGGATTTCAAGCGTGGCGCTTTTTTCGTCGTAGGCAACAGAGGCAATACGTGATGATTTTACAGGATGATGAACCATGGAGATGCCCCTTACCGCAGTGACAGTAGGGTCATCATCTTACAGGAGGGCGCAACTGCGCAAGTTGAAAGTATTATGACGTTTTCCGTTAAAAAGCTAAAAATAGGCCCGCCAGACAGGCGGGCCTGAGTCATTAGAACTGGTAAACCAGACCTAACGCTACAACATCGTCGGTACCGATGCCGTTGTTTTTATAGAATTGATCGTCTTCATCCAGCAGGTTGATTTTATAATCAACGTAGGTGGACATATTTTTGTTGAAGTAATATGTCGCGCCGACGTCAGCATATTTAACCAGATCCTGATCGTCCTGGCCGTTGCCCAGGTCTTTACCTTTAGATTGCAGGTAAGAAATTGCCGGGCGCAGACCGAAATCAAACTGATACTGCGCAGTCACTTCAAAGTTCTGCGTTTTATTTGCCACAGCGGCGTCATTATCACCGTAAGGCGTCATATTACGCGTTTCAGAATACATGGCCGCGAGATAAATATTATTCGCGTCATATTTCAGGCCAGCAGTCCACGCATCGGCTTTATCGCCACCCGCAGTGGTTTTAGTCACCTGATCGTTGGTACGGTCAGATGAGGCGTAAGCCGCACCCGCGCTGAAGCCCATACCGAAATCATAGGTTGTGGAGATACCGAAGCCGTCACCGTTTTCATGGCGGGTATCGCGGCCATTGTTGGTACCTTCCTGATTGTTGCTGGCGTCTTCGTTATTGCCCTGGTACTGCAGCGCAAAGTTCAGACCCTGCACCAGACCATAGAAGTCGGTGTTACGGTAGGTCGCCACGCCGTTAGCGCGGTTAGTCATAAAGTTATCGGCCTTGCTGTAGGAGTCGCCACCGAACTCTGGCAGCATATCGGTCCAGCCTTCCACGTCGTACAGCACGCCGTAGTTACGACCATAATCGAATGAGCCGTAGTCACCGGCTTTGACACCGGCGAACGCCAGACGCGTCCAGGACTGGTTGTCAGAGCCTTCGGTGTTGTTCGCCTGAATGTTGTATTCCCACTGGGCATAGCCGGTCAGCAGGTCGTTAATCTGGGTTTCACCTTTGAAGCCCAGACGCATATACGTCTGGTCACCGTCGGCACCCTGGTCATCAGAGAAGTAGTGCAGGCCATCGACTTTTCCGTACAGATCGAGCTTGTTACCATCTTTATTATAAATTTCTGCTGCATGTGCTGCGCCAGCCATTAACAGCGCTGGAATCATCAGTGCCAGTACTTTTCTTTGCATTTTGGTTTTTCCTTTGCAAATTTTTATTTAATTACTACGTGAACTTTCCTGCATGGAAAGAGGTCTCATGCTAAATCAGTCTTACAGACGAGTAATAAAATATAATTGTTACCAGGTGAGAATTATCTAAAGTAAATAATGCAAAGGAAATGGTGATTTGTTTTGTGAATGGTTTAATTGAAATCATACAAAATTAAAATTATTAATTATCAGAAAAAACAGGTACTCTTTGCGCTGTTATATGCCTTTAAGATTCTTCATCCATAATTTCCATGAATATCTTTGGCTGAATTAAACCGATATTCATCGATAATCTGGATTAGCCCGATGCGAATGCATCGGGCTTTTTTTATGGCAAAAAAATGCCCGGACGTGCCGGGCAGAGGAGTTACTCGCTGGTCGATTTTTCCGCTTTCCCGGCCATCTGCGCCAGGAAGTCATAGCGTTTTTGCAGGTCGGCCGCGGCATCTTTCCACAGTTGCTCTGCAACGTCAGGCTGCTGGGCGTTAAGACGACGGAAGCGTTGCTCCTGCATCAGCGTCTCGGCGAGCGCATCTGACGGCGGACGTGAATCCAGCGCCAGCGGCAGTTTGCCTTCGTCTGCACGGCGTGGATCGAACCGGTACAGTGGCCAGAAACCGGTCGCGGTGAGCTGGCGCATCTGATCGTGGCTCAGGGCCAGATCATAGCCATGCTCTTCGCACGGGCTGTAGGCGATAATCAGCGATGGCCCCGGATAGGCCTCCGCTTCCTGAATCGCTTTCACCGTCTGGTTCAGCTGCGCGCCCAGCGAAATCTGCGCGACGTAGACGTGGCCGTACATCATCATGCTGACGCCGAGATCTTTACGCGCCTTGCGTTTACCGTGTTCGCCAAACTTCGTCACCGCGCCGAGCGGGGTCGCTTTCGAGGCTTGCCCACCCGTGTTGGAGTAACACTGGGTATCAAGCACCAGAATGTTGACGTTCTCGGTCAGGCTCAGAACGTGGTCAAGCCCGCCAAACCCAATATCGTAAGCCCAGCCGTCACCGCCAATCAGCCAGATAGATTTCTCGACCAGCGCGTCAGCATCGGTCAGCAGCTGTTCGGCGCCTTCAGTGCCCTGAAGGGCGTTACGCAGCGCCGCAACCTGCTCGCGACGTACTTCAGGCGTGGCTTCTGCGTGCAGGGCCTCGTTCAGCTCTGCCGGGATTTTATCGGCAAACTGCGACAGGAGGCGCATCACGCGCGCGCGATGCTGATCGACGGTTAAGCGGAAGCCAAGGCCAAATTCGGCGTTATCTTCAAACAGCGAGTTTGCCCATGCCGGACCGCGACCGTTAGCGTCGGTGGTGTAAGGGGTGGACGGCAGGTTACCGCCGTAGATAGAAGAACAGCCGGTCGCGTTCGCAATCAGCATGCGGTCGCCATAGAGTTGCGTCAGCAGCTTGATGTACGGCGTTTCGCCGCAGCCGGAGCAGGCGCCGGAGTATTCAAACAGCGGGGTAATCAGCTGCGAGGTGCGGATATCAATACGCTCCAGCTTGCTGCGATCGATCTCTGGCAGATTGAGGAAGAAGTCGTAATTCACTTTCTCTTCTTCAACGTGTTCCAGACGCGACATCATATTGATGGCTTTGATTTCCGGGTTCTGACGATCTTTCGCCGGGCACACCTCGACGCACAGATTACAGCCGGTGCAATCTTCCGGGGCGACCTGAAGGACATATTTCTGGCCGCGCATATCGCGGGACTTCACATCCAGCGAGTGCAGGCTGGCCGGTGCCGCGTCCATGTCCTGCGGAGAGACCACCTTGGCGCGGATTGCCGAGTGCGGGCATGCCGCCACGCAGTGGTTACACTGGGTACACAGCTCCTCTTTCCAGATTGGGATCTCTTCGGCGATGTTGCGTTTTTCCCAGCGCGTAGTGCCCAGCGGCCAGGTGCCGTCCGGCGGCAGCGCCGAGACGGGGAGGGCATCGCCAAGTCCGGCCAGCATCGCCGCCGTGACGGTTTTGACGAAATCCGGTGCGGCGTCAGAAACCACCGGTGGACGGTTCGGGCTGTCGGCGTTCACCGGCTGCAGCGGAACCTCAAACAGCGATTCGCGTGCCAGCGCCAGCGCCTGCCAGTTGCGTTCAACCAGCTCCTGCCCCTTACTGCTGTAGCTTTTGGCGATCGCTCCCTGCAGCTCCATCAGGGCGCTATCGCCCGGAAGAATATGGGTCAGGTGGAAGAAGGCCATCTGCATCACGGTGTTAATACGCGCCGCCAGGCCGCATTCACGGGCAATCTTCGCCGCGTTAATCACAAACAGTCGGGCTTTTTTCTGGTTGAGCACCGCCTGCACTTCCTGAGGCAGACGCGCCCAAACTTCATCCACGCTGTACGGGGTATTGATCAGGAAAATACCGCCGGGCTTCAGGCGCTCGGCCATCTGGTATTTATCGATAAACTGCAGCTGGTGGCAGCCCACAAAATCGGCCTGGGAGATAAGGTACGCCGAGCGGATAGGGCGCTCGCTGACGCGCAGATGCGATACGGTCAGGCCGCCGGCTTTCTTGGAGTCATAGACAAAATACCCCTGCGCATACCAGGGCGTCGAATTGCCGATGATCTTGATATTGTTCTTGGTCGCAGAGACGCTGCCGTCGCTGCCTAAACCATAGAACAGCGCTTCGAGCTTCGCACCCGAAGGCAATGTGTTCTCCGGCAGCGCCAGCGAAAGGTTGGTCACGTCATCATAGATACCGACCGTGAAGCGGGGTTTTGGCTTCGCGGTAGCCAGCTCGTTGAACACCGCCAGCACGCAGTCCGGACCGAACTCTTTCGAGGAAAGACCGTAGCGGCCGCCGATGACGCGCGGCAGCGTTTCACGTTCGCCGTTGTTAAAGGCTTCTGCCAGGGCAGTCATAACGTCCAGGTAGAGCGGTTCTGCGAGAGCACCCGGCTCTTTGGTGCGGTCAAGTACCGCCACGCTGCGCGCGCTTTCCGGCAGGGCCGCAAGCAGATGTTTCGCCGAGAACGGTCGGTAAAGGCGTACTTTCAGCACGCCGACTTTTTCGCCGCGCGTCAGCAGTTCATCCACCACCTCTTCGCAGGTGCCAATGGCGGAGCCCATCAGCACAATAACGCGCTCCGCCTGCGGATGGCCGTAATATTCGAACGGTTTATAGTCACGTCCGGTGGCGGCGCTAAAGTCGTTCATCGCCTGTTCGACGTGATCGTATACCGCGTTGTACCACGGGTTGGTTGCCTCGCGGGACTGGAAATAGGTGTCCGGGTTAGCGGACGTGCCGCGGATCACCGGGTGCTCCGGGTTTAAGGCGCGGGCGCGATGCGCGTCGATCTCCGCCTGCGGCAGCAGGTTGCGAATAGTGTCGTCCGCCAGCGGGACGATTTTATTGATTTCGTGCGAGGTGCGGAAACCATCAAAGAAATGAATAAACGGCACGCGGCTTTTGAGGGTCGCGATATGCGAAATCAGCGCAAAATCCTGCGCTTCCTGCACGCTGCTGGCACACAGCATGGCGCAGCCGGTCTGGCGCACGGCCATCACGTCTGAATGATCGCCAAAAATGGAGAGGGCGTGGGTGGCAACCGTCCGCGCGGCGACGTGCAGGACAAACGGGGTCAACTGGCCCGCCAGCTTGTAAAGCGTGGGGATCATCAGCAGCAAGCCCTGAGATGACGTAAAGGACGTCGACAAGGCTCCGGTCTGCAGCGCGCCGTGCACCGCGGCAATCGCCCCGGCTTCTGACTGCATTTCCACGACGCGAGGGACATCGCCCCAGACGTTTTTTAACCCATTTCCAGCCCAGGCATCCGCCTGCTCAGCCATCGTTGAACTTGGCGTAATCGGGTAGATGGCGATAACTTCGCTGGTGCGGAACGCGACGGACGCGACTGCACCATTACCGTCAATAGTTTGCATAGGACAACACCCTTACATTGCGCAAAAAAGAGGGACCCGTGAAACGGCGACGAGCCCAGATAATTATCTCCCTATTTTAGCAAAGGTCGGATTTTACGATTTTCGCTTTTGTGTCCTCGATATTCCCTTCATCAATGAGTAGATCAATATTTGGGTGAAAAAATTGCGAGAAATTGTTTCCAGGGCGCATAAATAAGCACATCCGCTCTCGACGATACGGCGCACGATGCCTATTATGCATAGGTTTCGCTTAATCTAAGGGGGGAGAGAGTATGCGTTCAGCATTTTGGGTAGGGTGTGCCGCGTTAGTGTTATCGGCGTGCAGTAATGAACCTGTTCAGCAGGCGACGGCGGCGCACGTTACGCCAGGAATGAAAGCGGCGATGTCCAGTTTAGGACAGGCCAACTGCGCGATGATCGGCGGTTCACTGTCCGTTGCCCGCCAGCTGGACGGGACGGCGATGGGGATGTGCGCGCTACCCAATGGCAAACGGTGCAGTGAGCAGTCGCTTGCCGTGGGTTCATGCGGCAACTACTGATTATTCAACCCGCTTAAACATCAGCGTTTTATCCGCTGTCGCCAGCGTTAGCTGGTCTTCCGTCAGGTCGACCTGCGCGCCTTTGCGCAGCATATCGCTGAGCGTCTGATCCAGCGCGTTCAGCTGCGGCTCGGTGCACAGCTTGCGGGTCATGGCCAGGTTTTTGACCTTAAGCTCGCCTTCGGATAATTTCCCCTGGCCGTTGAAGCTGTTACACATCACGCCGGAGACGGCGATATTGTTGATCAGACTGATGTCAGGCTGAGCGCTGAAACGAATTTCAGGCGGCGTTGCCTTGCTGGTGACCGCTTTGCCGTCAATATTTTCCAGAACAAAGCGATGAGTCTTAAGCTGGTCGGGCTGAACAGAGGCTTTGCCCGGGTTAACACAGCCTGCCAGCGCCAGGCTCAGTAAACTTACTGCAACGATCTTTTTCATTTTTCTTCTCGAACTATCAATACGATGAATCTTTTCACAGTGTAACCATACGCCCTGACGTGTTAATGGGGTTTATCTGAAAGTGCGAGAAGAGGCCGGGCTATGCGCTGCACCCGGCCTGAAAACTAATGTGATTTAAAGCCCGCCGCGGTCATCAGCATGCGGAAGAACATGCTGACGCACGCCAGCGCCAGTACGCTTCCACCCCAGATAATGACCAGCCACAGCAGTCGCTTCCAGACAGGTTGTTGCATCAGTGATAACCCTCCCCATGCTGAACTTTCCCGCGAAAAACGTAATAACTCCAGAAGGTATAAACAAGGATAACAGGTATGATCAATAGCGCACCTACCAGCATAAAGCCCTGACTTTGCGCGGGGGCGGCAGCCTGCCAGAGGGTGATGGATGGTGGGATAATGTGCGGCCAGATGCTGATCCCAAGCCCGCTGAACCCCAGAAAAATCAGCCCAAGCGTCAGGATGAACGGACGGCTATGGCTGTCATCATTGTTCAGGCAGCGCCACTGAAGCACGCTCAACAGAAGCACCAGCGCCGGAACGGGCAGCAGGAACCAGAGGTTCGGCAAAGAGAACCATCGCGCGGCAATGGCGGGATAGGACAGCGGCGTCCAGAGGCTGACCGCAGCGATAATCGCCAGGAGCGCTATCAGCAAGCGTTTCGACAGCTGACGCATGCGGCGCTGCAGGGCATGTTCACTTTTCATCACCAGCCAGGTCGAGCCTAGCAGCGCGTAGGCCACCACAAGCCCTACGCCGCAAAAGAGGGTAAAACCGGTTAACCAGTCAAACGGCCCGCCGCTGTAGGCGCGTCCGGTCACGGCAAAGCCGTTAATGACCGCGCCCACCGTGATGCCCTGCGTAAAGGTCGCCAGAATCGACCCGCCGATAAAGGCTTTATCCCAGAACGGACGATGGGCCGGCGTCGCTTTAAAGCGAAACTCAAAGGCCACGCCGCGAAAAATAAGCCCGATCAGCATTAACGTCAGAGGAATGGTGAGGGCGTCAATAATCACCGCATAGGCCAGCGGGAACGCGCCGAACAGCGCCGCGCCGCCCAGCACCAGCCAGGTTTCATTTCCGTCCCAGACCGGCGCAACGGTATTGACCATCACGTCGCGATCGTCCGCGTCCGGTATCGCCGGAAACAGAATGCCTATCCCCAGATCAAAGCCGTCCATAACGATATACATCAGGGTGGCGAAGACAATGATGACAAACCAGATAAGGGAGAGATCGATACCCATTATGGCTGCTCCTTATATTCAGTCGTAACCGCCGACAGCGGGCGGGAAGGGCGTCCGTCAGACTCCGTAGCGAACGATTCATGGGGCTGAGGTCCTTTCTTTATCAGCCGCACCATATAGCTGTAACCCACGCCAAACACCGAGGTATAGACGATGAAGAAGGCCAGCAGACTCACGCTCATATGCAGATCGCCATGGGCAGAAACCGCATCCCTGGTGCGCTGAAGCCCGTAAACCACCCACGGCTGGCGGCCCACCTCGGTGGTGACCCATCCGGCCAGGATCGCAACCAGCCCGGATGGCCCCATCAGCAGGGCAAACCACAGGAACGGACGCGAGGTATACAGCCGCTTTTTGTAACGCAGCCACAGCGCCGCCACGCCCAGCAAGAGCATCAACATCCCTAGACCGGCCATAATGCGGAAAGACCAAAAAACGATGGTGGAATTAGGTCGGTCTTCTTTTGGGAACGATTTGAGGGCCGGAACCTGTTTATCCAGACTGTGCGTCAGGATCAGGCTGCCGAGCGCCGGGATCGCCAGGCCAAAACGCGTGCGCTCCTGCTCCATATCCGGCCAGCCAAACAGCAGCAGCGGCGTTGGCTCACCCGGCGGATTTTCCCAGTGTCCTTCGATGGCGGCGATTTTGGCAGGCTGGTGCTTAAGGGTGTTAAGCCCGTGCATATCGCCCACCAGCGCCTGAATGGGCGCGACAATCAGGGTCATCCACAGCGCCATCGAGAACATTGTGCGAATGGCGGGGGTAGCGTTGCCGCGCAGCAAATGCCAGGCGGCAGACGCGCCAACAAACAGCGCGCTACTGAGGAACGCGGCGATAGACATATGCAGCAGACGATAGGGGAAGGAGGGGTTAAAGACCACGGCAAACCAGTCGACCGGCACCACCTGGCCGTTGACGATCTCATAGCCCTGCGGCGTCTGCATCCAGCTGTTCGAGGAGAGGATCCAGAAGGTAGAAATAATGGTCCCTAAAGCCACCATGCAGGTGGCAAAAAAGTGCAGCCCGGGCCCGACTTTATTCCAGCCAAACAGCATCACGCCGAGGAAACCGGCCTCGAGGAAGAAGGCGGTCAGCACTTCATAGGTAAGCAGCGGCCCGGTAATACTGCCGGCAAACTGCGAGAACCCGCTCCAGTTGGTGCCAAACTGGTATGCCATTACCAGCCCGGAGACCACGCCCATACCGAAGTTAACGGCAAAGATCTTCGACCAGAAATGGTACAACGCGCGCCAGACCGGTTTTTTTGTTTTCAGCCACAGGCCTTCCAGCACGGCGAGATAGCTCGCCAGGCCTATGGTGATCGCCGGGAATATAATGTGAAAGGATACGGTAAAGGCAAACTGTATCCGCGCCAGGTGAAAAGCATCTAAACCAAACATGCACAGCCTCAATGTCAATCGGTGTACTGTTATGGTATAGGGCGGGAAAGAACACTGTCAGACGCAGAAAAGTGAAATTTATATATAACAGTTTGTGTAAATCAGGTGTTTTTCGAATCTGATATACTGTGCTTTAACGAATAAAAGATTCGTTTTTATAAATTTAATGCATTAAACCGCTTGCTTTGTCGTCAACCACGTGCGTTAATGGTCTTCTGGTTTGGAAACCGAATAAATATCTGACGTAGTTTTATAAAAGCAGTTCTCATCACGTTGTGCCTCTCCGCAGCCTCTCTTGGGTCTTTTTCTACACTCCGATTAGCTTTTTGTTTCAGACCACTCTATCGCCTGAAAGGCCCATTAGCACTTTACGTATTTTACGTTTACAGGAGAATCTTATGATTTCTTATATCCATTTCCGCTGCCCATGCTGTCATGGCTCGCAGTACCGCACCTCAGCTTTTGATGTGTCTGACAAAAACCCGTACGGCGCAAAATGCATTTTTTGCAAATCGTCGATGATTACGCTGGACCACCTGGCCGCTGCGCACGCCGCACAGAGCCATGTGACTGAGTACCGTAAATAATCAACCTCGCTGATCATAACAGTTAGCAAAATCTTCTCTTTTTCTCCTGCTGATATACACTGTCGGCAATAAGGAGAATCTGATGAAAAAATACCAGCGTCTGGCGCAACAAATCATCTCGCAGATTGAGCTTGGCGTATGGTTGCCGGGCGATAAGCTGCCTTCTCTGCGAGAGCAGGTCGCCAGCAGCGGCATGAGTTTTATGACCGTGGGTCACGCGTATCAGATGCTGGAAAGCCAGGGGCGCATTGTCGCCAGGCCGCAGTCGGGCTACTACGTTGCCTCGCGCCCGACCGCACAGCAGCCAGCCCCTCCGGCTCAGGTGATGCGCGACGAAGTGGTCGACATTAACACCTACATCTTCGACGTGCTTCAGGCCAGCCGCGACCCGTCCGTCGTCCCCTTTGCCTCTGCGTTTCCCGATCCCCGTCTGTTCCCGCTTCAGCAGCTCAACCGCTCACTGGCTAACGTCGGCAAAACCGCTACGGCGATGAGCGTGATTGAAAACCTGCCGCCCGGTAATGTGGATTTACGTCACGCTATTGCCCGCCGCTATGCGCAGCAGGGGATGAACATCTCGCCGGACGAGATTGTGATTACCGCTGGCGCACTCGAAGCGCTCAATCTCAGCTTGCAGGCGGTGACGGAGCCGGGCGACTGGGTGATCGTCGAAAACCCCTGTTTCTACGGCGCGCTGCAGGCGCTGGAACGCCTCAAGCTCAAGGCGTTGTCTATCGCAACAGACGTCCGGGAAGGCATCGATCTCAATGCGCTGGAGCAGGCGCTGAATGAGTATCCGGTCAAAGCCTGCTGGCTGATGACCAACAGCCAGAACCCGCTGGGATTTACCCTCACTGCCGATAAAAAGGCGCAGCTCGTGGCCCTGCTGACGAAGCACAACGTCACGCTGATAGAAGACGATGTCTACAGCGAACTCTATTTTGGCCGCGAAAAACCGCTCCCCGCAAAAGCGTGGGATCGTCAGGATATGACGCTACACTGCTCCTCGTTTTCGAAATGTCTGGTGGCGGGATTTCGCATCGGCTGGGTGGCCGCGGGGAAACATGCGCGCCGCATTCAACACCTGCAGCTGATGAGTACCTTATCCACCAGCTCACCGATGCAGCTGGCGCTGGTGGACTACTTGGCAACCAAGCGCTACGACGCTCACCTGCGCCGCCTTCGACGCACGCTTGCCGAGCGCAAACAGCAGGCCTGGCAGGCGCTGTTGCGCCACATGCCCGTGGGCGTCAAAATCCATCACAGCGACAGCGGCTATTTTTTGTGGCTCGAACTGCCCGCGCAACTTGATGCAGGCTTACTGAGCGAGAAGGCGTTAACCCACCATATCAGCATCGCTCCGGGGAAGATGTTTTCTACCTCTGACGTCTGGACGCCGTTCTTCCGTTTTAACACCTCCTGGACGTGGGGCGAGCGGGAAGAGCAGGCCGTTATCCAGCTGGGAACGCTGATTAGCGACATGCTGGACGCCTGATTTTCGCCTCTCCTGCGGTCGGCCCGGTGATGCACACGCCGGGCTGTATCATAGGAAATCTGCATACCACCTCCCAACGCTAACCCCTTGTCTATAATCCAGTTAACGGGGAATGCGCCCTCGGTCACACCTTGATGAAAATTCCTTAAGCCGCGCGGTGCGGCGCATTTGCGCGGTCTACGTTTAGTTAAGGAGATATTTTTACGGCACGGCTGCCGCTAAATTTCATTGCGACAGGAGTAAATCGAATGAGCAAAAATTTTGCCCGCAGCAGCCTGTGCGCGCTTGGCATGACGATCATGACAGCGCAAGCCGCCGAGCCACCTAAAGCCATTGGCGACGGGGAAGGCCGACTGGATATCATTGCCTGGCCGGGGTATATCGAACGCGGTCAGACGGATAAAAACTATGACTGGGTTACGCAGTTCGAAAAAGAGACCGGGTGTGCGGTTAATGTAAAAACGGCGGCCACGTCAGATGAGATGGTCAGCCTGATGGCGAAAGGGGGCTACGATCTGGTTACGGCCTCGGGTGATGCCTCGCTGCGCCTGATTATGGGCAAACGCGTTCAGGCGATTAACCCCGATCTGATCCCGAACTGGAAAACAATCGACCCGCGAATGGTGAAAGGCGAATGGTTTAACGTTGGCGGTAAGGCCTACGGCACGCCGTATCAGTGGGGGCCGAACCTGCTGATGTACAACACCAAAACCTTTCCCACGCCGCCGGACAGCTGGAACGTGGTCTTCGTAAAACAGGATCTGCCGGACGGTAAAACCAATCAGGGCCGGGTCCAGGCCTATGATGGCCCAATCTATATTGCCGACGCGGCGCTGTTCGTTAAAGCCACCCAGCCTGCGCTCGGCATCACCGATCCGTATCAGCTCACGGAAACCCAGTATGCCGCCGTGCTTAACGTATTGCGGGACCAGCATGCGCTGATCCACCGCTACTGGCATGACACCACCGTACAGATGAGCGATTTCAAAAACGAAGGCGTGGTGGCGTCCAGCGCGTGGCCGTATCAGGCAAATGCCCTGAAAGCGGAAAACCAGCCGATCGCTACCGTCTTCCCGAAAGAGGGCGTCACCGGCTGGGCGGATACCACCATGCTCCACGCCCAGGCGAAACACCCAATGTGCGCATACAAATGGATGAACTGGTCGTTAACGCCAAAAGTGCAGGGCGATCTGGCGGCATGGTTCGGTTCGCTGCCGGTCGTGGCGGAAGGCTGTAAGGCCAGTACGCTGTTGGGCGAGAAAGGCTGCGAAACCAACGGTTATAACAACTTCGACAAAATCATGTTCTGGAAAACCCCGGTGGCGCAGGGGGGCAAGTTTGTGCCGTACAGCCGCTGGACGCAGGATTACATCGCCATCATGGGCGGGCGTTAATTGCCGGGAGCAGAACATGACGTACGCGGTAGAGTTCACTGACGTTTCCCGCCTGTACGGTGACGTACGGGCGGTGGATGGGGTCACCATTGGCATTCATGACGGAGAGTTTTTCTCAATGCTGGGGCCGTCTGGCTCCGGCAAAACCACCTGCCTGCGCCTGATTGCCGGGTTTGAGCAGCTCAGCGGCGGCAAAATCACTCTCTTCGGCAAAGAGGCCAGCGAACTTCCGCCGTGGGAGCGTGATGTGAACACGGTGTTCCAGGACTACGCGCTGTTCCCGCATATGTCGATCCTCGATAACGTGGCCTACGGCCTGATGGTGAAGGGCATCGACAAAAAAACGCGACACGCGCGGGCAAACGAGGCGCTGGAAAAGGTCGGTTTAGGTTTTGCCCTTGCCCGCAGACCGTCGCAACTATCGGGCGGCCAGCGTCAGCGCGTGGCGATTGCGCGCGCGCTGGTCAACGAGCCTCGGGTATTACTGCTGGATGAGCCGCTCGGGGCGCTGGATCTGAAACTGCGTGAGCAGATGCAGTTTGAGCTGAAAAAACTGCAGCAGGAACTCGGTATCACCTTCATTTTTGTCACGCACGATCAGGGTGAAGCCCTGTCGATGTCCGACCGCGTGGCGGTGTTTAACAATGGGCGTATCGAGCAGGTAGATACCCCGCATGCGCTCTATATGCGCCCGCGCACGCTGTTTGTCGCCGGTTTCGTCGGCACCTCAAATGTGTTCGATGCGGGCATCGCCCGTAGCGTCTGTGGTATGGAGGGTATGTACTCGCTGCGCCCGGAGCATATTCGCCTCAATCAGGGCGGAGAAGTTCAGGTTCAGGGCGTGGTACAGGCGGTACAGTATCAGGGGGCGGCAACCCGCGTGGAGCTTGCGCTGGCAGATGGCGCAAAGCTGCTGGTCAGCCAGGCGAACCTCAGCGGTGGGATCTTACCGTCGGGCGTTGAACCCGGCCAGCAGGTGCTGGCATCCTGGTCGCGCGAGGCCATGGTGCGGCTGAATGAGGAGCGGTGAAATGGAGATGCGCATTTCACCTGCGCCCGGGCCGCACGGCACCCTGCGCCGTATCACCGCGCTGTTCTGGCGCAAACCCGCATTAGGGCTGTTCCTGCTGCTCCTTGCCCCGCTGATGTGGTTCGGCATTATCTATTTAGGCTCGCTGCTTACGCTGCTGTGGCAGGGGTTCTATACCTTCGATGACTTCACGATGTCGGTCACGCCGGACCTGACGCTTGCGAACATTCAGGCGCTGTTCAACCCGGCAAACTACGACATCATCCTGCGAACGCTGGCGATGGCCACCGCCGTTACCCTTGCCAGCGCGATCCTGGCCTTCCCGATGGCCTGGTACATGGCGCGCTATACCCGCGGCAAATGGAAAGCGTTTTTTTATATTGCGGTGATGCTGCCGATGTGGGCCAGCTATATCGTCAAAGCCTACGCGTGGACGTTGCTGCTGGCGAAAGATGGCGTCGCGCAGTGGTTTCTTGGGCATATGGGGCTGGAGCCGGTGTTGATGTCGATCCTCACTCTCCCGGCGATTGGCGGCAATACGCTGTCGACTTCCGGGTTGGGGCGTTTTCTGGTGTTCGTCTACATCTGGCTGCCGTTTATGATTTTGCCGGTGCAGGCTGCGCTGGAGCGTTTACCTGCGTCATTGCTGCAGGCCTCTGCCGATTTGGGCGCGCGTCCTCGTCAGACGTTCCGCTACGTCGTATTCCCGCTAGCTGTACCCGGTATTGCGGCCGGGTCGATATTTACCTTTTCGCTGACGCTCGGTGATTTTATCGTGCCGCAACTGGTTGGGCCGCCGGGATACTTCATTGGCAATATGGTCTATTCCCAGCAGGGGGCGATCGGCAATATGCCGATGGCGGCGGCATTTACGCTGGTACCGATTGTGCTGATTTCTCTCTATCTGGCGTTTGTGAAACACCTGGGAGCGTTCGATGCACTCTGAGCGCGCACCGCTGTTCCTGAAAATTGCCGCGTGGGGTGGGGTGATCTTTCTCCACTTCCCGCTGCTGATCATCGCCATCTATGCGTTTAATACCGAAGATGCAGCCTTCAGTTTCCCGCCGCGCGGCTTGACGCTGAAGTGGTTTAGCGTAGCTGCCTCGCGCGGAGATATCATTGATTCCGTGACGTTGTCACTTAAGATCGCCGCCATGTCGACGGCTATCGCGCTGGTGCTGGGCACGCTGGCGGCCGCGGCGCTGTGGCGCAGCACATTTTTTGGCAAAAACGCCATCTCGCTTTTGCTACTGCTACCCATTGCCCTGCCGGGGATCATCACCGGCCTGGCGCTGCTGACGGCGTTCAAAACCATCAATCTTGAACCCGGATTTTTCACGATCGTTGTCGGACACGCCACCTTCTGCGTGGTGGTGGTATTTAACAACGTGATCGCCCGGTTCCGTCGTACCTCCTGGAGCCTGGTCGAAGCGTCGATGGATTTAGGGGCCGACGGCTGGCAAACCTTCCGCTACGTGGTGCTCCCCAATTTAGGGTCTGCGCTGCTGGCAGGGGGGATGCTGGCCTTTGCCCTGTCGTTTGATGAAATTATCGTCACAACATTCACCGCGGGGCATGAGCGCACGCTGCCGCTGTGGTTGCTCAACCAGCTTGGACGTCCGCGCGATGTGCCGGTCACCAACGTGGTTGCGCTGCTGGTGATGCTGGTGACGACTCTCCCCATTCTGGGAGCCTGGTGGCTCACCCGCGACGGCGAGACTGTCGCCGGTGGCGGAAAATAACGTCGATTTCAACAGGACAATGCTATGCAAAATCAACTGCTGATTAAGGGTGAACTGGTCAACGGCGAAGGGGAAAAGCAGCCGGTGTATAACCCCGCCACGGGGGCGGTGCTGCTTGAGATCGCCGAGGCGTCTGCTGCTCAGGTCGATGCGGCCGTTCAGGCAGCCGATGAGGCTTTCGACACCTGGGCACAAACCACGCCAAAGACCCGTGCCGAGTGTTTGCTTAAGCTGGCGGATGCCATCGAGGCGAATGCGGATGAGTTTGCGCGTCTCGAATCGCTTAACTGCGGGAAGCCGCTGCACTGCGCGCGCGGGGATGAGATCCCGGCAGTGGTGGATGTGTTCCGCTTCTTTGCCGGTGCGGCGCGCTGCCTGAACGGTCTGGCAGCCGGAGAGTACCTTGAAGGGCACACCTCCATGATCCGCCGCGATCCGGTGGGCGTCGTGGCCTCGATTGCCCCCTGGAACTACCCGCTGATGATGGCGGCCTGGAAGCTGGCCCCGGCGCTGGCCGCAGGGAACTGCGTGGTGATCAAGCCCTCGGAAATCACGCCGTTGACGGCATTGAAGCTGGGCGAACTGGCGAAAGATATCTTCCCGGCCGGGGTGCTCAACGTGCTGTTTGGCCGGGGGAAAACCGTTGGCGACCCGCTCACCGGACACGAAAAAGTGCGTATGGTCTCGCTTACCGGATCAATTGCAACCGGGGAGCACATCATCAGCCGTACGGCCTCCTCCATTAAGCGCACGCACATGGAACTGGGTGGGAAAGCGCCGGTTATTGTGTTTGACGATGCGGATCTGGATGCGGTGGTGGAAGGCGTGCGCACCTTTGGCTTCTACAATGCCGGGCAGGACTGTACGGCGGCGTGCCGGATCTACGCCCAGAAGGGAGTTTATCCCGCGCTGGTGGAGAAACTGGGTAAAGCCGTTGCCAGCCTGAAGATGGGCGCGCCTGAGGATGAATCCACAGAGCTTGGCCCGCTCAGCTCTGACGCGCACCTGGCCCGCGTCTGCAAGGCCGTTGATGAAGCGAAAGCGCTCAGCCATATCAGCGTCGTCACCGGGGGCAGTAAACGTGACGGGGCAGGCTATTACTTTGAACCGACCCTGCTGGCCGGGGCAAAGCAGGAGGACGCCATTGTGCAGCGCGAAGTCTTTGGCCCGGTGGTGAGCGTCACCGAGTTTGACGACGAGGCGCAGGTCCTGGCCTGGGCCAACGCTTCGCCATACGGTCTGGCATCGTCCGTCTGGACAAAAGATGTGGGCCGCGCCCATCGGCTTAGCGCGAGGCTGCAGTACGGCTGCACCTGGGTCAATACCCACTTTATGCTGGTAAGCGAAATGCCGCACGGCGGGATGAAGCTCTCAGGCTACGGGAAAGATATGTCGGTATACGGGCTGGAGGATTATACGGTTGTCCGGCATGTCATGATTAAACACGACTAAATTAAGCGCCGCGCTGATGTGAAATAGCATTTGAGCGGCGCATCTTTTTCGGTCTTGCGGATTGCTGTTTAGATACAGCTACAACGACCACTTTGATAAATTAGCCATCCCTCACAGGATGGCTGTATTTATTTAATTTAATGAAATACGAACCACACTATCTGGGCCTTTCGTAGTGTTGTCGTCATTGAAGTCCTGCTTCACTGTTACGTATAACGTTTTACCGTCTGGTGTCACCAGGAGGCTGTTAGGATGGCTGGTGAACGTCCAGCTGTTTTTCACGGCATAGCTGCCAGCGTCAAGCTGCAGCACCTTCTTTGACTCGCGCTGGCTGATGTAAATTTCGTTGCGCGTAGCGTTGAACTTAATCCCCAGCGCATCGCCTTCAAGACGCTTGATAACTTTCCCGCTGCGCTCATCAAATACCAACGTGGTTTTGGCTTTTGAATCATCGGTCACGAACAGGCGGCCGGTGGTCGGATCTTCTGCCATGTTGAGAAACAAATACCCTTTTTTATCTCCCGGCGTCCAGCGCTGTTCGATTTTATACGTGCCCGGGTTAATCACCAGAATTTCACCGCCGCCATTGGCGGCATAAAGGCGATCTTTCAACGGCGAATAGATAATCCCCGTCACCCATTTTCCGGCATTCTCAATTCGGGCTTTTAGCGTCATGGTGCTGGCATCAACCACGGAGATAAAACCAGGGTCGGCAACGCCGCCGATAAACAGTTGTCCCTTGTGGAAGAGGATCTCACGTGCGCCAACCGGGTCGCCATCCTTATCTTTGCCTTCAAACATCAGGCGCTGCAGCACCTTGCCGCTTTGCACGTCCACTTTCGATACACCGCCATCAAGGGTGTTGGTGGTGTAGTAGACCTTGCCATTATCGTCCGCCGCCATGCCGAAGTTTTTCAGGTCGGTGTGGGTTTCACTTTGCGTGGCAAGCGTTGTGGGATCCAGTTTATAGAGCACTCCACCGTTGACGTTTTTAAAGCCCTGCGCGCTCGCGACGTATAACGCGTTTGCCGTTGGAGAATAAACCATCTCATACAATCCATCAGCGAGTTCGCGCTGCTTGAATGCAGGCGAATCAGGGGAAGTTGCTGACGCGGTTGCGCTCAGGGTTAACGCCGCGGTAAGGACGCTGACGCCCCATGTCTTTCCGTTTAGCCATTGCAATTTGTTCATTTTTTGTTCCTGTCAGACGAGAAAGGCGCTGATTTTTTATAAATATACATTTATTTACATTTCACTTACAAAATAACCTGTGCATAATAAAGCAAATAATTATCATTTCCATTCTTATTTAGATAGATAACTTGCAAAAACGACAACAACTGACAGGTAACATGATGATGCTTAACGGCAGGGCTAATCGCGCGAAAGCGCCCGCAGGATTAATTCATACGCCATTCTCACTTTCACTGCTTGCGCTGGCGATGTCCGCCGTCATGCACCCGGCACAGGCGGATGAGAATACACAAGAACAAGAAATGGTTGTCTACGGCGACGGGAGCGGGAGCGCCGATTCGCAGCAGGATTATGCGGTAAAAACCACGCGCTCAGGCACCAAAATGCTGCTGACGCCGCGCGACGTTCCCCAGTCAGTAAGCGTCGTGACGCGCCAGCGTATGCAGGATCAGGATCTGCAAACCATTGACCAGGTATTAACCAATGCCACCGGCGTTTCGTCGCAGCAGGTTGATAGCGAGCGTTCCAGCTACTTTTCTCGCGGCTTTGAAATCACCAATTTCGCCTACGATGAGATCCCCACATCGATGGGCGACGCGTGGAACTTTGGCGATGCGCAGGAAGATACCGCCATTTATGATCGTATCGAGATTGTGCGCGGCGCGAACGGCCTGATGACCGGCGCTGGCGATCCGGGAGCAACGGTGAACATGGTGCGTAAACGTGCCGACAGTAAAACCTTCAGGGGCAACGTCAGCGCAAGCTACGGAAGCTGGAACAAACAGCGTTATGTGGGCGACATCTCCGCGCCGCTCAATTCCGACGGCAGCCTGCGCGGGCGCGTCGTGGCAGGTTATCAGGATCAGGACAGCTGGCTCGACAGATATGGTAAGCGCAAGAAATTTCTCTATGGCGTAATTGAAGGCGATGTAACGGAACACACAACGGCCTCGCTGGGCTGGGATTATCAGCAAACAAATACCGCCAACCCGACCTGGGGCGGATTACCCAGCCTGTACAGTAACGGCAGCCGCACCCATTACGATCGCAACGTGAATACCTCGGCGGACTGGACGGGATACAACGTTGAATCACGTAAAGTTTTTGCTAACCTCACTCACAGCTGGGATAACGGCTGGTCGATTCGTTTCAATGGAACCCACGGCGAGCAAACGTTCAACGACACTCTGCTCTACGTGATGGGCAATCCGGACGCCACCACCGGTGAGGGCGCATCAGGTTGGGGAAGTAAGGATCGCGGCAAGCGTACCCTGGACTCCTTTGATACCTACGCCAGCGGACCTTTTGAACTACTCGGGCGTCAACATCAGCTGATGGCCGGAGCCAGCTATAGCCGGCAGCACAATGCCACCTTCAGCAAAGACGGGCCGATGGACAGCGATCGGATTGGCATCTTCAACAACAGCTGGGACGGCAGCGTGGCCGAGCCGGAGTGGGGCGACTGGTATCAAAATGCGGATGATATCGTGCGGCAAAAATCGGTGTATACGGCGACACGCCTGTCGCTGGCGGATCCATTGTCGCTGATTGTTGGCGCACGTTATACCCAATACAGCTCAGACGGCAGCAGCGGCGATATGCGTAAATACAACACCACGCCTTACGGCGGGCTGGTATATGACATCAACGACAGTCTTTCCGCTTACGCCAGCTATACCTCAATTTTTGCCCCGCAAACCAAACGCACGAAAGATGGCGCATGGCTTTCCCCCGTCACCGGCAAAAACTATGAAACGGGCCTGAAGGCCGACTGGATGGACGGTCGACTGACCACCAACGTTGCCGTATTCCGCATCGAACAAGAGAACGCAGGAGAGGCCATAAGTGGAGAATTTGTTAATGGATCCAGCGAACAGGCTTATCGTGCAACCAAAGGCGCAGTGAGCAAAGGGGCGGAATTTGAAGTGAACGGTGCCGTTACCGACAACCTGCAGCTTACCTTCAGTGCGACCCGTTACGTTGCCCGTGATTCAGATGGTCGCTTTAACAGCTTCGCGCCGCAGACGCAGCTGAAGCTGTTCAGCCGCTACCGCGTCCCGGTGCTTCCGGAACTGACCGTAGGCGGCGGGGTTAACTGGCAGAATCAGGTGTACAAAGATGTCACCGGTCCGGACGGCGAAACGCAGCGCCTCTACCAGGGCAGCTATCCGCTCGTCGATTTGTTCGCACAGTATCAGCTGACGAAACAGCTGGCGGTGCAGGCAAACGTCCGCAACCTGTTCGACCGTGAATACTACTCCTACCTCGATGACTCTGCCGTCTATGGCGAACCGCGTAGCGTCTCGGTAAGCATGAATTACACATTCTGATGCAATCAGCATATTGTTATCCCGGCCATCACCTGTTCCGAAATACGCTTCGACTCCACCGCGCCGAAAGCCTCGCCGCGCCAGCCTCAACGGGTTGATGCGTTTTGCGCCCACCTAGATGTCATCCTGCCCCTGGGATGGCGTCGCGGTGGATGCGCGCACTTATCTGGCGATCATTACGCGGGCTGGTCCTATTCATCGGATGCGGCCACTGCGGACTGGAAAACACCGTTCGCCACAGCATGAACATTGTTTCTGACACCCATGAATGGATTATCGACAAATATGCCGAAATCATCGTCATTACGTGTCAGCGCAACGTTTAAATTACTGAATTATAGAGTTTATATAATTGGCATATTTCATGCATGACTGTGAAAAGGGGGGAATATGGTCCCCTGAGTTGATGATGAAACCCGAGGTTACGCTGCTTTTCAAGTAACGAAACCGCATAATTTTATCATGTCAAAAATTCACTTTTAACAGGTCTGTTACTGATGAAAAAAGTTACTACCGTCTGCCCTTATTGCGGCGCAGGCTGCAAACTTAAGCTGATTGTTGAGAATAACAAAATTATCCGTGCCGAAGCGGCCGATGGCGTGACAAACCAGAATGAACTTTGCCTGAAAGGTTATTACGGCTGGGATTTTCTCAACGATACCAGACTACTCACACCACGACTGACGCAGCCGATGATTCGTTATGAGAAGAACGGTAAACTTAAGCCCGTAAGCTGGGATGAAGCCATCAACTATACAGCTAATCGACTTAAATCCATCAAAGAACAGTATGGCCCACGCGCAATTATGACCACGGGATCATCACGTGGAACAGGTAATGAAACTAATTATGTAATGCAGAAGTTCGCACGAGCGGTGCTGAATACCAATAATATTGACTGCTGCGCACGTGTTTGCCACGGACCATCAGTTGCAGGTCTGCAGATGACACTGGGTAACGGTGCAATGAGTAATTCAATCGGCGATATTGAAAATTCAAAATGTCTGCTGGTGTTTGGCTATAACTGTGCCGATTCACATCCAATAGTAGCGCGCCGTGTAATTAAAGCGAAACAAAACGGTGCCCGAATCATCGTTTGCGATCCGCGTCGCATCGAAACCGCCCGTATAGCCGATCAGCATCTGCAAATGAAAAACGGCTGTAATATGGCATTGGTAAATGCTTTTGGTTATGTGCTGCTTGAGGAACATCTTTACGATCAAGCATACGTTGAGAAATACACCGAAGGCCTGGATATTTACCGTGAAGGGGTTCAAGGCTATAAACCGGAGGACGTTGAACACCTCACCGGTGTTCCGGCCGAGTCAGTTCGTCAGGCAATGCGTACTTACGCTGCCGCACCGTCGGCTACCATCATGTGGGGGATGGGCGTGACGCAGTTTGGTCAGGCGGTTGATGTGGTTAAAGGGCTCGCAAGCCTTGCGTTGCTGACGGGGAATCTGGGGCGTGAAGGTGTGGGGGTTGGCCCGGTTCGGGGACAAAATAACGTACAGGGTGCGTGCGATATGGGCGTGCTGCCCAACCAGTTTCCGGGTTATCAGGATGTGGAAAATAAGCAGGTCCGGACTAAGTTTGCCAAAGCCTGGGGCATAAACGTCGATGACATGGACGACAAAGCCGGCGTACGTATCACCGAAGTTCCGCATCAGGCTCTTGAAGGTAAGATTAAAGCCTACTACATCATGGGTGAAGACCCGTTACAGACCGAAGCTGATCTTGGTCTGGTACGTAAAGGTTTTGAAGCACTTGATTTTGTTGTCGTTCAGGACATTTTCATGACCAAGACAGCTGAAGTGGCAGATGTTATTTTACCCGCCACTTCATGGGGTGAACATGGCGGCGTATTTACCTGTGCCGACCGTGGTTTCCAGCGTTTCGAGAAAGCAATTGATACCCCTTACAATGTCAAACGCGACTGGGAAATTATCAGCTTAATTGCCACAGCGATGGGATACCCGATGCATTACGACAATAACCAGCAAATCTGGGACGAAATGCGCGAACTTTGTCCTCTCTTCTTTGGTGTTACATACGAAAAAATGGGTGAAATGGGTCATGTGCAGTGGCCATGTCCAACACCCGAACATCCGGGTACACCCTATCTTTATAAAGACAACAGATTCGATACCCCAACGGGGAAGGGCCAGCTATTTGCCGCTCCTTGGCGTGCGCCAGCGGAACTCCCGGACGAAGAATACTCGCTGGTGCTTTGTACGGTCCGTGAAGTTGGCCACTACTCATGTCGTTCCATGACGGGTAACTGTGCGGCATTGCAAAGCCTTGCTGATGAACCTGGTTTTGTACAAATCCATCCGGAAGATGCAAACGAGCGGGGTATCAAAGACAAGCAGCTGGTGTGGGTCAGCTCGCGCAGGGGAAAAGTGATAAGCCGTGCAGATGTGAGTGAGCGCATTAATGCAGGGGCGGTATATATGACTTACCAGTGGTGGATAGGTGCGTGCAATGAGCTGACGCAGGACAACCTTGACCCGATATCCAAAACGCCGGAAACCAAATATTGCGCGGTCAACGTTAGTCAGATTACCGATCAGTCGTGGGCAGAAAACTATGCACGGACGACTTATAGCACGATGAAGGCGCGTTTACTGCAGGCGGTGGATGCCTGACGGATCTGTAGCACATCACTGTCCGTATTATTATGCAGAGTATTAGTTGGTACGCGTATATGCCTTGAGTCAATGCATACTGGCAATACTCTGCTGAACGGAAATCAAATTGTTACCTGTCTAAATGTGATAATTGATCCAGATGGAGTTACCGGGCTGACGGTGATGTGAGGATGACCTAAAGCGGGCAGGCGCACGACTGCCCGTAGGGCGCGCAGATCGTTGTTATAATTGCCCGGATCAATCACAGTCACATCCGTTATAGAATGAGGTAATCAATATTTTCACTCTCTAATCCGTATTGGCGTGAAATCTACTATTGACTGTCTGAGGGGGCAGAATAGTAGTCCGGAGATTACGCGACAATTGTTATCGGAATACGCTAATTAATGTGATCATGATCACATTTAGGGGTGTTGTTAGTATGATTATGGCAGCATTAGTTGTTAAATAAGACTCATTAGCATTTGCAAAGGTTGCGACAATACAGGTAAATAAAAATGACGATGAACTATTTTTCATAAGGTGATCCTGTGCTGTTTAATGAGTACAACAAGCATGGTTTGTTGTTCTTTTACTTATTCAAGCTGAATATTTCTTTGCTAGTGCTGTCCGTTAGAGACAAGGAGTGGTCATGGTTTTTAGAAATAAGCAAAGGAACTGTGATATTGCAGATGCGATTATTTCTGGCATTATTAATATCGTCATTTTCTATTCTTTTATTTCTCTATATAACATATTTGTCAATGACGAACCTATAATATCAGTTTCGAGAGCACTGGTTTCGGTATTTGCCGTTGTATGCATCTTTTTTTTGAGTAATGGATATTATTCGGTGTTAAATAAAATAAGGAACTACAAAGATGAAAATACTTACAAATAGTCAAATCAATACCGTGTCTGGAGCGGGAGGCGATATCGGCCGCGAAATTGCGCAGGGACTCGGTGCTGGTGCAGGTACGTATGTCGGCGGCACACCGGGGGCCATTGCTGGTGGAATAGCTGCGGGACAGGTGTATGACTGGGCTGCCGCCCATACACCCGATCCGGCGATGTCACCTTCTGGGCTGGGTGGAACAATCAGACAGAAACCTGCGAATTTGCCCTCCGAAGCATGGAACGCCGCGGCAGGACGAGAGTGCATATGGAGTCCTAATAACCTCAATGATGTTTGTTACTGATCCCTATGATGTCCGTATGATCTGTAACTGTGCCAAAAAGCCGGTTAAGCCGCCTGAACAGTTCACAGGACCCCAATCCTCTCTGCTTCCTTAAGAAGCATGTGAGCAGAATCATCAGGGTCATCCTGATGTGTACAGTCAGTGCGGTTTATGAGCATAATTTACACTTTTACTGGTCCAAAATATGAATGTTGACGGATACAACAGTGAAACTATTGAAAGGAGCAAATCTGTTACCGGTTGCTTTGCGATGTTCCTTCTTTTTATGGGTATCACGTTCTTACCCCTGTTTTATGACGGTAGTAAGGTGCTGTTAGACAAGGGATATCTTTATCCCTTGCTCTTTAGTCTGGAATTCATGATTATCTTTCCTCTTTATTACTTCTACTTTTGTAAAAGAGAAGGTTACGGCTGGGGGAATTTCCGGACCGGTATATTCTTCCCGCTCTTTTTGTGTGTCCTGTTTATTCAGTATGTTATACCTTCGCTTATTTTTACAGAACAGGCTGAAAGCTGGTCTGTGTCCCAATTGGCACTGAAAGGTCACGTATTCTGGATGAATGCTGTAATGATGATCCTGATTGTGCCGGTTTATGAAGAAATGATTTTCCGTGGTTGTCTTTTAAGCGTGTTCAGATACTGGTTCGGAAATAATATTTACGCTGCCGGAATTTTGGTCTCTCTTATATTTTCTGCGTGTCATCTGCAGTACCTGGACTGGCAATCGTTTGTGATGCTGTTTCTGGTCTCTGGTGTATTTGTCGTAGGACGAGTCAAATCCGGTGGAATACTGATGCCCGTTCTTCTTCATATGTTGATGAACATGACCGTGATCGGTGTGCCCTTTGTCAGCGCTTATCTGGGGAACGTCTGATAGCGTGAGCAGTTATGGGCGTTTTCGGCTATGACGCTTTATGTTTGCCGGCGTATGCACCACTTTTTATCTCAATTTTGATCCGGGAAGGAGATATGTTTCGAAAGGAAGCTCTGGAAAGCAGGAAAAAGACGTGGTACGGAAATGCGGTTTTACTACCGGGTGTTCCCGTCTGGCTGGTCATGGCAATGTCGGCGTTTTTCCTGACCTGTCTCATGACCTTCATCATTTCAGGTTCTTACACCCGACGTATTAACGTTCTGGGGGAAATAAGCACCTGGCCGAGGCCGGTAAATGTCTATTCTGGTATGCAGGGCTTTGTCGTCAAACAATTCATCAAAGAGGGGGACAGCATAAGGAAAGGGGAAGCTGTCTATCAGATTGATGTCAGTAAAAGTACCCGCAGCGGGGTGGTCAGTGATACGCAACGTCAGGATATTGATAACCAGTTGGCCCGTATCGGGAATATGATCGCTGGCATCAGGAAAAGTAAGGAAACAACGCTACGGACGCTTGAAAAACAGAAGTTGCAGTACAGCGAGGCTTTCAGGCGTTCTGCCGCTATTGTCCGTCGGGCGGAAGAAGGGATAAACATGATGAAGCAAAATATGGAGAACTACCGCCAGTATCAGAAACAGGGACTTATAACTAAAGATCAGTTAACCAGCCAGGTGGCACTGTATTATCAACAACAGAATAGCCTGTTGAATCTGAGCACACAGAATGCGCAGAACATCCTGCAGATAACCAGTCTGGACAGTCAGATCCAAACGCAGGCAGCTGAATTTGATAACCGCATTTACCAGATGGAACTGCAGCGTTACGAGTTACAGAAAGAACGTGTCACTACGGATGCCGGAGGCGATGTCATAGTTCGTGCATTGTCGGACGGAAAAATTGATTCGCTTAGTGTTACGCCGGGACAGATGGTCAGTGCAGGAGACAGCCTTCTGCAAATCGTTCCGCAGAACGTAAAAAGCCATGACCTGGTTTTGTGGGTACCGAATGATGCTCTGCCCTATATTTCTGTGGGTGACAGCGTGAATGTGCGCTACGAAGCTTTCCCGGCGGAAAAATTCGGACAGTTTGCGGCGAAAGTGATGCTGGTTTCCCGAACACCAGCGTCTTCCCAGGAAATGCAGACCTATGCGGGAGCGCCTCGGAACACTGCGGGAGGATCAATTCCTTACTATAAAGTGGTCGTCAGGCCGGAACGTCAGTCAATCGCTTACATGGGTAGAGATCTGCCGCTGGAAAACGGTATGAAGGCACAGAGCACATTATTTCTCGAGAAACGACGGATTTATCAGTGGATGCTGTCACCTTTCTACGACATGAAGCACAGCGTTACAGGGCCAGTGAATGACAACTAAACGCGTCCTGGCTGACCTGGGGAATAAACTTGATCTCAAACTTCGCAAACGCGTGCCAGTCGTGCATCAGACGGAATCGTCAGAATGTGGACTGGCCTGTCTGGCGATGGTTTGTGGCCATTATGGCCGAAACGTTGACCTCATTGCCCTGCGTCGGCAGTTTAACCTGTCTGCCCGGGGAGCCACGCTTGCGGGCGTCATGGAGACGGGAACTCAACTTGGAATGGAGACGCGGGCTTTATCACTTGATCTCTATGAACTCAGCGACCTCAGGCTACCCTGTATTCTTCACTGGAATTTTAATCACTTCGTGGTGCTGGTAAGCATCAGTAAGAAGGGGTTCGTGCTCCATGATCCGGCCCGGGGCCGGAGAATAGCAGATCCCAATGAAATGTCTCAGTGCTTCACCGGTGTTGCGCTGGAGGTATGGCCCGGCAGTACTTTTGTTCAGGAGACCGTCCAGAACCGGATCAGCATGCGGGCGTTACTACGCGGTGTTCATGGCATACGCGGCGCGCTGACCAAAATCTTCTGCTTTTCACTTTTCATTGAAACAATCACCCTGATGATGCCTGTGGGCACCCAACTGGTGATGGATCACGCCATTCCCGCAGGCGATCAGGGGTTGCTTACGCTCATCTGCGCAGGCCTGATGTTTTTCATCCTGTTACGGGCCACGGTCAGTATGATACGAGCCTGGTCAACAATCGTTATGGAAACGCTGATAAACGTGCAATGGCAGTCAGGGCTTTTCCGCCATCTGCTCCAACTGCCACTGGCATATTTTGAACGACGAAAACTGGGTGATATTCAGTCCCGCTTCGGTTCGCTGGATACGCTGCGTACGACATTTACGACCAGCGTGGTGGGGGCCATCATGGACAGTATTATGGTTGTCTGTGTGCTGGTCATGCTCGTACTTTATGGAGGATGGCTGACTGCCGTGGTACTGAGCTTTACCGCATTATATGTGATGATCCGTTTACTTACCTACAGCCATTACCGCCAGTTATCCGAAGATGCATTGGTCAGGGGGGCCAGGGCCAGTTCCTATTTTATGGAGACCCTGTACGGCATCGCGACCATTAAAATGCAAGGAATGGGACAGCGTCGAAGCCGTCACTGGCTCAATCTTAAGATTGATGCCATCAATACCGGCATCAGGCTCACCAGGATGGACATGTTATTTGGTGGGATAAACACCTTTGTAACTGCCTGTGACCAGGTTGTGATCCTGTGGCTGGGCACCAGTCTCGTGATTGATAACCAGATGACCATCGGCATGTTTGTCGCGTTCGGGGTTTTCCGCAGCCAGTTTTCAGCGCGGGTGGGTTCGCTGACAAACTATTTGCTTCAGCTGCGCATGATGAGTCTGCATAACGAAAGGATTTCGGATATTGCCCTCAATGAGCGGGAAGAGATTAAGCCGGACTCAGGACTGAAAGCCGCGATGGAGCCAGCGGGGCTGGAGACCCGGGGCCTTAGCTACCGATATGACAGCCAGTCTCCTCCTGTTTTCGTCGACCTCAGTCTCTGCATCAGGCCCGGAGAAAGCGTGGCCATCACGGGCCCCTCCGGATCGGGAAAAACGACACTGCTGAAGGTGCTTTGCGGACTGTTTGAGCCCAACTCCGGTCAGGTATTAATGGACGGAACCGATATCCGACAATTGGGCATCAATAATTATCATAAAATGATTGCCTGCGTGATGCAGGATGACCGTCTTTTCTCAGGCTCGGTGCGTGAAAACATCTGTGGCTTCGCTGAAACCACCGATGATGACTGGATGATGGAATGCGCCAGAGTCAGTTATATTCATGACGTGATCATGGCCATGCCCATGGGGTACGAAACGCTTATCGGTGAACTGGGGGAAGGGCTGTCAGGTGGGCAAAAACAGCGGCTGTTTATCGCCCGGGCGCTTTATCGCCGTCCCGGAATATTATTCATGGATGAGGCCACCAGCGCACTGGATACCGACAGTGAAATCGCAGTTAATCAGGCAATTAAACGACTGAATATTACACGGATTATTGTTGCGCACAGGGAAACGACGCTGAAGTCAGCTGATAGAAGAATCATTATTGGGACAGCGGCTGTGCCGTAGCCCAGCCTGAAATTGCCCGTCACAGTTTCCTGTACGGGCAGGTTATTAACTTTCAGGAACAATCTTTACCGCCAGAAAGGAAACATTTTGCAAAGTCCGCTGCGCCAGCGGCATTCGTGACAGTATCAGGATCGTGCGGATTAAATGGGGTACCTCCCAGCGTTCCCCCCAGTCCTGACGGCGACAGAGACGGATCGGGAGTATGCGTTGACGCCCAGTCATACGTCTGCCCTGCGGCGATCCCCCCGACAATCGCACCTGGTGTGCCGCCGACATATGTGCCTGCGCCTGCACCAAGGCCCTGGGCAATTTCCCGACCGACGTCACCGCCTGCACCGGCTACCGTATTGATTTGATTAGTGGTCAGTTCTTTCATTTCTGTATCTCCTTATTTTATACATCACCATAGAAAAGCCATTACAAACAAAAAAATGCATACAACCGCAAAATGACCTGTGGGGTTTATAGGACCCGTGATCCTACGCAGTGCTTAACGATTATCTGAATACATCAGGATGTCGTCCTTCATCGCGATCCGGGTGAAGATGGACACTGACAATAATGCAGGCAGCGACATTTGAAGGAGGCGGGGGATAATCTTCAGGCATGCACCAGATACAGGGTGACAATGCATGCCAGCCACTTCCTCACGATACATCGAAATGATAATGAGTATTATTTAACTATTTGTTCCAGCAAATGCCTACAGGGAACACGTTTAAATGTGATCGGGATCACCAACAGGCCGTGTGTCGGGGAAAAGACCCGTCATTCCCGGGTAAGGTGGTGAAGGTAAACAGGTTGCCTGTGTTCAGCCAGTCGGGTGCCTGAATACTGCTGCCGGGCACCCGACTGGCCATTTTGCTGAAATGGCTTTTTTCGAGCGAAGCCCTCTGGTAACCCGGTAGCCGATTCAGACCTCTCACAACACGCCTGTTCGCCAAAAATAAATAATCTAAAAACCACAAAGCGTAGCGCTCTGTATCGCAGATGGAAGGGCAACATCAGGCTGCTTTTACTGTTCCGGGTGCGCTATACATGGGAGGAAGACAACAAAGAACAGGGTTATAAAAAGAGAGTTTTGCTGAAAGGGGGGAACTAAAGGGGGACATCAATCCAACAGGCAGGCAGATTGACTAATGGGCATTGAGTTGAAGGAGAGTGATCCCCGACAGTCGCTAAACGACTGTCGGATGGCAGTATGTCGCTCATCGTCAGATACGACACCGCCACTAATGATCACGTTATTTACCAGCCGCACACCTCGTGCTCATTCTCGGTATCGTAAGCACGCACGGTATTCACCAGATCTTTTACCACGTCGGCGGCGACATCCGGTATCAGCAGCTCCATAGGAGCTTCTGTTTCATAATCGACCGATACACCGTTGCTGTTATTCGTGACCGTAACGGTATAGGTTGCCTTGCCCATGATTTACTCCTTATGCGTGTTAACCACTTTTCCAATACCTGCACCGCTGAGCGTGACGTCAGGATCGGCGAAAAAGTCGATATTAAAATAAGTATCGTCGGTCAACAGCTCAATGCGGTGCCATTTCTGCGGTGGGGAGATACCAAACGATCCCGCTTCTATGACCAGCTCCAGATCCGGCTCGGTGGCGTCGCCGTCGGCAAAACCGAAGTAACGCACTGCACCCTGCATCACGGATAAACGGCCATAAACGCCAGCTTTGGTGTTGTGATGAGTAAAGAGGGCTTTCGGTGCCGTCTCTTTCGTCCAGAACGGCGTGGAGCGGGTATGAACAAAATTCTCAGGAATACGTAGCATAGAGTTTTCCTTCTTGATGTCAGGCGCTTAAAGCGACTTCAGTACGTCAGGCTCGACAAAAAAGTCGATGTTAAACAGCGTGTCGTCGGTCATCACTTCAATGTGGTGCCATCTCTCCGGCGGAAAAACGCCGAACTGGCCTGCTTCAATGATCAGTTCACTGTCAGGCTCAGGCGTGACTTCATCAGCATAGCCTAAGTAACGTACTGCACCCTGTGAAACGGACAGGCGAGGGTAAACGCCCGGTCGTGTGCCCTTATCCAGATGACGGATGAAAATCCCGGCGGGAGCCGTCTCTTTGTTCCAGAAAGGGGTGGAGCGGGTATGAATACAACTTTGCGGAATGCGTAGCATGTTTCCTCCCATAAAAGCCTGTCTCCATTAGACTGCTTTTCGCGAAGGCAAATTTATCATAATGTGCATTTATAATGCATGTTACTAATAAAGAGGATCCCTTGTGCTCCGGGGTTGTTACGAAGTGTACTCAGTTGTTATTACCCTTATTCTTAAAAGGGTTATGATGTAACGAAAAAACTTGATCTGTGTCAACGTATGACGCATATTGCGTGCGGTTATTTTTTCGGCTCAGGTAAACAGAATGACGTTGTATCAAAAGATGTTGGTTTTCTACGCAATCATGGCGTCAATCTGCGCGTTAATCACCTGGTTCCTCTCCAAAGATCGCAAGCGCATTCGTCTGCTGAGCGCATTTCTTGTCGGTTCGACCTGGCCGATGAGCTTCCCGGTCGCACTGCTGATCTCGCTTTTCTGAAAGCAGCCCGCACTGCTGCGGGCCGTGAAAGGTTAGCCTAACAGCCTCTGCAACGCCTTTCTTGCACTGGGTTGAACGTCGTGCGGATGATGATACTCGATGTTCTCAATCGCCCGGCTGTAGAGGGCAACCAGCCAGTCGTACACATAGACCGTTGCAGCATGCACGGGCTGCTCGCCCAGACGCGTGAGCCTTGGCGTGTCGCTGTTGACCACCGGTGTCACGAAGATCGCCTGGCCTTTACGCAGGCGGCTGGCCGGACGTTCGGCGACAGGCGTCTTTTCATACCCCAGCCAGCCCACGAAATTCCCCATTACGGCATGAAGCTGCGCTGCGCTGCTTTTATCCCCGTCGACAATATTCTGCACTTGCGCAGGCAGATCCAGGCGATAGCTGGCGACGACCAGAACGTCCGCCACCTGTTGCAAAACCGCAGGCTCCAGGCCCAGACGGGCAGCGGCGGCCTCATTGCGGCTCCACTGGCGCAGGTGGTTGATCCAGACTTTATGCGCCAGACGCGCCTTGTCTTTGGTCTGGAACGTCCCGGTGCTTTCCTGGGTATTATCCGCGAAGAGATCGATCGTATCGGTAAACAAGCCGTTGACCTGTTCTTCACGTGGCTGCTGAACGGCCAGCAGCGTCTCAAACGCGCTTAACGGAGGAAGTAAACCCTCCAGCAGTTCACCATGGCGGGCGGCACTGCCCTGCAGGGTGCGAACCATGTTTTCGGCCAGCGCGCGTCTGGCCTCGGGGGTTTGCGTCAACGGCGCAAGCCAGGGCTGCATCAGCGCCGCCAGCGCGTGCTGTAGCGATGAGTGTAATGCGCGCAGGCGTTTCTGACGTTGAGCAGGCAGGGTGGCTTGCGACAGCCACTCCACCACGCGCTGCATGCTGTGGCTATCCAGCGCCTGTAGGGTTCCCCAGCGCAAACCCGGTTGACCCAGCAGCTGTTGCACCGCCTCGTCGAGATTGTGTTTGGTGGTAAACCGCGCGTCGTGCGGCGTAATGGCCCACACCAGCCCCGGCAGGGCCGACGCGTCGGCTGACTGGGTTTCTTGCACCCAATTCAGCAGCACGTTGGCCGTATGGGCCGTCTGATCGTGTCGGGCCGTTGCGTTGCAGACAACCAGGACATCAGGCTGCAGCTGCTGGCGATAGTGATCAAGCAACCACTGGCGCTTGGCCTGCGTCAGTAGCGGCGTCTCATCCGTAGTAAACGCCGGAATATCAATCAGATCGACATCGTCCAGCACGCCGTGCTCAACGGGCAGCACCAGCTCGCGGGTCAAAAACGCCAACACGTCGACGGGAATGCTGATGGCGTTAAGCATGTCGCCGTGGCTGAGCGGGTGTAGCAACGCTTCCTGCGCGTCGGGTGAGGTCAGGGTGGTGTGGGTGAGAAACCCTTCGCACGGCAGACCGAAGTTATCCACCAGCAGGCTCAGCGGGGCAGCAAGCTCGCGCGCATGGCTGGTCTGATGCAGCACATGCGCAAACCTCAGCCACTGCTGGGTTAACTCCTGCTGCTCGCCCCACAGCAGCGACCAGACGCTGGCGCGAGTGCTGAGATCGAGGGAAGGCACAAGCGTGGCAAACTGATGCCAGAGCGCGTCATCAATCTGTTGTTTCGCACCCGGTACCGCGTTCTGCCAGAATCGGGCGATAGCCCCCACTTCCTGCGCGCTCATTCCCGGCACGCCCTGCGGCTGGCGAAGCGCGCGCCATTTTTCAAGCCGGGCTTCGATAACCGATTTCTCCACCGGGCGGATCGGCGGATGAAGGAGAGTGCGTGCGATAAACAGCTGAACCAGTTCCGCTTCCGTGACCAGGCTCAGACGCAGCGGGAAGGCGTCATCCGCAATGTCAGGGTGCTTTTTCGTAAAGCGAACGGCCATGTTGGTCAGGCCGTGGCCCGGGTTAATATGCGAAAAATAGTCGAACGTGCGCTGCCCAAGGGACACGTTCATTCGGCCGCTACCGCTGCCGCACAGCGAGGTGAGCAGGTGCGCTTTCGCCGCCTGCGAATGACCGTACAGGCCAATGCTGCTCTGGCTTGCCAGCGCGCGGTCAATCGCCTGTTCACGCGCCTGGGCTGCATTCAGTCGCGCCAGCAGCGCATCCGCATCGTTATCCAGCATCGGGGCATGCTGGCGCGTCTCGTTAATCCACCCGATCAGGGCCTGAGTGGTGGTCGTCGTCGCAGTCATTTCAGGTATACGCTCCCGCTGTCGATCCAGTAATGGCTACCGCTATGACGGCGATCGGCCAGGGTATTCAGTTTAAACGTTAAGGCATCCGGCGGAACGGGCGTGCCGTCCTGCAGCCACGCGTCGCTCAGCTCGAACGATTCCGGGCCTTCATGCTTGCCACCGCCGCGCAGTTTGAGGCGCACGTTCAGCACGCCGTCGCCGGCAATGGCTTTTGCCAGTTCGGCAGAGTTGATGCTCAGGGTGTACAGCGGCGTGGCCGGCCAGCGGGCGTTTGCCAGCTGGCGGAAGCCCAGGGTGACGTTTCCGCGCAGCGGGAAGTGAAGCCGTGCGTCGAGTCTGGCACCCGGCTTATCAAGATCGACCTCCTGATACCAGACGTTCTCGTCGCGCAGGGTATTCACCGTGTTGTCCAGTACGCCCAGATAACGCACGGTGGAGTACGCACCGATGTCAGCCGCTTTGAAGTTAAAGCGCGGCAGGCGCAGATCAAGCGCCAGGCTGCACAGCATCGCCCCCACCGCAGCGGTTGATTTCGGATTGCCAATGCGCCCCTGCTGGCTGAAGGGATACCACTCGTGAACCTGGTACTTATCCAGCCAGACGATGCGGTTTACCGGTACCGGCTGCAGGTGGCGGATTAACGCCTGAACGCCGGGCAGGCAACCCGGACGGCCAGTGATCAGCAAAATGTCACAGCTGTAATGCGAGATCGCTTCACATACCGCATGAAGCGGTGCCGCCAGCGTGAACTGGCCCGCCAGCATCGCGTCCTGCATTTCCCGGAAATTGACGTGCAGCGGAACTGCGAACAGATCGAACGCGTCGGACCCTGCTGGCAGGGCGTGGTCGATGGCCTGTTGCAGATAGTTCATCACGTTGCGCGTAGGCTTCTGCGGGAGCAAATCGCCAAAAGTGGCGTGCAGCCCGGCCAGCGGATCGTCGATATCGCTCGATTCCCACGCCGCCAGAATCGCGTGCCCCAAAGGCATAAAGAGCTGAAGGGCGGTTTGCTGGCGCAGCACGGCCTGGGTATCAATACGGCCTGAATCCCCGAACAGCGAAGCCATCAGCAGGGACGCGTCCGCCATTCCGGATTTTTGCAGCTGGGTTTGCAGCGCGGGAAGGACATAGCGCTGGATAACGTCCAGCAGGGTGTCATCCCCGGCGACCTTGAACCCTTCACGGAACAGCAGCTGCGGGGTAATTTTAACGTTGTTACCCGAGCCGTCGTCGAGCTGATAGTGGGTAATGGCCATATCGGTCGTGCCGCCGCCAATGTCGATAGAGGCGACGCGCAGCGCCCGACCAGGCTCAACGCCAGGCTGCGGTTCACGATCGGGACGAGCAAGCGAAGCGAAAAAGGCTTCGGTCTGTCCGCCAAAATGAGAAATCGCTTCGTTGTACAGCCACACCAGCTGACCACAGCTCGCCTCATCCCACTCCATCTGGATTTCAGGAACCGGCACAACGCTTTTTTCCTGCTGTTTACGGCTGGCAAAATCGTCGTCCTGCGGGTGCCATCCCATCGCTTTCCAGACGATGGCGATCGCTTCAAACATGCGACGGCGGAAGATCTCACGCTCCTGTTTCGGCATGGCCGACGGCAGGGTGAGGATCAGGGTGCGCAGCTGGCGCGGCGAAGCCGGGAAGCCAAGGCGCAGGCGGGTGGCGACGCTGTTAATCTGTCCCAGCGCCTGCGCCAGCAGTTCACACAGCATATGCGTCATCAGGGTGCTGCGGCTGTACTGCGGCGAGAAAACCGGCAGCCGTTCATCCTGCGGCAGCGTAAAGAGCGGTTCGCCGTCGTCGTTCATCAGGTTCATCAGCGGGAACGCCGTCGCCAGGGGTTCCCGCTGCGTTTTGCTGTTCATCTGGCTAAAGCGCCAGTCCTGCACAACCGGGGTTTCATCCCACAGGTAGCGGCGCGGGCTGGAAATACCGCTGTTGCCCTCGGTGCCCAGACGCTGCATCGCCAGCTTGCGGGCCTCGTCGCCCACGCGAACGATAGAGGGCCAGACAAAGGCATCCTCGCGGCCACTTTCCACCGAGAAGTGCTGTTTGCCAAAGCGGGCCTCTGAAAACTCCAGGCGGCTGGTGAACAGCGGATCGTTAAGGAACTGCGGTTCGCTCAGGGAACGCACCTGCAGCTCGGCGGTCTGACGCAGGCCGTCATTGGCATCGCCATGATCTTCGATAATAACGCCACAGGTATGGGTGTTTCCCACGTCGAGGATCAGGTCGACGGGGATCGCCGGGGTGCTGAGCGTATGGGTGACAAATTTCACCTCGGGCACGGTAAGCTGCTCGCCGAGCAGCGTCAGCAGGTTCAGCCAGTGCGCCTGGTATTCAAAGCTGCGCATGGCCTGATGCAGATCGCGCTCGGCGCGGTTTTCAACTTCCATCGCGTACTGGCTAAAGGCTTCGCGCAGCCAGCCGTCGATCCAGGTCTGGTCGAGGAAGCTTTCGACTTCGCTATCGCGCCAGGCCAGCGCAAATCGCGTGCCGTTCAGAATATCGTTTTCAACGGGGGAGAGTGCGGCGGTGGCATGCTCCGCAATCTGGCTGTCGAGCGCCAGGGTGACGCGGTGCGTATTGCCTGCCGAATCTGGTGCAGTTAGTTTGCGGATCTGCACGCGTGCCCAGTTATCAGGCCCCTCTACAAAGGTGCGCGGCGGGTTAAAGCGCAGAAACGGCAGTGGAAGCCAGACGCCGTCCAGCACAGCAAGGGACTGGTGCAGCGTAATGGTGCTCTCGGGCTTCAGGACTTCTGGCTGGCCGCCGCCCGTCGCCGGAAGCGTGTAGCGGCCATTGACCAGATCGTAATCAAGACGCAGCAGAGGGCCGTTGGCGGTTTTGCGGACAAACCGCCCGGTGCTGGCGGTGTCCTGGGGCGTCAGACCAAAATCCAGAAATTGCACGCCGCTGTTAGCAATAAGCGTGACGCTCTGTTTGTAGTCGCAAAGATTTACCAGCATAGGATCAGGCACCTGCTTTTTTGAACGTCAAAGGAACAACGGTTTTGGCATCATATCGGGCGCTGCATTCCGCCACGTCGCTGGTGCCGGATTTACAGGAGACTTCCGGCATCGGATAACGCGAACCATCCGTGCAGCGGGCGTTGCCGCGGCTTTTGATCATCAGTTCACCGTTGCTGTGCAAGCCGGAGAAGATCTCCGCGCGACAGACAATATTGTCCCCGTGAACGACGCGGGCAGTGCCTTTGTTGTTCTGGATCTGATAGCGCAGCGAGGGCGGCTTGCCGGTGATCGGATCTTTCACGTCCAGAATCACGCGCCAGGTACCGTTCAGGAAGCGGGTCGAACCGGCTTTCACCTGATCGGCCTCCATGACCATGGCATCTTTCGGGATCGCAGCAATCACTACAGGCTCCGGCTCAGGCGCTTTCACCGGTGGTGCCACGACGACGGCCTGGTGCAGCGGCAAATTCATCGCCAGCGGTTCGACCGTTTTTACCGGTGCAGGCGCGATAACGACCGCAGCAGGCGCTGCTACAGGAGCAGGTTCGGCTGAAGGTGCCTGTTCAGGCCACAGCAGCGGAGTGGCGATGGCGGCAACAATCACGGCGGCAACGGGCAGCGACCACAGCGGGACGCGGCGTTTTTTTACCACGATTTTGGCCGGAGGTTCGCCAGCGGGTTCCGTCACCTTATGGGCGGGCGCTGGCTCATAGAGCGCCTCTTCCGTAATGCGTACGCCGGGAGCGGGCGGGGCGGGAGTCATCAGCGGCTCGTCGGCTTGGGCGAACGTGACAGGTGCGGCTTCGGGTTCCGGTTCTGGCTCGGGTTCTTCGATGACCACCGGGGCCGGTTCCGGGATCAGCGCGTCGCGCAGGCAGCTCAGCACATCATCGCGGGCGTTTTCGTTAAGGTTCACGAAGCCCCAGAAGCAGATCACCGGTTTGCCATCCACCAGATACAGAAAGTTTTCGCCAGGGAACTGGAACGCTTTGGAAAGCAGGGAGCCAAACAGCTGCTGGGCGGTTTTCGGCGACTGGATACACTTTTTGCTCAGCGACTCCACGCTCGCCAGCGTACTGTCGAGGTAGCGCAGGGCGCGAAACCGGTCGTCTTCTCCGGCGCCTTTCCAGCTTGTCACCGCGCCCTCAATGGGGGCGTACCAGTCAACGCGATCGCCGCCGTCGTTGACCTGCGGGATAGCCAGACAATCAACTATCGACTGTTGCTTGCGCAAGCGGAGTGCTTCCCGGATTTGCAGGGCTGATTCAAATACGGCCTGTCCGCCGCCGCCAACGGCCTGAAAATCATCCAGATTACCGCTGCGTAAAAGTGTTTTTGCCACGATGTGTTCCCATAGACTTCTTCACACCGTTACTTTAACGAAAAGGTAAAACAAGCAAACGGCAGAGGAGACGCCAAAAGCGCCGATTTCTTGCGGCATTGTTCGTAACGGTTGTGCTTGACGAAGAAGGGAACTTAAGGCAAATCACGTTCTCTGCGCTGGCTGGAAAATCAGCGAAAAACGCTGCTTTAGAATAACCTGATAGTGTTTCGTTATTTGCCAGGTGATATCGGCTGTGCTGTTATTACTGTCCACAATAATAAAACCGAAAGGGTTATAACCATGTCTACAGGGAAAACGCTGCTCGCCCTCGCGCTGAGCACTCTTTTACCGGCAAGCGCCGCATGGGCGGCAAATAACGATACGCTTATTTACTGCTCTGAAGCCTCGCCAGAGTCGTTTAACCCGCAGATCGCCAGCTCCGGCCCGACGTTCGTCGCCAGCTCTCAGGTACTTTACAACCGGCTGATTAACTTTGATCCGGTGAAAAATACGCCGGTGCCATCCCTGGCGGAGTCATGGACCATTTCTCCTGACGGCAAAACTTATACCTTTACGCTGCGTAAAGGGGTTAAGTTCAACAGCAACAAATACTTCAAACCTACCCGCGATTTTAACGCCGATGACGTTATTTTCTCCGTCATGCGTCAGAAAGACCCTAAGCATCCGTATCACAATGTCTCTCAGGGGAATTACGAATACTTTAATGACGTGGGCCTTGATAAGCTGATTCAGGACGTGAAAAAGATCGATGATTATCACGTACAGTTTACGCTGAGTGAGCCAAACGCGGCGTTCCTCGCGGACTGGGGAATGGACTTTGCTTCCATTCTGTCAGCAGAGTATGCGGACGTGATGCTCAAAAAAGGAACGCCAGAGAACGTCGATACCTGGCCAATTGGTACCGGCCCGTATGTTCTCCAGCAGTACAAAGTGGATTCGCTGATCCGCTACGTGGCGAACCCCAACTACTGGGATGGCGCGGTTCCCACGAAGCACCTGATCTTCTCCATCACGCCTAACGTGGAAACCCGTCTGGCGAAACTGCAAACCAATGAATGCCAGGTGATCCCTGCGCCATCGCCGGTGCAGTTTGATGTCATCAAGAAAAACAAAGATCTGACGCTGCACTCGGTGGATGCGCTGAACGTGGGCTATCTGGCGTTTAACACCGAGAAAAAACCTTTTGATAACGTGCTGGTACGCCAGGCCCTGAACTACGCGACGGATAAAAAAGCCATCGTGAATGCGGTCTTTATGGGGTCCGGTACGGTGGCAAAATCGCCGATCCCGCCGAACATGATGGGCTTTAACCACGATTTGAAAGATTACGCCTACGATCCTGAAAAAGCCAAAGCGCTGCTGAAGCAGGCCGGGCTTGAGAAGGGCGCGGAAGTGACGCTGTGGTCCATGCCGGTTCAACGGCCTTATAACCCGAATTCGCGTCGCATCGCAGAGATGATCCAGAGCGACTGGGCTAAAGTTGGCGTGAAGGCCAAAATCGTCTCCTACGAGTGGGGCGAGTATCTCTCCGGTATGCGCAAAGGCGAGCACGACTCGGCGCTGTTTGGCTGGATGTCGGACAACGGCGATCCGGATAACTTCGCGGACGTTCTGCTGGGCTGCAATAGCATCAAAACCGGATCCAACGCCGCGCGCTGGTGTGATAAGGGGTATGATGAGCTGGTGCAAAAAGCAAAATTAATCAGTGACCCAACCGAGCGTGCGAAACTCTATGGTCAGGCGCAGGAGATTTTCTACCAGCAGGCTCCGTGGATTGCCCTTGCAAACGGCAAGACGTTCTATGCCACCCGCAGCAACGTCACCGGGTATAGCGTAAGCCTGATGGGCAGCGATTTCTCGAAGGCGAGACTGAATTAACCATTTTGCCCGGTGGCGCTGCGCTTACCGGGCCTACAAGTCTTGGGTAGGCTGGGTGAGGCGTAGCCGCCACCCGGCAAATTATAAGGAGTGACAGTGTCACATTTAAATGAAGTGATTGCCCGCGTTGATGCCGCTCTACAGGAGAGCGTAATCGCCCACATGAATGAACTCTTGATCGAACTGAGCGACGACACTGAGCTTAGCCGGGAAGATCGTTACACCCAGCAGCAGCGGTTACGTACCGCAATTGCCCATCACGGCAAGCAGCACAAAGAAGAGATGGACGCTCGCCTCGAACAGCTGACGAAGGGCGGCACAATCCTTTAACTCAGAACTGACGGCGGGCCACCAGCCACGCGCCGACCACCAGCATTACTGCGCCACATCCCGGCCCGATCAGGGCGCGCAGCGGGACCCCGTGGCTTTTCAGTATATCCATTACCAGCCCGCCAATCAGTTGGCTGGCTACCAGCACGGCGATGGTCGTTGCTGCGCCAACGTTCTGATATCCGCTGATACTGGCAAAGACAAAAAACGATCCCAGCAAACCGGGGATCAGCGTCCACCAGCGTATCGTCGCGGCCAGTTCGCCTAATCCGCTAAAACCCTGCTTAATCAGTAAAATGCTGACAAACAACACGATACCGACCAGCGAATTGAGCAGCATGGCGATAAGGATGGTGGACGAAGACTGGGTGATGCGCACCATCAGCATATTTTGCACCACCAGACCGATGCCCGCCGCAACCAGACAGGCCAGCGTAATCGACTGATTCATGGCAGGGCGTCCGGATCGCTGCGCTCATCCAGTTGCAGCTGCATAAAGGTTAAATCCAGCCAGCGGCCAAACTTGGTACCCACCTGTGGCATTTGCCCGGTAGTGATAAAACCCAGCGTATCGTGCAGATGGATCGAGGCGTGGTTTTGCGTCTCTATTCCCGCCACCATCACGTGTTTGCCCCTTTTGCGGGCTTCATCAATCAGCGCTTTCATCAGCACGCGGCCAATCCCTTTTCCCTGATGGTCCGGGTGAACGTACACCGAGTGCTCAACCGTATGGCGAAAACCTTCGAAAGCCCGCCAGTCGCCGAACGAGGCATAGCCCGTCACCGTGCCGTTCTCTTCGCTGACCAGTACCGGAAAACCGGCCAGCGTCCGCGCTTCAAACCATGCGATGCGGTTATCGACATCCACGGTTTTGTCGTTCCAGATAGCAGCGGTGTGCAGTACCGCATGGTTGTAGATGTCACCGATGGCGGCGCAATCTTCTTTGCAGGCATGACGAACGATCATGGCGAATCCTCTGAGCGTGTTGTTCACTATAGTAGTACAGACTTGTCACGATATTACACAAGGGGGATATGACTACGCTACGGCATAATCCATATTTTTTTGTTATGAAAACTGCGTTGAAATGCTGTTCATACACTATAGTATGACGTCATGAACACTATTTCAGACAATATGAATCAACGGATTAGCGCCAGAATTCGCCTTGAACGGGAATCCCGGGGATGGTCATTGAGCGAGCTGGCCGACCGGGCCAGCGTGTCGCGTGCCATGATCCACAAAATTGAACGCGGAGAAAGCAGCCCCACGGCGACGCTGCTTGCGCGTTTGTCCGGGGCGTTTGGCATCAGCATGTCGACCCTTATTGCCCGCGCCGAAATGCAGGAGGGTAAACTGCTGCGTCTGGCGAACCAGCCGGTATGGCGCGACCCGCAAACGCACTATCTTCGCCGCCACGTCTCACCGCGAACCGACCTGCCTATCGATCTCGTCCAGGTTGAACTCCCTGCAGGCAGCGACGTGCCCATGCCCGCATCATCCTACGCACTGGCGCGCCAGCTGATCTGGCTGCAGTCCGGGAAGCTGGTCTTTCTGGAGGGGGACACCCGCCATGAAATGAACGCGGGAGATTGCCTGGAGCTGGGGCCGCCAAACGACTGTCGGTTTATCAACGAGACCGATGCACCGTGCGTGTATCTGGTGGTCAGGCTTAATCAGTCCGGAACGTAACAATCATGTGGCCCGTCGAGACGGGCCGCGCAGGACATTTGCACAAATGAGGAGCGATCTATGAGTCAATCTGCAATGCAAAATCGTCGCTGGGTACTGGCGTCTCGCCCGCATGGCGCACCGACGCCAGAGAATTTTCGTTTAGAGGAACAGCCCATTCCCGAGCCGGGAGAGGGCCAGGTGCTGTTGCGCACCGAGTGGCTGTCACTCGATCCGTATATGCGTGGACGCATGAGCGATGCGCCATCCTATTCGCCACCCGTTGAGATTGGGGCGGTGATGGTGGGGGGAACGGTCAGCCGCGTTGAGCGGTCAAACCATCCCGATTTCAAACCCGGCGAGTGGGTGCTCGGCTACAGCGGCTGGCAAACCCATGCATTGTCCGACGGAAAGGATCTGGTGAAACTGGGTGACAACCCTGCGCATCCTTCGTGGTCGTTGGGGATCCTGGGTATGCCGGGCTTTACGGCCTATATGGGACTGCTGGATATCGGGCAGCCCAAATCCGGCGAAACCCTGGTGGTGGCCGCAGCAACCGGGCCTGTCGGCGCGACGGTCGGGCAAATCGGTAAAGTCAAAGGCTGCCGCGTCGTGGGCGTAGCCGGTGGCGAGGAAAAATGCCGTCATGCGGTCGAGGTTCTGGGATTCGACAAGTGTATCGATCACCATGCGGATGACTTTGCGCAGCAGCTGGCCGATGTCTGCCCTGACGGCATCGACGTCTACTATGAGAACGTCGGCGGTAAAGTCTTTGATGCCGTATTGCCGCTGTTGAACACCTCCGCCCGCGTACCGATTTGCGGTCTGGTCAGCGGCTATAACGCCACCGACCTGCCGGACGGCCCCGATCGTTTGCCGCTGCTGATGGGCACACTCCTCAAGAAACGCATTCGCATGCAGGGGTTCATCATCGCCCAGGACTATGGTGATCGCATCGACGAGTTTCAGGTGCAGATGGGCCGCTGGGTGCAGGAGGGCAAAATCCATTATCGTGAGCAGGTCACGGATGGGCTGGAAAACGCACCTCAGGCATTAATCGGCCTGCTTGAAGGGAAAAACTTCGGCAAAGTCGTGATACGCGTGGCGGCTGATAACAAATAAATCGTTCATGGCGGGGTTTCCCGCCATAATCATTTGTGAAGATACGATATATTGTCTTTAATTAAACAGCATAGCGATCGGCGCCATCAGCATAGACGGCCCGACCGTGATAAAAAATACCGTTTGCAGTATTTGCGTTTATGCGCATCTCCCAATACCAGGCATAACGATACAGGATATATCAACCCGGCGGCGTTTTTTAACGGCCGCTGCAAAGAGCATTTTGTTTTGGCTACGGGAAGTGAATATGCTTGATTTGGATCATTTAGAAAAGGCACAACGAATCAGTCTGACTATGCAAGTTGAGATCAGTTTGAAAGGAGCATTAATTACCGGCTCCCTGAAACCTGGTGCACGGCTGATTACCAAAGAAATTGCAGATAAATTAGGCACCAGCATTACGCCGGTGCGTGAGGCGCTTTTGCGGCTGGTCTCCGCAGGGGCACTGCATGCCACGCCAGCACAGGCTTTTCTGGTGCCGGAAGTGACGCTCGAACGCTACAAAGAGATCAATACCATCAGAAAGCAGCTGGAGCCGATGGCTGTCGCTGCTGCCTGCGGCCACATGTCTGAAGCCAAAGTGAATGCGTTACGTGAATTGTCTGAAGCTTTTCATGAGGCCATGCGGCAGGGCAATGTGCAGCGGGCCCTGCACGCCAACCGCGTATTTCGTTTCAGTCTTTATCAGTATGCTGAAATGCCAACGCTGAGCGCGCTCATCGAGCAACTGTGGGTGCGCATTGGGCCGTGCATTAACTATTTGCATGACGAGCTGAAGGACGTTCCGGTTGAGACCTACCACTATGCGGAGCTGCTTGACGCCCTTGAGCAAAAAGATGTCGTCGCCAGCCAAAAAGCGATCGATAAATTGATTGATGAAGCGGATACACTTTTACAACGGCAATATTTTAGCTAGGGAATTATCGGGTCAGGAGTCTATTTTTTATTCATAGCATTTATTTGATGAATAATTCCCGGGGCATTTCGCCACCGGGAATACGCATTTCTAAATCCATTCGAAAAACAGGCTCGCCAATAACGCAGGTTAACTGGCGAGGCCGACTTGTTACTTATTCAAACCGGTAAGACACCGACAGTCCGACGCCATAGTTACGGCCCGGAGCAGGTTCGTAATAACGACCGTTAGATTCATTGACGATCACCGATCCGGCATACTCTTTGTCGAACAGGTTGTCGATGCGACCAAAGACGTCCATACCCCAGTTACCGTAGTTAAACTTATACCCGGTGTTCAACCCGACGACCGTATACGATGGCGCTTTCGCCGTGTTTTCGTCGTCCGCCATAATATCGCTCATATACCGCACGTCGGTACCGGCGTACCAGCCATCCTCCGGCTGCCAGCCGAACGCGGCGTAACCCATATTACGGGCGATCCCCGGCATCCGGTTGCCGTTACAGTCTCCCTCGCTGCACACGTTAGTGCGGTAGGTGGCATCGAGATACGTCCACGCCATTTTCAGCTTCCAGTTTTCGGCGAACTGCTGGTCGAGCGAAACCTCCACACCCTGACGTCGGGTTTTACCGGCATTTTTATAGCTGGTGCGCCCGCCCGCGCTGGAATCCACCACGATCTCATCGTCGGTGTCGGTGCGGAACAGCGCCGCCGTCAGCAAGCCATTGCCAATGCGGGTTTTACTGCCCACTTCATAGGTGTTGTTGGTTGAGGGTTGCAGACCAATGTTCAGCCCACCCTGGTTATCCGGACGATAGGAAAGCTCATTGATGGTCGGCGTTTCAAAGCCACGACCGGCTGCGGCATACAGGTTCCACGCGTCGGTCACGGCATATTTCACCGCACCAGCCGGGAGCCATTTGTGGTAGCTCGCGTCACCGCTGTCATCACCGTTTTGCGGAGTAACGTAGTGGTCATTCGAGTCGAACCAGACCGAGCTGTAGCGCACGCCCGCATCCACCGAGAGTTTCTGCGTTAGCTGCCAGCGGGTTTGCAGGTAAGGGTCAACGTTCCACATTAAATTGCGTTCGTTGCGGCGCTTGTCGCCTTTGACGCCGTAATCCGGCACGCCGTTATGCATCACGAAGTTCTCGTAGCCGCGACGATCTTCGCTAAGGTTTTCATAGTTCAGGCCGGTAGTAAAGGTGACCGGCACCAGCAGTTCACCGCGGTGGGTCCAGCGGGTATCGATGCCCTGATAGTGGCGCTGCATATCAATCACGCCGCCGGAGTGGGTGGGCCTCAGCTGCGGCTGGTAAGGAATCGACTGATACTGCGTCATCTCGCGCTCACCGGCGTACATCATCACGCTGAGATCGTCCTGCTCGCTCATCCGGCGGTCATAGCGTAGCCCGGCCTGGGTCTGCTTGATGGTCTTGCGGGTGTTAAACGCATCGCCGCGCGGAGACTGGCGCGGATCGTTTTGCCACTCCTGATAGCTCAGCCCGCCCGGATCGTTGGCTTTCATGTCCACGCTGTTAAAGATCAGCGTCAGCTTGCTGACGTCATCAATGCGCACGCCAAGCTTAGCGTTGGCAAGGTTTTTGCGCGCGCCGCTGTGGTCGCGATAGCCTTTGGTGGTGAAGCGGGTGGTTGAGACGGTGTAATCCACATCGCCCGCATGCGTCCCGTCGCCCATTGCGCCGGTCGCCTTCATGCCGTAGCGCCAGGTACCGTAGCTGCCATAGTAGCTGCTGGCTTCAATGGTTGGCGGCTGCTGTCCGGTTTGGGTGTTGATATTGATGACGCCGCCAGAGGCGTTTCCGTACAGGGCCGAGAAGGGGCCGCGAAGCACTTCAACGCTCTCCACGCTGGAGAGATCGATGTTTGAGGTCTGGCCCTGACCGTCGGGCATGGTCGCCGGAATACCGTCCACATACATGCGGATACCACGCACGCCGAACGTTGAGCGTGCGCCAAAGCCGCGCATCGAAAGCTGAAGATCCTGCGCATAGTTCTGACGGTTCTGAACCTGTAGCCCCGGCACGCTGCCGAGCGATTCAGACAGGTTAATGCGCGGCGCGGCGTGACGCATATCATCGCCGTTCACCACGCTTACGGCCGCAGGCGTATCAAGCTCGGAGACGGTCTGCGGGGTCGCGCTGACGATCATGGTCTGTTCCTCTGCGGCCACGGCGCTCAGCGGGCCAAACGTGACGGGAACCAACAACAGCGGGAGCGTTGCCCTACGGGCAGAAATGATTTTCATGAAATAAACCGATTATGAAAGAAAACGAACCAAATGGAACATGTGCATACATGTTAAATCTTTTGTAAATCTTTTGAAAACTATAACCGCACGTTGCGTTAATGGAAGGGCAGAGAGGAAAGAAAAACTCCACATTTAACAAATTAATGATTACTATTCTCATTAAAAATGGGCAAAGCCACGACTTTGTCTCCCGGAAGCGATGTCAGCAGTACACACCCTCTTTTAAAAAGGAATTGTTATGTCTTTACGCCATCTGTGCTCACCGCGCCTGAAAAATTCTCTGCTGTTAAGCTCGTTACTCCTTGCCGGAACGTTCCAGGCGCACGCCGCCGACGACATGCTGCGTAAGGCAGTGGGTAAGGGTGCTTATGAAATGGCGGTGAGCCAGCAGGAGAATGCGCTGTGGGTTGCGACGTCGCAAAGCCGCAAGCTCGACAAGGGCGGCGTGGTCTATCGACTGGATCCGGTTACGCTGGAAGTGACGCAGGCCATTCATAACGATCTCAAACCGTTTGGCGCCACCTTCGACAAATCCACCCAGACCCTGTGGTTCGGCAACACCACCAGTAGCGCCGTGACGGCCATTGACGCGAAAACGGGCGACGTGAAAGGGCGTCTGGTGCTGGATGACCGCAAGCGTAGCGAAACGGTTAAACCGCTTCAGCCGCGCCAGCTGGTTGCCGATGACACCACCCATACCGTTTACATCACCGGTGTCGGCAAAGAGAGCGTGATCTGGGTAGTCGACGGCGCCACGCTGAAATTGAAAGAGACCATCGCCAATACGGGTACTTACGGTACTGGACTGGCGCTGGATGCGCAGGCGAAACGTCTGTACACCACTAACGGCGACGGCGAGTTGCTGACGATTGATACTGCGACCAACAAAATCCTGAGCCGTAAGAAGTTGCAGGACGACGGCAAAGAACACTTCTATCTGAATCTGAGTCTTGATACCGCGGGCCAACGCGCGTTCGTGACTGATTCCAAGCAGCCTGAAGTGCTGGTGGTGAGCCTGAAAGACGGAAGCGTTGTCGAGAAAATCGCCGCGCCGGAATCGCTGGCGGTGCTGTTCAACCCGGCACGCAATGAGGCGTACGTGACCCATCGCGAAGCGGGCAAGGTCAGTGTGATTGACGCGAAAACCTACAAAGTGACAAAAACCTATGATACGCCGGTCTACCCGAACAGCCTGGCGCTGTCTGCCGACGGTAAAACGCTGTATGTGACGGTGAAACAGAAATCGACTCGTCAGCAGGAAGCAACCCAGCCTGACGATGTCATTCGTATCGCGCTGTAATGTGGGTATTGCCCGGTGGCGCTGCGCTTACCGGGCCGACAAAACCGTGATCTGTAGGCCGGGTAAGGCGAAGCCGCCACCCGGCTTTTTTATTATCGTGACGTCTCTTCAACCAGCGGGCGGTCATGCTGATCATCATCATGATGAACCGGCGCGGTGCTGTGAATTTCGTTAACGCGCTTACGCACGCCAAACCAGCCGACAATCAGTACAACGGCTAACACAGGAATGGTCGCGATGGTGTATGTACCGTTCGGGTAGTCAAACGCCATCAGCACCAGCACGCTGAACAGGAACAGCAGGGTCAGCCAGGATGTCACCGGCGCCCCCGGCAGCTTAAAGCTCACCTCGGCGGCTTTCCCTTCTTTAATCGCTTTGCGCAGACGCATCTGGCAAACCACGATAAAGGCCCAGGAGGCGATGATGCCCAGCGCGGCCACGTTCAGGACAATCTCAAACACCTGAGACGGCACCAGATAGTTCAGGAACACGCCAAAGACATATACCACCAGCGTGGCGAGAATACCGGCGTACGGCACCTGCTGCTTGCTCATCTTCGACATGAATTTCGGCGCGGAGCCACCCATGGACATCGAGCGCAGAATACGGCCAGTCGAGTAGAGGCCGGAGTTCAGGCTGGAGAGGGCGGCGGTCAGTACCACGATGTTCATGATGCTGCCCACGTACGGCACGCCAAGCTTAGAGAAGAAGGTCACAAACGGGCTTTGTCCCGCCTGATAGGCATTCCACGGCAGCAGCAGTACCAGCAGCACCACGGAGCCAACGTAGAACAGACCAATACGCCAGATCACGCTGTTGATCGCTTTTGGCACCATGGTCTGCGGATCTTTACACTCGCCAGCGGCGGTGCCGACCAGCTCAATAGAAGCAAAGGCGAACACCACGCCCTGAACCAGCACCAGTGCGGGCAGCAGGCCGTGCGGGAAGAAGCCGCCGTTATCGGTGATGAGGTGGAAGCCCGTGGCGTTGCCATCCAGGGGTTTACCCGTGCCGAGGAACACCGTACCAACCACCAGGAAGATAACGATCGCCAGCACTTTCACCAGCGCAAACCAGAACTCCATCTCGGCGAACCACTTCACGCCGATCATGTTCATGGTACCGACAATCGCCAGCGCGCCGAGGGCAAAGACCCACTGCGGTACGTCGCCAAACGCGCCCCAGTAGTGCATGTACAGCGCAACCGCGGTGATATCCACGATCCCGGTCATCGCCCAGTTAACGAAATACATCCAGCCCGCCACGTAGGCGGCTTTTTCACCGAGGAATTCGCGGGCGTAAGAGACGAAACTGCCGCTGGAAGGGCGATGAAGTACCAGTTCGCCCAGCGCGCGGAGTATGAAGAAAGAGAAGATCCCGCACACCAGATAAACCAGTGCGAGAGCAGGGCCAGCCATCTGAAGACGTGCGCCAGCACCCAAAAACAGACCCGTACCGATAGCGCCGCCGATGGCAATCATTTGAACCTGACGGTTGCCCATCGCCTTGTGGTAGCCCTCTTCGTGAGAGTTCAACCAGCGACGTTTCGCAGCGTGATGTTCGGCCGCGCTTTTATTGCTTGTTTTCATTGAGTTACCTGTTTACCTGTCTGAACCATTAACGTGATAGTCCTGTCTGGCAGAGAGCGACACAAACGATTGCTTCTGCGCAGGCACATGCCGCCTTTCCAGTCATTCTGCGTATGGATAAGGCAAAACATGGCGTGGCATCCTACCTGCAATTTTTAGGTGACGCAAAATATAACCGTGCCGAAAGTGATGCTCATCGAAGGAAATCGTGTGGTCCGAGCAGAGCGGATCATAACGCACTAAAAGTCGGCGAGTTTTTAGACAAACCAGCAGGCGCAGTGATGATTTATTCATCAGCACTGCTTACCGTTCGCCTGAAGTCATTAATGAGTCCAATTCATAAGCACTAGCGGTTTTGCGCTGTAGTGTTCATGAACAAACCCACCTAAAGTTATCCCGACAGAAATAAAAACACGAGGTGAAGAATGCAACAGCGACAGCTAGGTAAAGACGGACTGACGGTTTCAGCGCTTGGGCTGGGATGCATGGGATTAAGCTACGGTTATGGCCCGGCAACGGACAAACAGCAGGCCATCGCGCTTATCCGCGAGGCGGTCGAGCGCGGGGTGACCTTTTTCGACACGGCGGAGATTTACGGGCCCTATATCAATGAAGAGGTGATTGGCGAGGCGCTGGCACCGTTTCGCAACCGCGTAGTGATTGCCACTAAGTTCGGCTTTGATTGCGAACGGCCGGGGCAGACGCTAAACAGCCGTCCAGAACATATCCGCGCGGCGGTGGAAGGATCTCTGGCGCGGCTGAAAACCGATTACATCGACCTCTATTATCAGCATCGCGTCGATCCTGACGTACCAATGGAAGATGTCGCCGGAACCGTTGCCGATCTGATTGCCGAAGGCAAGGTGAAGCATTTTGGCCTTTCTGAAGCGGGCGTAGATTCCATTCGTCGCGCCCACGCGGTATGTCCGGTAACGGCATTGCAGAGCGAATATTCCCTGTGGTGGCGACAACCTGAGCAGCAGATCCTGCCGCTACTGGAGGAGCTGAACATCGGGTTTGTACCCTTCAGTCCGCTGGGCAAAGGCTTTCTGACCGGGGCAATCGACGCCAGTACGACCTTCGACAGCAGCGATTTTCGCAACGTCGTTCCGCGCTTTAGCGAGGCGTCGCGCCAGGCGAATCAGAAACTGGTTGAGGTGGTCAAGAGTCTGGCAGCGGAGCAGGGCGTAACGCCAGCCCAAATCGCCCTGGCGTGGCTGCTGGCAAAAGCCCCATGGATTGTCCCGATTCCTGGCACAACCAAGCTGCACCGGCTGGAGGAAAATCTGGCTGCGGTAAACGTGACCCTGTCACAAAAAGACCTTGCCAACATTCATCACGCGCTGGCAGACATTGACGTAGTCGGCGAGCGTTATCCGGCTCACCTCCAGTCGCGTGTTGGGAAATAAGCTACCGATAGCGCAGCGCGTCAACCAGCAGCGAGAACGCGGTGGTGTGCTGGCGGCGGCTCGGGTAGTAAAGGTGGTATCCGTCAAAGGGCGGGCACCACGCCTCCAGCACGCGGAGTAATCGCCCCTGGTCGAGCGCCTCGCGGACGGTATCTTCCGGAACGTAAGCGAGGCCCAGACCGCTCTCGGCGGCATCAATACGCTGCGGAAGATTGTTCAGCGTCAGCTGGCCGTCAACCCGCACGCGCAGCGCGCGGCCGTCGCGCTCAAATTCCCATGCGTATAAACCGCCGCGCGTCGGCAGGCGCATATTGATGCAACGGTGATGCTGGAGCTGTTCCGGCGTATCAGGCGTGCCGTAACGCTCAAAATAGTCTGCTGAACCGACCACCGCCATGCGCATATCCGTCGCGATGCGTACGGCGATCATGTCTTTTGCCACCTGTTCGCCGAGGCGCACGCCCGCGTCGAAGCGCCCGTCAACGATGTCCGTCAGCCCGTTGTCTACCGTAACCTCGACGTGAATGTCAGGGTATTGCGTCATAAAGGGTTTAAGCACCGGCCACAGCACGGCAGACATCGCATGCTCCCCGGCGGTCAGGCGAATATTCCCGGCGGGTCGATCGCGGGTATCACGCAGTGCAGTGAGTTCTTGTTCAATCTCCAGCAGGTGCGGGCTGAGTCGCATCAACAGCCTTTCACCAGCTTCTGTCGGGGCCACGCTGCGCGTGGTGCGCGTCAGAAGCCGAACCTCGAGCCTCGCCTCCAGGTTACGCATCGCGTGGCTGAGCGCCGACTGGGAAACCCCGAGCTGCGCGGCCGCACGGGTAAAGCTGCGTTCCCGCGCAACCACCATGAACGAGAGCAGATCGTTAAAATTGTCTTTAAGCATTCTGACGCCCTGATTTATGAATTCGTCTCATAGTTCCTTTCTGATTATGCACTCTAATGCTCGCCTGCGCTTTGCGCTACTGTTACCTCAACAGCAAAAAAAGGAGACAACGATGAAGATTATCCGCAGTGGTTCATTACCTTCCGCGAAGGGGCCGGAAGCCTGGTTTACCGGTACCGTACGCATTGACGCCCCGTTCCAGGCAACCGAACCGGCAAAAGTGGGCGGCGCAACGGTGACGTTCGAGCCGGGTGCGCGCACCGCCTGGCACACGCATCCGCTCGGGCAGACGCTGATCGTCACCCAGGGGCGCGGCTGGCTGCAGGCGTGGGGAGAAGAGGCCGAACCGCTAAATCAGGGCGATATCGCCTGGATCGAGCCAGGGGTAAAACACTGGCACGGTGCCTGCGCCGAAACGGCAATGACCCATATTGCGATTGCCGAATCGGTTAACGGCAGCCCGGTGGAATGGCTGGAAAAAGTCACCGACGAGCAGTACCCCGGGGCCTGACCACCGACGGGAAAAACCGCTAAGGCCTTATTCTTAGCATGGTTTTGTATATCTGATTTCCGGCAAACCAAATGTAAATTAATTGTTTCTCAGCGATGAAATACGCCTTTAATAATGACGGCATGTTAAGTCAAACGAGAAGCGAACATGTCCTGGCGAATCAGCATTCTGGATAAAAGCCCCGTTGCGGAAAATGAAACGGCCGCCGATGCGCTGGCGCGAACCCTAAGCCTTGCGCAGCTGGCGGAAACGTTGGGTTACCACCGCTTCTGGATTGCCGAGCACCACAATACCCCTCAGCTTGCCAGCCCCTCACCGGAGCTGCTGATTGCCTGGATCCTCGGGCAAACACGGCGTATCCGCGTCGGATCGGGCGGCGTCATGCTTCAGCATTACAGCCCTTACAAGGTGGCAGAGAATTTTAACCTGCTGGCCGCTTTAGCCCCTGGACGGGTCGATCTTGGCGTCGGAAAAGCGCCTGGTGGCCTGCCGCTCTCTACCCGAGCGCTACAGCATGGCCTGAACCCACAGGAAAAAGGCAGCTTTGCCGATCAGCTCACGCAGCTAGATCGCTGGCTTCGCCCTGAGTATCAGTCTGCGGACGAGGCCGTGCGCGCCACGCCGCTGCCGCCGCTGCCCGCACAGGGCTTTTTGCTTGGAGCCAGCGTCGAAAGCGCGCTTCTTGCGGCATCGCTCGACTGGCACTTTGTCTTTGCTGCTCATCTTAATGGCGATCCGGATCTACTGCGCGAGGTGGTGGCGACCTGGCGCGAGCACAGCACCCTTGACGTTATCGTGGCCGTGCAGGCCATCGTGGCAACGACGCAGTCCGAGGCACAAGCCCTGGCGCAGAAGGTGGAAGTGTGGGGCGTTGAGCTGGCAAACGGCCAGCGCGTGACGGTAGCCAGCGAGGAGCAGGCCTACGCCTTTGCGCGTCAGGCCGGGAGCGAACCGCTGCGTATTGCCCGCCGGGCGCAGTCTCTGCTGGTCGGAACGGCTGATGCGGTGGTGGCGCAGCTTGAAGCTTTGCATCAACAGTGGGGCATTGATGAGTTCATCATCGATACCCCGATTGCAGAAGGTGCCCGCCGCACGCGATCCCTTCGTCTGCTGGCAGAGGCCAGACTGAATAAGGCGGTGACGGTATGAATCTTAGCGAACAGCTAATTTCCTGGCGTCGTGAGCTGCACCAGCACCCCGAGCTGTCCGGTCAGGAGGTTGAAACAACCGCGCGGCTGCGCCAGTGGCTGACTCAGGCTGGGATCGCGCCGCTGCCCTATGACCTTCAAACCGGACTGGTGACGGAAATTGGGTCGGGTAAAAAGCTAATTGCCCTACGGGCGGACATTGATGCTCTGCCCATTGAGGAGCGCAGCGGCGTGCCGTTTAGCTCGCAGCGGCCGGGGGTGATGCACGCCTGCGGTCATGACGTGCATACCAGCGTTATTCTTGGCGCAGCGCTAAAGCTGAAAGCCCGAGAAGCTTCGCTTGCCGGGCGAGTGCGGATCCTCTTCCAGCCAGCCGAAGAGAACTTTGGCGGTGCGAAAAGCATGATCCGTGCCGGTGCGTTACGCGACGTGAGCGCCATCTTCGGTATGCATAACGAGCCGTCGCTGCCGGTTGGTGAATTTGCCACCCGCGGCGGGCCGTTTTACGCCAACGTTGATCGCTTCGCCATCCGCATTACCGGCAAGGGCGCACACGCGGCGCGTCCTCACGAGGGCAACGATGCCATCGTGCTGGCAAGTCAGCTGGTGACGGCGCTGCAAAGCGTGGCCAGCCGGAACGTCAATACGCTGGATTCGGTGGTGCTCAGCGTCACGCGCATCACCGGGGGCAATACCTGGAACGTTCTGCCGGAGACGGTTGAGCTGGAGGGGACGCTGCGCACTCACCGCAGCGACGTGCAGCAAAAGGTAAAAGCGCGTGTCGGCGACATCGCCGCCGGGTTTGCCAGCGCCTTTAACGCCCAAATCGATATCACCTGGTATGCCGGACCCGCCGCGCTGGTTAACGACGAGCACTGGGCGGCGTTTGCCACCTCGGTCGCCAGAGAAGCGGGCTACGAAACCCATCATGCGGAGCTGCATATGGGCGGGGAAGATTTTGCGGTGTATCTGCAAAATATACCCGGCGCGTTTGTCAGCATCGGCAGCGCCAGCCCCTTTGGTTTACATCACCCGGCGTTTAACCCGGACGAAGCGTTAATTGAACCCGCTGCCGCCTATTTTGCGCAGCTGGCGGAAAAAGCGCTGCAACACGTTTAATTATAAGAGGTGAATATGTCTGCAACTCGTCAGCTGCGGCTGGGCACTATTTTGCACGGCGCATCAGGGAATATGTCTGCATGGCGACATCCGGCGGCCGTCGCCGATGCCAGCATTAATTTTGATTTTGTTAAAGAGACGGCGCTAAAAGCGGAAGAGGGCAAACTGGATTTTCTTTTTGTCGCCGACGGACTTTATATTAACGAGAAATCCATTCCGCACTTTTTAAATCGCTTTGAACCGCTGACGGTATTATCGGCGCTGGCAAGTCTTACTTCCCGACTGGGATTAGTGGGCACCTTGTCAACCTCCTACAGCGAGCCGTTTACCGTGGCACGCCAGTTTGCCAGCCTCGATCATCTGAGCCATGGCCGCGCGGGCTGGAACGTAGTGACCTCTCCGCTGGAAGGTTCAGCCAAAAACTTCTCCCGTGAGAAACACCCGGAACACGCGCTGCGCTATCGCATCGCTGATGAATATCTCGACGTGGTGAAAGGGTTATGGGACTCCTGGGAAGGCGATGCCTTTATCCGTGATAAAGCGAGCGGACGCTTTTTTGACCCGGATAAACTGCATACTCTCGATCATCACGGTGATTTCTTTCAGGTTGCCGGACCGCTGAATATTGGCCGCACGCCGCAAGGACGCCCGATTATATTTCAGGCGGGCGCGTCGGATGACGGTAAAAAGCTGGCAGCGAAACACGCTGATGCCATATTTACCCACCACGAAACGCTAGACGAAGCGCAAGCATTTTATCGCGACGTGAAGCAACAACTGGAAAATAACGGTCGTCGTGCGTCGGATTTACATATTTTCCAGGGCGTGAGCGTGATTGTCGGCAAAGATGCTGAAGACGTGGAAAACCAGTATCAAACCACGGCGGCGCTGGTGTCCATTACCGACGCGCTGAATTACCTTGGACGCTACTTTGAACACCACGATTTTAGCCAGTATCCCCTGGACGCGCCGTTCCCGGACGTGGGCGATTTAGGTAAAAACAGCTTTCGCAGCACCACCGATGAGATCAAGCGTAATGCCGCTGAGCGCCAGTTAACGTTGCGTCAGGTAGCGCTGGAAGCAGCATCCCCGCGCCCGCGCTTTTCCGGCACGCCGGAGCAGGTGGCGGATGGCCTTCAGGCGTGGTTCGAGGGCTATGCAGCCGACGGTTTTATCATTCAGGGCGGCACGCCGGACACCTTCCCGCGCTTTGTTGACCATGTCGTGCCGGTATTACAGGCGCGCGGCCTGTTTCGTACTGACTACCCCGGCACCACGCTGCGCGACAGTCTGGGTTTAGACGAACCCACAAATCAGTTCACACAACAATAAGAGAACGCCGCTATGCAGAAAACATCGCTTATTCTGGCGCTTGCGCTGGCCATTACTCCTGCAGTCTGGGCTGAGAATGTCACTATCAATGGCACCGGCGTAAGCCTGGAAGCCAACAAAACACCAATTAACACTGCCAAAAACAGCGCGGCGGTAGCGCAGCTGCCGAAAGACTATCACTTTGCCGTCCCTGGAAAATTTACCGTCGCCGTGGCAGGGCTGAACCAGCCGCCGCTGACGGTGTTTGCCGACGATAACAAAACGCTGCTTGGCAGCGAGGTGGATATTGCTCGTCTGGTGGCGGATAGCCTGGGGCTTGAGCTGAACGTGGTGCCGACCTCCTGGGAGGACTGGCCGCTCGGCGTGGCGTCCGGGAAATATGACGCGGCTATTAGCAATATTACCGTCACCAAAGCGCGTAAAGAGAAGTTTGATTTTGCCACCTACCGCAAGGATTCCCTGGGCTTCTACGTGAAATCGACCAGCCCGATAAAAACGCTTGAGAAGGCGGAAGATATCGCCGGTCTGCGCATCATCGTTGGCTCTGGTACCAATCAGGAAGCCATCCTGCTGGCGTGGAATGCTGAAAACCTGAAAAAAGGGCTTAAGCCGTTCACCCCGGTCTACACCAAAGACGATGCTGCGCAAACCCTGGCGCTGCAATCCGGGCGCGCGGACGCCTGGTTTGGTCCAAACGTTATTGGCGCGTGGAAAGCGGCGCTGAGCGGCAAAACCCAGCTGGTCGGCAGCGTCGACGGCGGCTGGCCGAAGGCGGCGCACATCGCGGTAACGCTGAAAAAAGGCAGCGGCCTGGTTGAGCCGGTGCAGACTGCGCTAAACGGCGTGATTAAAAACGGTGATTACGACAAAGTCCTCAACCGTTGGGGGGAAGGCGTTGAACGTATCCCGAATTCTGAAGTTAACCCGACAGGTCTGGGCGATTAAGGGGGGATTATGCGCGAGCAATTTCGTGATGTATCGCCGGAAGACGCCGAACTTCAGCCCATCATCAAGGGGTTATTCGGCGAATACGCTGCCCGATACGGGGACTACTTTTCGAAAGACGCCGAGGTAGAATTGACCGAATGGTATCTCGCACCGCAGGGGCTGTTTATCGTGCTGGAACGCGACGGGAAAATTATCGCTACCGGGGCCTACAAACCCTTTGATGAACGCACCGCGGAGATCAAGCGCATCTGGACCGACAAAACGCTGCGCCAGCAGGGGCTGGCGGGCCGGGTGGTGCAGGAGCTGGAGCGGCGGGCGGCACTGGCGGGCTACAGTCAGATTTACCTCACCACCGGTTTTCGCCAGCCGGAAGCGGTACGGCTGTATCTTAGCCAGGGATATCAGCCGCAGTTCGATCTTGACCGCGATCCGGAAGAGTACAGCCAGCCGCCGTTCGATGGCCGGCTGCGTTTCACCAAAACGCTGATCCGCGAAGCGCTCAGCAAATCCGCATAAGGAACGACGATGAGCAACGTTGAAACCATTAAAGTGGTCCCGGCGCGCTATCCGCTGCGCACCGTTGGCGCGGTGGCCGCGCTGTTTATCCTGGCCGTGGTGATCCAGTCCGTGGCCTTTAACCCGCGCTGGGAGTGGGCGGTCTTCGCCCGCTGGTTCTTCGATCCGGTTATTCTGGAGGGCGTCGGCCAGACGCTGCTGTTGACGCTCATTGGCACCGTGCTGAGCGTATTCCTCGGCGGGATGCTGGCGCTGGCGAGACTCTCTTCCAGCTGGCTGTTGAGCAGCATGGCGTGGGCCTACATCTGGCTGTTTCGTTCGCTGCCGCTGATCGTGGTGCTGATTATTCTCTATAACTTCTCCTATCTGTACGACACCCTTTCGCTGGGCGTGCCGTTTACCGATATTCTCTGGGGGCGCTTTGAGACCATCAACGTGCTGGGGCAGTTTTCTACCGCCGTGGTGGGGCTGACGCTGGTGCAGAGCGCCTATACCGCCGAGATCGTTCGCGGAGGCTTCCTCGGGGTCGATCACGGTCAGTATGAAGCCGCCGCCGCGCTCGGCCTCCCGGCCTGGCGGCGCACCGTGCGCATTATCCTGCCGCAGGCGCTGCGCACCATACTGCCGTCCGGCTTTAACGAGATCATCAGCCTCGCCAAAGGCACGGCAATGGTATACGTCCTGGCAATGCCGGAGTTGTTCTACACCATTCAGATGATCTACAACCGCACGCAGGAGGTCATTCCGCTGCTGATGGTCGGGGCCGTCTGGTATCTGGTGATAACCACCGTCCTGTCAGCGATCCAGCATGTCGTGGAACGCGGGCTTGCCCGCAGCGAACGCCGCTCCGCCGTAAATCATCACCGCGCATCCCGCCGTACCCGTTCCGTCAACACCCCAGTACAGGAGCCCGTCCATGCAAGCCTCTCCTGAAGGACATATTTCCATCACCGGCGTCAGCAAATTCTTTGGCCGCCATAAGGCACTGGATAACGTCTCGCTTGAGATCCCGCCCGGTTCCGTCACGGTGATCCTCGGGCCGTCCGGTTCGGGCAAATCGACGCTGCTGCGCACCATTAACCACCTGGAGCGCGTCGATGAAGGCTTTATTCAGATAGACGGGGAGTACGTTGGCTATCGTCGTCAGGGCGACAAACTCTACGAGCTGAAGGAGAACGCGATCCTGAAACAGCGCGTCAACGTGGGGTATGTGTTCCAGAACTTTAATCTTTTCCCGCACCTCACGGTGCTGGAAAACCTGATTGAAGCGCCCATCGCGCACAAAAAACTCAGCCGCAAAGAGGCTATCGACAGCGCATACAGCCTGCTGGACGTGGTGGGGCTGCGCGACAAGGCCGATGCCTGGTCACGCCATCTCTCCGGCGGGCAACAGCAGCGGATTGCCATCGCGCGCGCGCTGACGTTGCGCCCTCGGGTGATGCTGTTTGATGAACCAACGTCAGCGCTCGATCCGGAGCTGGTAGGTGAGGTGCTGGACGTGATCAAAAAGCTCGCCCGCTCCGGCACGACGCTGGTGGTGGTGACGCACGAGATCGGGTTTGCCCGTGAAGTGGCGGATCAGGTGGTGTTTATGGTCGATGGTAAAATTGTGGAGCAGGGCAGCAGCGACGAGGTGTTAAACCATCCGTCGCACCCGCGAACCCGCCAGTTCCTGTCAAAAGTGTTGTAAGGAGAGCGAATGAAATATGGACTTCTGCTGGGGCTGATTTTTACCACGGCGGCCGATGCCAGCATTGACTTGAATGCCAACCAGCAACCGCTGCCGGTGGCGGTTGACCCGCAGGCGGTGGCGAAGATCCCCGCAACGTATACTTTTGTTGAACCCGGCACGCTTACCGTCGCCATTTCGGCACTTAACTCGCCACCGCTGGCGCTGCTTGCCAGCGATAACCGCACGCGCATCGGCAGCGACCCGGACATCGCCCGGCTGCTGGCGGGAAGTCTGGGGTTGAAACTCAAACTGGTGCCGACGGCATGGGAGGACTGGCCGCTCGGGATTGTCTCCGGGCGCTATGACGTGGCGCTGGTGAACATTGCTGTGACCGAGCAGCGCAAAGAGAAGTTTGATTTTGCGACCTACCGCGTCGATTCCCTGGCCTTTTCGGTGAAATCCACCAGCAGCATTCAGTCTATCAAAGGCGCAGGGGATTTGTCGGGCAAGAAAGTGATCGTTGGCTCCGGCACCAATCAGGAACGCATTCTGCTCGGCTGGAACGACGAGAACAGGCGAGCCGGACGCGCACCAGCGCTGCCGCTTTATCTGACGGATGACGCCTCGGCCAATCTCTATATTCAGTCCGGCAGGGCGGACGTTTTCTTCGGGCCGCAGTCTGTCTCGGCCTATAAAGCGGCGCTCACGGGTAAAACCCGCGTTGTAGGCCTGGGTCCCAAAAAAGCCTACGTCGCCACCACCACCAAAAAAGGCAACGGGCTGGTATATGCCCTGCAGGCCGCGCTGGATGGGGCAATTACGCGAGGGGAGTATCAGAAGGTGCTGGCACGCTGGGGTGAGGAGGGCGAAGCGGTGGACCATTCACAGGTCAATCCGCCAGGGATAACCTACTGAGCATGCTCTACACTTAGGGTTTTGAACCCTGAGGGGGCAACATGATCACGCTTTATGGTGTACCCGGCTGGGGGTCGGCGATCGGTGAAATCATGCTGACGCTGGCCGACATTCCCTACCGGTCGATCAACGTGGACGGATTCGATCGGCCCGGCCCGCAGCGCGACCTGCTGCAAAAGTGTAACCCGCTGTGCCAGGTCCCGACGCTGGAGCTGGAAAATGGCACGATCCTGACCGAAACGGCGGCGATAGCGCTGATGGTGCTCGACAAATGCCCCGATCTTGCGCCGCCCGTCGGGCACGCCGATCGCCCGCAGTTTCAGCGTCTGCTGATCTGGCTGGTCGCCAATGTCTATCCCACTTTTACCTTTGCCGATTATCCTGAACGCTGGGCGCCGGACGCCCCTGAACAGCTGAAGGACAATTGTATCGCGTACCGCAAAACGCTGTACGCGTGGCTGGATAATCACCTGAAAGCCACGCCGTATGCCTTTGGCGAGCAGCTGACCCTGATTGACGCCTACATTGTGGTAATGCGCACCTGGGGGCCGCGTCATGACTGGTTTGCAGCCAATACGCCAAAGATTACGGCCATTGCCGACGCGATGTGCCAGCGTCCTGAACTGCACAAGGTGTTAAAGGCTAACGAAATTATCTGATAACGTGGAATCTCACTCACAACAGGAAGTCAGCCCATGCCACACGTTGATATTAAATGTTTTCCCCGCGAGCTAAATGACGAGCAAAAAACCGCGCTGGCAGCGGATATTGCCGACGTGATTATTCACCATCTGAACAGCAAAGACGGCTCCATATCGGTTGCGCTTAATCAGGTGCAGCAGGATGACTGGAAGGCGCAGGTCTGGGATACCGAGATTGGCCCGAAGATGGATGAACTGATTAAAAAACCGGGCTACTCGATGTAATTATTCTGCCGGGCAGTGGCGGGATCCCGCCCGGCAATATTCATTAACCCTCTCGTCCGGTTTGTCCGAAACGGCAAGTCACTGGAAAATAAAAGCAAGCAACGGGTGGCGTAAACGTGTATGGTGGCAGTCCCTTAAATCAGGAGATGCCTATGTCTGGACGTAAAAACACGCTAGCTCGTCGTAATTATTTAGTTAAATGCCCATGCCCAAATTGTTCAAAAGATTCTGAACACAGCTTTAGCCGAGTACAAAAAGGTGCCCAACTTGTTTGCCCGCACTGCAGCACGTTATTTAAATCAACGCAGCGACTCTAAACGCCCGCACCTGCCAGATGATCAGCAACGACAGTAAAGCCTGACTCATTTGGCAACGTAATTTCCCCACACGGTAGTTCTGCAAAACGTCTGTTTTGGCTTTCGACATTGCTGATAAAATAATAACGTCAGTTTTTCTTCAGCAATATCGCCATCAGCCCTGGAAAACGGGCGTCAAGATCCTCTCGTCGCAGTGAAATCATATTTTCTCGTCCCTGTGCCCGCTGCCATATAACGCCGCTATCGCGTAATACGCGCCAGTGGTGGGTCATGGTGGATTTCACCACATCCGCCGGGCGCAGCGCGTTACAGCTCAGTTCGCTGCCGTCGGCGAGGCGGCGAACGATCGCCAGGCGTAGCGGATTGCCAAGGGCGAAGAGCACATTTTCCAGCTGTATTTGTTCAGGTTCCGGGTGGTTTGGGATCATCGTTTTCCTGCATCTGATGTCAGATTGAGCTATATGAACAATAGGTGAACCGTTAAAAAATAGTTCGATAATACTCGTACAATGGGACTATTATAACAAACGACGTTACCTACGACCATCCTGGTCGTCTCATAAATGTCTTAATGACTAAGGATTTATCATGCCCCGACCCATCCCTCTCGAACGTTATCGCAACATCGGTATCTCCGCGCATATCGATGCCGGCAAAACGACCACCACCGAGCGCATCCTGTTTTACACCGGGATGAGCCACAAGCTGGGCGAAGTACACGATGGCGCGGCAACAACCGACTGGATGGCGCAGGAGCAGGAGCGCGGGATAACTATTACCTCCGCAGCCGTGAGCTGCTTCTGGCCGGGTATGGACCGTGGGTTTGAACCGCACCGGATCAACATCATCGACACCCCCGGGCACGTTGACTTCACCATTGAGGTTGAGCGTTCCATGCGCGTGCTCGACGGCGCGGTGATGGTGTATGACTCGGTGGGCGGCGTGCAGCCGCAGTCGGAAACCGTCTGGCGTCAGGCCAATAAATATCACGTTCCGCGCCTGGCGTTCGTCAATAAGATGGATCGCCCGGGGGCCGATTTCTTCCGCGTGGTGCGAATGATGCAGGAGCGCCTGAAGGCCAACCCGGTGCCGATCGTTATTCCGGTGGGTGCCGAGGAGCATTTCAGCGGCGTGGTCGATCTCATCAAGATGCGTACCATCGTGTGGGATGATGCCACCCAGGGGATGGCATTTAGCTACGCGCCCGTTCCTGACGATCTGCTCAGCACCGCGCAGACGTGGCGGGATAACATGGTCTCTGCGGCGGCGGAAGCGAGCGACGCGCTGATGGATAAGTACCTTGAAACGGGCGATCTGGACGAAGCTGACATTATCCAGGGGCTGCGTATCCGGACGATTGCCGGTGAAATCCAGCCGATGCTGTGCGGCAGCGCCTTTAAAAATAAAGGGGTGCAGCGCATGCTGGACGCGGTGATCGAACTGATGCCGTCTCCGCTGGACGTGCCCGCCATCGATGGTATTGATGAAAAAGGGCAGCACGCCGAGCGTCATCCGAGCGATGAAGAACCGTTCTCAGCGCTGGCGTTCAAGCTGATGAGTGACCCGTACGTGGGCCAGCTGACCTTTATACGCGTTTACTCCGGTGTGCTGAGAAAAGGCGACGCGGTGTATAACCCGGTTAAAGGTAAAAAAGAGCGCATCGGGCGTATTGTGCTGATGCATGCCAACGACCGTCATGAAGTGGACGAACTGCGTACCGGGGATATTGCCGCCTGCGTGGGGCTAAAAGATGTCACCACGGGTGACACTCTGACCGATCCCGATGCGGTGATCACCCTTGAGCGGATGGAGTTCCCGGACCCGGTGATTTCGCTGGCGATCGAGCCGAAGACCAAGGCCGATCAGGAAAAAATGGGGCTGGCGCTGCAGCGTCTGGCTGCGGAAGACCCCTCGTTCCGCCTGCACACGGACGAAGAGTCCGGGCAGACGATTATTTCCGGCATGGGCGAGCTGCATCTGGAGATCATTGTCGATCGCATGAAGCGCGAGTTTGGCGTAGAAGCCAACATCGGGCGTCCGCAGGTCACCTACCGTGAGACTCTGCGTAAAGCGGTGAAGGATATTGAAGGTAAGTTTGTCCGGCAGTCCGGCGGGAAAGGGCAGTATGGCCATGTTGTGCTGAGCCTTGAGCCGTCTGAACCCGGAAGTGGTTTCACCTTTGAAGATGCCACCAAGGGCGGCGTGGTGCCGCGTGAGTACATCCCTTCGGTTGAGAAAGGGCTGCGTGAAGCCATGAACAGCGGCGTGCTGGCCGGTTATCCGGTTGTCGACGTGAAGGCGACCCTGACGTTTGGTTCGTATCACGACGTGGACTCCTCGGAGATGGCGTTCCGCATGGCGGCGATCCTCGGGTTCAAAGAGGGCGCACGCAGGGCGGACCCGGCTATTCTTGAGCCGGTGATGCATGTCGAGGTGGAAACGCCGGAAGAGTACGCCGGAAATATCATGGGCGATCTCTCGTCTCGTCGCGGTATGGTGCAGGGAATGGCCGAGCAGTACGGCAGCCAAATCATTCGTGCTGATGTGCCGCTGGCAGAGATGTTTGGCTACGCCACCACGCTGCGTTCGATGTCCCAGGGACGCGCGACCTATACGATGGAATTCGACCATTTCGCCGAAGCGCCGCGAAATGTAGCGGATGAAATCATTGCACGGCGTGCGAAGAGTTAGGTCATTGCATGGTAGCCTTGAGGCTACCATGCGTTTTTTCTTGCCAGGATGGGTTCGACGCATCGTATTACTTAATCAGGGTTGCCGATCGGACTTTCCATTTCCCATTTTCCTGAACGAGACAATCTGCGACAACGTGATTCTGTTTCTTGCCAAATGCGACATACACGTTTGTGCACACAGCATCAAAATCAGAATACAGGACCTTTATCTGATCCCAGTCCTCATCCCAGTCCTGCGATTTAAGGAACATATCCGCATCGGGCATGTCTTTTTCGTTACTGTCTCCTGAATACAATTCTTTAATGGCTGCAATAGTCCCGGACGCAACGTAATCATGCAGACTATCTGGATCGAGGACGGGGGGATTATTTAGTCATGCCTGAAGAGTTCGTAATGGGGCTGGATGGTTCGGTAACTTTGTCCCGTAATGAGCGTGCTCTTAGATTGGGCGTGTGATTTCGCATATGAGATTGCGCCATCTTTATTCCATGACATCGATATTTCCTTATTGAGAGGCTGTTATAACAACAGCCCCGGAAATATCCTCTGTTTTAAACTCTGTCGGTAAACATAAAATGCCATAGAAAATAGTTATATTTCAGGCTGATATATTCCACGCGCTCACTCCGGTGCCTTCACCATTTTACCGCTCGCCACGAAGGTTCCGGCCCCCAGATGGTGCAGGGTATTCAGCTTATCCCCGTCAAATTGCCAACGCCCGGCGACAAAGGCGCGTGCATCCGCTGCGGCAGATACCACCTCGCCGAACAGCGTGTCATATTTCTCGGCTGCGGCGGTGGCGGGCAATAACCGGCACTCCATCCACGCCAGGCATTTTTCTTCGATTACCGGCAGGCCCAGCACCGGGCCGTTGATGACCGGAATGCCGTAGCAGTTGAACTTGTCTTCGTCGCGTCCGCTGACGCTGCCCACGGCCCAGGTCCAGTTGGCGGCCGCCACACCCGGAATGACGATGCCGAATGTCCCGCTGCGCTCAATCAGTTCCCGTGACCAGGCGCTTTTGTCGACAACAATCGCGATGCGGGGCGGATCAAATTCGACAGGCATCGACCAGGCAGCGGCCATAACGTTGCGGCGGTCAATGGTTTCATCGCGGCTGGTGATCAGTACGGTAGGACCGTGGTTCAGCAGGCGGCTGGCGTGTGTTAACTCGACGGGGCGAAACGGGCTCATGGGATTTCCTCTGCGCAGGCTTTCCGGCATTAAACGACTGAAAGGCGGTCGAAATCAAGCCGCAACGCTACCGTCATGCGTTCGTCATACTCGCACCCTACAGTGGCGGGCAGTAAATCCCAAAGAGGATCACAATATGCTCACCTCCATCACGCTCAACCGCGTCTCGTACGCGTTTGGCGCGCACACCGTTTTGAATCAAATTGACCTGCATATCGAGGCTGGCAGCGTCGTTGCGCTACTGGGGCCATCAGGCTGCGGAAAAAGCACGTTACTCCGGCTGCTGGCGGGATTAACCCAGCCTGCCGGCGGCGACATCCATTTTGGCGATCGTCAGGTTGCGAAAGCGGGCTGGTCGCTGCCGCCCGAGGCGCGGGATATCGGCATGGTCTTCCAGGACTATGCCCTGTGGCCGCACATGTCGGTGGCGCAGAACGTCGCGTTCCCGTTAAAAATGCGCCATGTCCCGCGTCAGGAACGTGAGGATCGCGTCGCGCAGGCGCTCTCCCGCGTCGGGTTAGCGGCCTTTGCTGACCGCAAACCTGCCGGGCTATCGGGCGGGCAGCAGCAGCGCGTGGCGCTGGCCCGGGCGATAGTCGCTGAACCTCGCGTCCTGCTCTTTGACGAGCCGCTTTCTAACCTCGACAGCGAACTGCGTGGATCGTTGTGTCAGGAGATGGCCACGCTGCTACGCCATCTCGGGACCACCGCCGTGTATGTCACTCACGACCGCCGGGAGGCTGAAATTCTCGCCGATCGCATCGTGCATCTATCTGCTGGCAGCGTGGCTGCCGATCGTTTGATTTCAACCTCAGGGGAGTTTGCATGAAAGCCACCATGTCTGTGAAAAAAGGAGTCCTGCTCGCAATGGCGCTATCTACTGTTACAGTTTCCAGCGCCCATGCGCTGACGGTCTACACCGCGGGGCCGGGTTCCCTCGCGAAAAATCTGGCTAACGGGTTTGAACAGAAAACCGGGGTGAAAGTCGATATCTTCCAGGCGACCACCGGAAAAGTCATGGCGCGCCTGGAGGCAGAGCAGGCCAATCCGCAGGCGGATATCCTCATCTCCGCCTCCTGGGACACGGCGGAAGACCTCCACAAACGCGGCTGGCTGCTGCCGTATCAAAGCGTCAATGCGCAACACGTTCCGGCGGGTCTGAAATCCGCGGATTACGTGGCGCAGGGCGTCTCGGCGTTAGGGATTGTCTGGAATACCAAAAGCGGTACGCCGGAGCCGAAGGAGTGGCGGGATCTCACCACCGACGCCTTCAGGGACAAGGTCACCACCCCGGACCCGGCGCTCTCCGGCGCGTCGCTGGATTTGCTGATCGGGCTACAAAACGGCATGGGCGACAATGCCTGGGCGCTGTTCGATGCGCTGAAAAAGAACGGCATGGTAGTCAGCGGCCCGAACGCGCAGGCGGTTACGCCCGTGATGCAGGGGGCAAAAGCGGCGGTGTTTGGTGCGGTGGATTATGTCTCCTACGGCAACATCAGCCAGGGGGAGTCGCTTAAGGTGATCTTCCCGGCCAGCGGCACGGTGATTGCGCCGCGTCCGATGATGATCCTTAAATCGACCCGGCACGCCGACGAGGCTAAGGCTTTTGTCGATTACGTCCTCTCCCCGGAAGGCCAGGCGATGGTCGCCGATGCGTGGCTGATGCCCGCGCGCGAAGACGTCAAGGCGAAACGCCCGCTATTGAACGAGCTGACGGTGCTGCCCACGAAAAGCGAGTCCTCGGGCTCGCGCAGCGACATCCTCAAGCGCTTTACGACGCTGTTCTCTCTGTAATGCAAGTGACGGGGATAACCCCGTCTTCAGGAAGCTCCTGTGAATCAACGAATGTTATCGGCCATGACGCTGACGCTGCTGGTCGTCCTCGTGGCGTCTCCGCTGTTGTTCATCGCTATGCAGGCGATATTTCCTCAGTTCAGCGCTGGCAATTTCAGCGGCGCGTTTAGCGGTGTACAGACGCTGCTGGCAGAGCCGCAGTTGCCCCGCATGTTGGGCGGAACGCTGCAGGTCGGGTTAGGCGTTGCGCTGGTCAGCGCGCTGATCGGCTTTCCGCTGGGCGTGGCGCGGGGGGTGTTCAACCTGCCGTGGCCGCGTCTGTGGGATCTGCTTTTCCTGATCCCGTTTTTGACGCCGCCCTATATCGCGGCGCTCTCATGGATGCTGGTGCTGCAAACCAACGGGTATCTGCAACAGCTGACCGGGATAAACCTCAACGGTCTGCTGTTCAGCAAAACCGGGATCGTGCTGGTGATGGCGCTGAATATTTTCCCGGTGGTCTATTTTGCCGTTTCGCGTAGCCTGCTGGCGAGCGGTCAGCGACTGGCGCAGGTTGCCCGGGTGCACGGCGCACGCGCGGGCAGGGCGTTCTGGCACATCACGCTGCCAATGCTCTCCCCGTCGCTGGCGGCGGGAATGCTGCTGGCGTTTACCCTCGCAATTGAGGAGTTTGGCGTTCCGGCGGCGCTGGGGGCGCGAGCGGGCGTGCTGATGTTAACCACCGATATCGAGAAGAAGCTGGCCGACTGGCCGGTGGATCTGTCCGGGGCGGCGATGCTCTCGGTAGTGCTTGTGGTCATTGCCCTTGGTGCCTGGGCGATGCAGAAAAAACTGACCGGACAACATGACGTCACCAGCATAACCGGCAAGCCGACCGAAAACAGCGGGGCAAACGCCGGTCTCTATACGCTTCCGATGGTTGTGCTGATGATTGTGGTGAGTGCGGTCGCGGTGCTGTTGCCCGGCGCATCGATGGCGCTCTCCGGCGTGCTCGGTACATTATCAGGAGGGGTAACGCTTGATAACGTGACAACGTCACATTATGCGGCACTGTTCAGCCAGCAGGGAGAGGCTTTGCCGGCGCTGGGAACCAGCCTGTCGCTGGCGCTCGGGACGGCATGCATTACCGGGCTGCTGGGGCTGTTGGCATCGTGGCTGGTGGTAATGCAAAAGATAAAAGGGCGCGCAATGCTTGATGCGCTCTCGCTGATGCCCGCCGCGCTGCCCGGCATTGTCGTGGGCGTCGGTTTGATTCTGCTCTGGAACCGGTCCTTTTGGCCGGTCTCGCCGTATAACAGCTGGGTGATTTTGCTGCTGTCGTATTGCTGCCTGTTGCTGCCGTGGCCCGTGCGCTACGTTGGCAGCGCGCTGCGTCAATTGGGCGGGAGTCTGGAGCCTGCGGCGCGTGTACACGGGGCCTCGGCGTTTCAGGCACTGCGCTATATCGTGATGCCGCTCGTCTCTCCCGCACTGCTGGCGGCGATGCTGATGGTGTTTGCGATTGCCTCGCGTGAGCTGGTGACATCATTGCTGCTGGCCCCGGCGGGCACACAGACGGTCTCAGTGTTTATCTGGCGGCAGTTCGAGCAAGGCTCCGTAGGGCAAGGCATGGCAATGGCGACGCTGACGCTGGTGACGGGGCTTCTCCTGATGCTTAGCGCGCTGGGTATTATGCAGCGCGCTAAGCAGCGCTAAAAAGCACATTTGCACATATGGGGCGGGTAAAATAGTTTATAAACAAGGAATATCACATCAAGGAAGCCAACCATGTCCCCATTTCTGAGTGCTTATTTTGCCCGCACGGGCTGGCAACAGCCCGCGCAGGTTGATATCGACACCCTTCGTGCGCTGCATTTACACCATAACTGCGCGATCCCGTTTGAGAATATCGATGTGGTATTGCCGCGTGAGATCCAACTTGACGATCAAAGCCAGGTCGACAAGCTGGTCACCGCGCGCCGCGGCGGTTACTGCTTTGAGCAAAATGGCCTGTTCGAGCGAGTATTGCGCGAAGTGGGGTTTACGGTGCGCAGCGTGCTGGGGCGGGTGGTGCTGGCGAATCCGCCGCAGATGCCGCCGCGTACCCACCGTTTACTGCTGGTCGAACTGAACGGCGAACGCTGGATAGCGGATGTCGGGTTTGGTGGACAGACGCTGACGGCACCCATGCGCTTACTCGCTAACGAGGAGCAGAGTACGCCGCACGGCCTGTACCGCCTGCTAAGCGAAGGTAACGACTGGGTGCTGCAGTTCCGCCATCATGATCACTGGCAATCGATGTACCACTTTGACCTGGCGACGCAGTACTTTAACGATTACGTGATGGGTAACTTCTGGTCCGCGCACTGGCCGCAGTCGCACTTCCGTCATCATCTGTTGATGTGTCGCCATCTCCCGGACGGCGGCAAGCTGACGCTGACTAATTTTAACTTCACGCACTGGCACAACGGCCATGTGGAGGTGCAGATCCATTTGCCGGACGCGCAGGCGCTTTATCAACTGATGCAATCGCGGTTTGGTCTCGGGGTTGACGATCCGAAGCACGGCTTTACACTAGCAGAATTGTCTGCGGTGATGGCGGGGTTTGATACGCATCCGCAGGCAGGAAAATAGCCCGGTGGCGGCTACGCCTTACCGGGCCTACAAAGGCTCGAACGTAGGTCGGGTAAGGCGTAGCCGCCACCCGACAATGTCAAAGGCGTACTGATATGGAAATCTTGATTCGGAATAAATTCAGTTCAGTGGGGATGTTGCTCGGCGTTATTGCACTGCTTCTCTCAGTAGTTCAGTTCACCCTCGGTCCGTTTTCCACGAAGTCGACAGCGCTTGAAGTTGTTGTGGCTGAAAAGGTTACGGCGGTAAAAAAAGGAATAATGGCTGGTCTAAAAGGAGAGCAGCCGACCGTTGAGACGAAAAAGAAACCGGTAGATATTGACCGGTTACTGATCGCTAGCGGAATACTGTTATCTGTCATGGCTCTTGGACTTGCTTTCATTAGTGGCCTTCGTAAAGAGAACAAATGGACCGTGAGTGGGGCACTCTTTTTTTCCGGGGCCACGATCGCTTTTCATGCGGCGTTACTGGCTTTTGGTCTCATCGTGGCGGTTTTAGTTCTGATGTTAGTTGTTTCAATCATAAGCGGAAGCACGCCGTTCTGACCTGATAGCCCGGGGGCGGCTACGCCTTACCGGGCCTACAAGGGTTCGAACGTAGGTCGGGTAAGGCGTAGCCGCCACCCGACACACTTAGCGGCGCGAGCGCACCACCTGGTAGCGACGGGTGAAATACTCGAACGGCGCGCTCCAGACGTGTACCAGACGGGTGAATGGGAAGATCAGGAAAATGGTCATGCCCAGCACGAGGTGGATGCGGAAAATGGGCGCTACGCCGCTCAGCATTTCCGACGATCCGCCTTTGAAGGTTACAATTCCCTGCGCCCATCCCACCAGTTTCATCATCTCGCTGCCGTCTGGATACTGCGCCGAGAACGGAATCGTCGTCAGCCCGAGAATGCACTGAATCAACAGGATACTCATGATAATGATATCCGGCGTGGTCGAGGTGGCGCGCACGCGCTGGTTAAACAGACGGCGGACCAGCAGCATAGAGCCGCCGATCAGCGTCAGTACGCCGCAAATCCCCCCGGCGATCATCGCCAGCTGCTGCTTAACGGCCACCGGCAAAAACCAGGCGTACATCCAGTGCGGGGTTAACATCCCGAACAGATGCCCGAAGAAAATCCCGAGGATCCCGATGTGAAACAGGTTCGACGCCCAGTTCATGCCGCGCTTACTGAGCAGCTGGCTCGACGAGGCGCGCCAGGTGTACTGTCCGTAGTCGTAGCGCAACCAGCTGCCAATGAAAAAGACGGTGGCGCAGATGTAGGGGTAAATGTCATAGAAAAACACGTTGAGGTAGTGCGTCATTTTGGGCCTCCGGCGCCGACGTCCACATACTGCGGTGCAACGTCCTGGCTAAAGCGTCGTTGATATTGCTGCATCGGCGAACTGTCGCACGATGTGGCGTTGTCCTCGATAAACTTCACCTGTTCCTCTTCCCAGACGGCGTCCAGCGCCTGGCGGGTATCATCCCTTTTTTCACCGGAAACCTGCTGCGCCACGCTGTCGCTGGAGAGACGACTGTCGGCAAAACGCAGTAGCGCATCAAACAGCTGATAATGCGCCACGCCGCGCTGCTTCAGGCGTCCGCCAATCAGCGCCAGGATCGGCGCGACGTTTTGCAACCCTTCGCGCGCCTCCGCGTCGCTGACAATGCTGAGATACTCCAGATAGAGCGGCAGATAGTCCGGCAGCTCGCGGCAGTCCAGCTCAAGCCCGGCTTTCTCATACTGGCCCATCAGATCGACCATCGCCTGCCCGCGATCGCGGGACTCGGCGTGCACATGTTCGAACAGCAGCAGCGAGGTGGCGCGACCCCGCTCAAACACCTCGCACCACTCGGCCTGCTTATCCAGCAGCGCTGCCCCAAGGTGCTGCCGGGCAAACGGCAGCAGCGCGGGGGCATCCTGTTCGATAAGGGAAAGCGCCTCCTCGCGGCTTTCCCACAGCACCTCATCGGGATACTCAATCAGTAGCGCGATGATTTTCAGGATCTGCATTATTCTCCCTCCCCGTGTTCGCGCACCTCGGTGATGTTGATGGCATCAATGCGGCTGCTGTTGAAGAGGTTGAATTTGGTGTCGGAGCCGTGGCAGCCGTCGCCAAAGGTAAAGCCGCAGCCGTTTTTCTCCGGGAAGGCGTCGCGCGCCATTTCGCGGTGGCTGGTCGGGATCACGAAGCGGTCTTCGTAGTTGGCAATAGCCAGATAGCGGTACATCTCCTCAACCTGCGCTTCGGTCAGACCCACCTCTTCAATGGCGCGGGTATCGGTCACGCCTTCCACGGTCTGGGAGCGTTTGTAGTGACGCATCGCCATCATGCGCTTCAGGGCGCGCAGCACGGGAGCCGGGTCACCGGCGCTCAGCATGTTTGCCAGGTACTGCACAGGAATGCGCAGGCTTTCCACCGCTGGCAGAACGCCGTCGCTTTGCGGCAGACCGCCCGCATCGGCATAAGACTGAATAGGCGACAGCGGCGGAACGTACCAGACCATCGGCAGGGTACGGTATTCCGGGTGCAGCGGCAGGGCCAGCTTCCAGTCCATCGCCAGTTTGTAGACCGGCGAACGCTGCGCGGCGTCGATTGTGTTTTGAGGAATACCCTGTTTCAGCGCTTCTTCAATGATTGCCGGGTCGTGCGGGTCAAGGAAGACGTCGCACTGACGCTCGTACAGATCGGTTTCGTGCTCGGTGCTGGCCGCTTCTTCAATCCGATCCGCGTCGTACAGCAGCACGCCGAGATAGCGGATTCGTCCCACGCAGGTTTCCGAACAGACCGTTGGCTGGCCGGACTCAATGCGCGGATAGCAGAAGATGCATTTTTCGGACTTACCACTTTTCCAGTTGAAGTAGATTTTCTTGTACGGGCAGCCGCTGATGCACAGACGCCAGCCGCGGCATTTGTCCTGGTCGATCAGGACGATCCCGTCCTCCTCACGTTTGTAGATCGCGCCGCTTGGGCAGGTGGCCGCACAGCTTGGGTTCAGGCAGTGCTCGCACAGGCGCGGGAGGTACATCATGAAGGTGTTTTCAAACTGGCCGTACATCTCTTTCTGGATCTTCTGGAAGTTGCGGTCGCGGGCGCGCTTCTCGAACTCGCCGCCGAGCAGTTCTTCCCAGTTTGGCCCCCAGACGATTTTATCCATTCGCTTGCCGTCGATAAGCGAGCGCGGGCGCGCAGTAGGGAGGTGATCGCCCTCCGGCGCGCGGTGCAGATCCTGATAATCAAAAGTGAACGGTTCATAATAATCATCAATCTGCGGCATGACCGGGTTCGAAAAGATTTTCGACAGGACGCCGAGCTTGCTGCCGAGGCGCGGGGTCAACTTGCCGTGAATGCCGCGGATCCAGCCGCCTTGCCACTCGTCCTGGTCTTCCCAGTTTTTCGGATAGCCAATACCCGGTTTGGTTTCAACGTTGTTAAACCACGCATATTCCATCCCTTCGCGCCCGGTCCAGACGTTTTTGCAGGTGACCGAGCAGGTGTGACAGCCGATGCACTTATCGAGATTCAGTACCATTCCAACCTGTGAGCGTATTTTCATTTTTTCGCCTCCTGAACCTGATCCCGACCTTCGCCGTCCAGCCAGTTAATGTTTTTCATTTTGCGGATCATGATGAACTCGTCGCGGTTGGAGCCAACGGTTCCGTAATAGTTAAAGCCGTAGGCCAGCTGCGCGTATCCGCCAATCATGTGCGTCGGTTTTGGACAGATGCGCGTCACCGAGTTGTGGATCCCGCCGCGCCGCCCGGTCACTTCAGAGCCTGGAATGTTCAGGATGCGCTCCTGGGCGTGGTACATCATGGTCATGCCCGGCGGCACGCGCTGGCTGACCACCGCACGAGCGGTTAACGCGCCGTTGGCGTTGAAGGCTTCGATCCAGTCGTTATCCTCAATGCCCAGTTCACGGGCGTCGGTTTCGCTGATCCAGACAATCGGGCCACCGCGAGACAGCGTCTGCATCAGCAGGTTTTCACTGTAGGTGGAGTGAATGCCCCATTTCTGGTGCGGCGTCAGGAAGTTCAGCGCTTTCTCCGGGAAGCCGTTCGGCGGGATTTCGCGCATGTGGGTGACGCTGCGGGTGTCTATCGGCGGGCGATAGGCCACCAGGCTTTCACCAAAGGCGCGCATCCAGACATGGTCCTGATACAGCTGTTGACGGCCAGACAGAGTGCGCCACGGGATCAGCTCGTGAACGTTGGTGTACCCGGCGTTATAGGAGACGAGCTCGCTCTCAAGCCCGGACCAGGTTGGGCTGGAGATGATTTTGCGCGGCTGGGCCTGAATATCGCGGAAGCGAATCTTCTCGTCTTCTTTGTTCAATGCCAGATGGGTGTGGTCGCGTCCGGTCATCTCCCCGAGCGCTTCCCAGGCTTTCACCGCCACCTGACCGTTAGTTTCCGGGGCGAGAGCGAGGATCACTTCTGAGGCGTCAATTGCCGTTTCAATACGTGGGCGGCCTTTGGCCGGGCCGTCGAGCTTGACGTAGTTGAGCTTGCCAAGGAATTCGACCTCCTTCTGTGTATTCCACGAGATGCCTTTCCCGCCGTTGCCGAGTTTATCCAGTAGCGGACCGAGGGCGGTAAAGCGCTCGTAGGTTTCCGGATAGTTACGTTCGACAACGGCGATGCCCGGCGCGGTTTTACCCGGGATCAGATCGCATTCACCCTTGCGCCAGTCCTGAATATCAAACGGCTGCGACAGCTCGGCGGGGGAGTCGTGCTGCAAAGGCTGCAACACCACGTCAGTTTCGGTACCCAGATGGCCGACACAGACCTCCGAGAACACTTTGGCGAGGCCTTTGTAGATCTCCCAGTCGCTGCGCGATTCCCAGGCAGGGTCAACGGCGGCGGAGAGCGGGTGAATAAACGGATGCATATCCGAGGTATTCATATCGTCTTTTTCATACCAGGTGGCGGTCGGCAGGACGATATCGGAGAAGAGGCAGGTGCTGGACATACGGAAATCGAGCGTGACCAGCAGATCCAGCTTCCCTTCGATGGCAGCGGTTTGCCACTCCACCTCTTCCGGCTTCACGTCGTCGGTCGAGCCTAAATCTTCCCCCTGAATGCCGCTTTCGGTACCCAGCAGGTACTTGAGCATGTACTCGTGGCCCTTACCGGACGAGCCGAGGAGGTTCGAGCGCCAGACGAACAGGTTACGCGGATGGTTTTTGCCGTTGTCGGGTTGTTCGCAGGCGAGGCGGACGTCCCTCGATTTCAGCCCCTGAACGGTATACTCCTGCGGCGTCATTCCGGCCGCGTCGGCGCGGGCTTTGATGTGTAGCGGGTTGAGGTTCAGCTGCGGCGACGACGGGAGCCAGCCCATGCGCTCGGCGCGGACGTTGAAGTCAATCAGGTGGCCGGTGAATTTGGTGGCGTCCGCCAGCGGCGAGAGCAACTCCTGCGCGGTCAGCTTTTCGTAACGCCACTGGCTGGCATGGTTGTAGAAGAACGAGGTGCTGTTCATCTGGCGCGGCGGGCGGTTCCAGTCCAGCGCAAAGGCGAGGGGAAGCCAGCCGGTTTGCGGCCGCAGTTTTTCCTGGCCGACATAGTGCGACCAGCCGCCGCCGCTCTGCCCGACGCAACCGCAGAAGACCAGCATGTTGATCATCCCGCGGTAGTTCATGTCCATGTGGTACCAGTGGTTCACACCGGCCCCAAGGATGATCATCGAGCGTCCGTGAGTTTTGTGCGCCGTGTCGGCAAACTCGCGGGCGATTTTTTCAATCAGCCAGGCGGGTACGCCGGTAATTTGCTCGCCCCATGCCGGGGTATAGGCTTTGATGTCGGCGTAATTTACCGCCGCGTTGCTGTCCTCCAGACCGCGATCGAGGCCGTAGTTCGCCAGCACCAGATCGTACACGCTGACGACGCGTTTCTGGCTGCCGTCAGCAAGCGTCAGGGTTTTGCTCGGCACGCGGCGCAAGAGCACCGGCTCCTGTTTCACGCTGCGAAAGTGCGGGTTTTCATTGCCGCCGAAATAGGGGAAGGCTACATCCGCAATGCTGTCATGGCTGTCGAGCAGAGAGAGCGTCAGCTCGGTCTCCTGACCGGCAGATAGCGACTCAAGGTTCCATTTGCCTTTTTCACCCCAGCGGAAACCGATCGATCCGTTCGGTACAACCAGATCCCCGGCGGCGTCAAAGGCGATGGTTTTCCACTCGGGGTTATTGGCTTCACCCAGGCCGTCGGCCAGGTCGGAGGCGCGAAGCATTCTGCCCGGCACCACGCGGCCATCTGCCTGCTCGTCCAGCAGCACCAGCATCGGCATATCGGTGTAGCGACGGCAGTAGTTGAGGAAGTAGTCGCTCGGGTTATCGAGGTGAAACTCTTTGAGGATCACATGGCCCATCGCCATGGCGAGCGCGCTGTCGGTACCCTGTTTCGGGGCCAGCCACTGATCGCTGAGCTTCGCCACCTCGGAGAAGTCCGGCGTGATGGCGACGGTTTTAGTGCCCTTGTAGCGCACTTCGGTAAAGAAGTGGGCATCCGGGGTGCGCGTCTGCGGCACGTTGGAGCCCCAGGCGATGATGTAGCTGGAGTTATACCAGTCGGCGGATTCCGGCACGTCGGTCTGCTCGCCCCAGGTCATCGGCGAGGCGGGCGGTAAATCGCAGTACCAGTCATAAAAACTCAGGCAGGTGCCGCCCAGCAGGGAGAGGTAGCGCGTCCCCGCCGCGTAAGAGACCATCGACATCGCCGGGATCGGCGAGAAGCCCGCCACGCGATCGGGGCCGTAGTTTTTGATGGTCCAGACGTTGGCGGCGGCAATCAACTGGTTCAGCTCTTTCCAGTTCGAGCGGATAAACCCGCCGCGTCCGCGCGCCTGGCGGTAGCTCTGCGCTTTCTGCGGATCGCTCTGGATGGCATCCCAGGCGAGCACCGGGTCGATATGCTGGGCGAGCCCCTCGCGCCACAGCTCAATCAGTTTGCGGCGCACCAGCGGATACTTCAGGCGGTTAGCGCTGTAGAGATACCAGGAGTAGCTTGCGCCACGCGGGCAGCCGCGCGGCTCATGATTAGGCAGGTCGGGGCGGGTGCGGGGGTAGTCGGTTTGCTGCGTCTCCCAGGTCACCAGGCCGTTTTTCACGTAAATCTTCCAGCTACAGGAGCCGGTACAGTTCACGCCGTGGGTGGATCGCACGATTTTATCGAACTGCCAGCGCTGGCGATAGCTGTCCTCCCAGTCGCGGTTGGTGTGATACACCTGACCGTGACCATCGGCGAAACTGTCGCCTTTGGTTTTGAAGTAACGGAAGCGATCCAACAGTTTACTCATGACATTTCTCCTGCTCCGATAACATTGCCGGACAGCACTGCACCGCCCTCCGGCAAAAGACTATTTTGTTATTTTTGTGAGGATTTACGGCCATAAACCAGCCAGGTGACAAAGACACAAACGATGTAAAACACGAGGAACACTTTCATGGCGCCCACCGGCGAACCGGTCATCGCCAGCGAGGTACCGAAGGCCTTGGGAATGAAGAACCCGCCCACCGCGCCAATCGCGGAGATAAAGCCCAGCGCCGCGGCCGTTTCGGTTACCGCTTCGTGCTGCGCCTGTTCGTCCGTTCCGCCTTCCTGCTTAACGCGGTTTAGGGTGATTTGGCGGAAAATAACCGCAATCATCTGGAACGTCGAGCCGCTGCCGAGGCCTGCGGTGAGGAACAGCCCCATAAAGACCAGGTAGAACGCGATGAAGCTGCCGGACCCGCTACCGGGCAGCGTCAGGAAGATCAGCGCGCTAAACACGGCCATAAAGATAAAATTAATCAGCGTCACGCGTACGCCGCCCAGCCTGTCGGAGATCATGCCGCCCGCCGAGCGCGCCAGAGCGCCAATCAGCGGGCCAAAGAAGGCGAGGTGCAGGATATTGACGTCCGGGAACTGAGTTTTCGACAACATGGCAAAACCCGCCGAAAAACCGATAAACGAGCCGAAGGTCGCGAGATACAGCAGGCTCAGCAGCCAGAGGTGAAAACGCTTCAGAACCGGAAGCTGACTGGCAATCGAGGCCTTAGAGCTGGCGATATCGTTCATGCCGAAGAACGCGGCAATAGTGGCCAGCAGCAGTAGCGGCGCCCAAATCCAGGCGGCATTCGCCAGCCACAGGGTTGAGCCGTCTTCCTGGGGCACGCCGTGAACCCCAAGGAAAGTGAACATTGGCAGGAAGATAACCAGCGGGGCGAGTAACTGCATGACGCTCACGCCGAGATTGCCCAGCCCACCGTTGATGCCGAGCGCGCTACCCTGGCGGGATTTCGGGAAGAAGAAGCTGATGTTGCCCATGCTGGAGGCAAAGTTTGCGCCCGCAAAACCGCACAACAGGGCGATCACGATAAACACCCAGTAGGGCGTGGCGGTGTTCTGAATCGCAATGCCTAGCCACACGCAGGGAATTATCAGAATAACGGTGCTGAAGACGGTCCAGTAACGCCCGCCAAATATCGGCACCATAAAGGAATAGGGGACGCGCAATATTGCCCCGGAAAGAGAGGGTAACGCGGTTAACATAAACAGCTGATCGGTAGTGAAATTAAATCCGACTTTATTAAGATTTACCGCAATGGCGCTAAATAACATCCATACGCAAAAGGCGAGTAGCAGACAGGCCACGGAGATAATCAAATTTCGTCGCGCAATATGTTTTCCCTTATTCTCCCAAAACTGCGCATTTTCCGGTTTCCAGTTACTTAAAAGATAATGATTATTTTTCTCACTTTGTTGTGACATAGCGCCCTCTTGCTTAATTAAATGAAGAAAAAATTAAGTGAAAACAGTCAAATGCCTGAAGGGTGTTAAATATATTTTTTGGATGTTTTGGGATACTTCTGAAAGGATAGATAAAAAAGCGACCCCGGGAGAAGGAGATGGGAAAGCAGGGTCGCTTTATGTGTTACCAATTGTAACTTTTTGTGGGAATTACTACCACCGAGGGAGTATTAAAACAATTCCAGCGAAATCATTTTATCCAGATGTTTATTAAAGGCGGCGTCGTCTATTTCAGGCATATTTAAAACATAAATGCCGTCAAGACCACAGACCAGGCCGATCAAGCGCCAGGCGACGTCTTCGGCGCGGTCGGTCAGGGTAAAGTCTCCGGCGTTTGCACCTGCATTAATAATGGCGACCGTCTCCTGGTGCCACATCTCCATCGTCAGCACGTACGCGCCTTTGATATCGCTGTCGCGGCTCGCCAGAATCTGCGCTTCGCGCCACAGGCGGATATAGGGTTCAAAACCACCTTCATCGCTGCCGAGCATGGCGCGCAGCCGTTCGCGCCAGCTTGCGTCTTCACCGACCACTTCCGCGTCCAGCAGTTCGCGGATAAGCCGAACGAACGCCAGCGATTTGAGTTCGCCACCGGAGGTGAAATGGTGATGCACCTGTCCCGTGGCGACCCCGGCCTCCGCTGCAATCCTCCGTACCGTCATGGCCGCCAGTCCTTCGCTCAGCGCGACGCGCATGGCTGCCAGTAAAATCTCTTCCCGTCGCTCATCCTTGCTCAGATAACGCATTTTTTCTCACTCTCAATGGGGATGAAACAAGTGTAACAAAGCACTGGACAAGTGTTCAACTTTACGTAGGATCGCAGCCTGGACATGTGTCCAGTTTTCAAAATAAAAAGGATATTTATGTTTCGTCAGTGGTTAGCGTTAGTGATTATCGTGCTGGTGTATATCCCGGTAGCGATTGACGCGACGGTGCTGCACGTGGCGGCGCCGACATTGAGCATGACGCTGGGTGCCAGCGGCAATGAATTGCTGTGGATTATTGATATTTACTCGCTGGTGATGGCGGGGATGGTGCTGCCCATGGGCGCGCTGGGGGATCGCATCGGCTTTAAGCGACTGCTGATGATCGGCAGTACCTTGTTTGGCCTGTCATCCCTGGCGGCGGCCTTTGCGCCGACGGCAGGGTGGTTGATTGCTGCTCGTGCCTCGCTGGCCATCGGTGCGGCGATGATCATTCCGGCAACGCTTGCCGGGATCCGCACGCTGTTTACCGATGCCCGTCACCGCAACATTGCGCTTGGCGTCTGGGCGGCCGTTGGGTCCGGCGGCGCGGCCTTTGGCCCGCTGATTGGCGGCATTTTGCTTGAGCACTTCTACTGGGGCTCGGTCTTTTTGATCAACGTGCCGATCGTGCTGGTGGTGGTTTCCCTCGCCGCCCGGTTTGTGCCTGCCCAGCAGGGGCGGCCCGAGCAGCCGCTGAATATCGGCCATGCGATCATGTTGATTGTGGCGATTTTACTCCTGGTCTATAGCGCGAAAACGGCGCTGAAAGGCGATCTCTCTCCGTGGCTGGTGGCCTCTGCGCTGGTTGTCGGGGCGGTGATGCTGTTTATCTTCGTACGTATCCAGCTGCGCGCCCGCGTGCCGATGATCGATATGCGGCTGTTCTGCCATCGCATCATCCTGAGCGGGGTAGTGATGGCGATGACCGCCATGATCGCCCTGGTCGGCTTCGAACTGCTGATGGCGCAGGAGTTGCAGTTTGTTCACGGTTTCACGCCGTTTGACGCCGGTATGTTTATGCTGCCGGTGATGGTTGCCAGCGGATTCAGCGGCCCGATTGCCGGTGTGCTGGTGGGGCGTCTGGGGCTGCGCATTGTGGCGGCTGGCGGTATGGGGCTGAGCGCGGTGAGCTTTATCGGGCTGTCGATGCTCGATTTCAGTACCCAGCAGTGGCAGGCGTGGTGCCTGATGGTGCTGTTAGGCTTTAGCGCGGCGAGCGCGCTGCTGGCCTCCACCTCGGCGATTATGGCGGCGGCACCGAAAGAGAAAGCCGCGGCGGCGGGTGCTATCGAGACTATGTCCTACGAGCTGGGCGCGGGTCTCGGGATCGCTATTTTTGGCCTGCTGTTGACCCGCAGCTTCTCGGCGTCGATTGTCCTGCCGCAGGGGCTGAACGCATCCGTGGCGGATAAAGCGTCCTCATCTATCGGCGAAGCGGTGAAGGCGGCGCAGGATCTGTCGCCTGCGTTAGCGGAGTCGGTCATCGAGGCGGCGAAGACGGCATTTATCACCTCGCACAGCGTGGCGCTCGGCAGCGCGGGGGGCATGCTGTTGCTTCTGGCGGCGGGGATTTGGTTTAGCCTGGCGAAGGTGCCGAAGGCGTAAAACAAGCCCGGTGGCGCTGCGTTTACCGGGCCTGACGTGTGGATGCAGGCCCGATAAGGCGAAGCCGTCACCCGGTTTATTTTTCCAGCGCGGCGGCCAACACGCTGTGCAACAGCACGTTGGCCCCTTTCTCTGACCACGTCGGCAGGATCTTTTCTGCTTCGTTATGGCTGATGCCTTTCACGCACGGAATGAAGATCATGCTGGCGGGGGCCACCTTGCTGACGTAGCAGGTGTCGTGTCCGGCGCCGGAGACCATCGACTTTGACGAATAGCCCAGCGCGGCGACGGCATTTTCCGTACGGGCCAGACAGGCTTCGTTAAAGGCGATGGGCGCATAGTCGAAGATGCGCTCGACGTTGGCCGTCACGCCGCGAGCGGCCAGGTTTTTCGTCGCCTCATACAGAGCGGCTTCCATAGCGTCGAGCGCGTCCTGTGAAGGGTGGCGAAACTCCACGCTGCATACTACTCGTGAAGGGACAACGTTACGCGAGTTCGGCGTGACCTGCACCATGCCGATGGTGGCACGTCCGTCCGGTGCAAATTGATACCCGATCTCCTCCACGTTCAGCGCCAGCCCGGCGAAGGCGATGACCGCATCGCGGCGGCTGTGCATCGGCGTCGTTCCCGCATGGGCGGCAAAACCGTCGAGCGTTACCGTAAACCAGCGCTGACCCATGGCCGCCCGCACCAGGCCGATGTCGATCTCTTCCTCTTCGAGAATCGGCCCCTGCTCAATATGCAACTCATAGCAGGCGTGAACCGGAAACGCGCGGGCAGGGCGTTCGCCACGATAGCCAATCGCTTCGAGCGCCTCGCGAACGGTGACCCGCTGGTTGTCCATCCTGGCGTAAGCAAAGTCTTCCGAGAGCTGGCCTGCCCAGACGCCGGAGGCCAGCATCGCCGGGGCGAAGCGCGCGCCTTCTTCGTTGGTCCAGTTCACCAGCACGATGTCGCGCTCGGTTTCAATCGCGTTATCGTTCAGGGTGCGCAGCAGTTCCAGTCCGGCCAGCACGCCGTAAATACCGTCGTAATTGCCGCCGAGCGGCTGCGAATCCACATGCGATCCGGTCATGACCGGGGCAAGCGACGGGTTTTTACCCGCGCGACGGATAAACATGTTGCCCATGCTGTCAACGTCACAGGTGAAGCCCGCCTCCAGCGCCCAGTCGCGCAGCAAGTTGCGCGCAATGCGATCTTCCTCGCTTAACGCCAGGCGGGTGACGCCTCCGGCGGGAGTGCCGCCGATCTGCGCCATCATCTCCAGCGTCGACCAGAGTCGTTCGGCGTTAACCCGGATCATGCGTTGTCCTTTTTGCTGCGGTAGCGGAAGTCACAGCACGAGCCGCCCTGCATGATGGTGGTGGTGCGGGTCAGTTCCACGTCCGGCGCATAGCCGACGATAAACTTCTCATCGCGCGCGCAGGAGAGCAGATGACCAATCTCTCCCAGCCCCATCTCGTGATACATCTCGGCGTAACGGCAGCGGGTGACGTTATAGTTGTACTGCGTCTCGTCGGCGTCGAGGACCTTCACGTCCAGCGCGTTGTCCTTCTCCCACAGATACTGCAGGGCGATAAAGCTTTTCACATCTGCGCCGCGCGGTTCCTTGCTGGCAAATTCTTTGCCCGCGTTGATGGCGGCCTGCTCAATGGCCTCGCCAATAACGGCCTGCGCGCGGGTTTTACCAATCTCGCGCACCAGGATTTCATAAATTGGCTTAATAATTTCTGCTTCAATTTTGCGGCGGGCAAGAATGCCCAGCTCATTATTATCACTCATCACATTGCCTCACTGCGGTTATCTGGATTTCGCGCCGCCGAGCACGGTTTGCGGCTGCCATTTCCCATCGACAACTTTGTAAACGGTGAATGACGGCGAGGTCAGATTGCCTTCTTTATCAAACGCGATTTGTCCGGTTACGCCGGAATAGCTGATGGCGCGCAGGGCAGGCAGATAGTCGGCAGGATCGACCGAGTCCGCTTTTTCCATGGCGGCAACCAGCACGCGGGTGGCGTCATAGGCAAACGGCGCATGCAGTTCAATATGGGTGTGATAGCGGGACTGGTACGCCTGCTCGAAGGCTTTACCGCCCGGCATCTGCTCGACCGGCAGGCCCGGCTCCAGCGCCACAACGCCTTCACCCTCTTTTTGCGCCAGCTGCAGGAAGGTCTGGCTGACGAAGCCGCCCGCGCCCATCAGGGTGGCCTTCATGCCCAGCTGTTTGATGCGTCGCGCCAGCGGGGCGGCCTGGCTGTCCACGCCGCCGAAGAAGATCAGGTCGGCATTTTTACTGCGAATGGCGGTCAGCACGGCGCTGAAATCGACGGTTTTATCGTCGACATACTGGCGGTCAACGATCTTCACGCCCTGTGCATCCAGCGATTTAATGAATTCGTCCGCCAGACCCTGACCAAAGGCGGTACGGTCGTCGATCACCGCAATGCGTTTCGCTTTCAGGGTATTGACTGCGTATTGACCGGCAAACTGGCCGCCGTCATCGTCGTGACCCATCACGCGGAAGCTGGTGTCAAAGCCCTGTTTGGTATAGGCATGACCGGTTGCGACCGGGGCAACCTGCGCGATACCCGCGTCGTGATAGACCCGCGCTGCCGGAATGCTGGTGCCGGTATTCCAGTGGCCGACCACGCCCGCCACGCCGCTGTCGACCAGACGCTGCGCCACGGCAACGGCGGTACGCGGGTCGGACTGGTCATCTTCGGACTGCAGCTTAAAGGTCACGGCTTTGCCGCCGATGGTCGGGTGCTGTTTGTTGATATCATCAATAGCCAGCTGCGCGCCGTTTTCGAGATCTTTCCCGATACGGGCAGACGGCCCGGTTAACGGCCCCGCCAGGCCAATGACCACGGTTTCGCTGTTTGCTGCCCATCCGCCGGTAGAGGCAAAACCGCTGAGCAGAATAGCGGCGCTAAGCGCACTGATTTTTACTGTTTTCATTGTTTTCCCTGATGTTGGTTGGTGTTGTTAAACGGGCATTTCGCCCAAATAAATGTGTGCAATCTGGTCATCATTGAGCAGCGCGTGAGACTCACCGCGATGCACAATGCTGCCGCTGTCCATCACCCATGCGCTGTCCGTGACCTCAAGCGCCAGACGGGCATTCTGTTCGATAAGCAGCAGTGCAACGCCGCGTTCGCGCAGCCCGGCGATGACGGCAAAAATGTGTTCAACCATCTTCGGCGCAAGCCCCATTGACGGCTCGTCGAGGATCAGCAGCCGCGGGCGGCTGAGCAGGGCGCGGTTCAGTGCCAGCAGCTGTTGCTCCCCGCCGGAGAGCAGGCCCGCCAGCTGGTGCTGGCGTTCACCGAGACGCGGGAAACGGTCAAAAATCTCGTTCATTTCGCGCTTAACGGTGACGCTGTCACTTCTCAGCCAGGCACCCATCTGCAAATTTTCCAGTACCGTCATTCGGGCGAAGATGCCGCGCCCTTCGGGAACCATCACCAGGCCGTCGCGCAGCAGGGCTTCGGGTTTCTGTTTGCGGACATTTTTGCCATTAAAGGTGATGGTGCCGGTAAAGCGTTCCAGCCCGGTAATGGCGCGAACGGTGGAACTTTTACCGGCGCCATTTGCGCCGATAAGCGTGGCCTGCTCACCGTCGTGCAAGGTGAAGGAGACATCGCGTACTGCCTGAATGCCGCCGTAATGCACGTCGAGGCGTTCGACCTTAAGAAGTTCAGACATGGGCGTTGCCTCCAAGCCAGGCCGCAATAACTGCCGGATCGCGTCGCACGCTTTCCGGCGTACCGCTGGCGAGCGTTTTGCCATAGTCGAGGACCGTCAGGCGGTCGCAGATGCCCATGACCAGCTTGACGTCGTGTTCAATCATCAGCAGCGTTTTGCCGTCGTCGCGGATGCGGATTAACAGCTCGCCCAGAGCGACTTTTTCCGTCGCATTCATTCCGGCGGCGGGTTCATCCAGCGCCAGCAACTGCGGGTCTGTTGCCATAGCGCGTGCGATTTCGAGTCGACGCTGGTGTCCATAGGCCAGATCGCAGGCGCGGTAGTGGGCATACTTCGCAATACCGGTGTATTCCAGCCAGTGCCAGGCCTGTTCACGAGTTTGTGCTTCTTCCGCGCGGGCGCGTTTGTGACGGCTCAGCGCCGCCCATAGTCCGTTGCGGGTGCGCACATGCCGCCCGACCATCACGTTTTCAAGCACCGACATGTCGTTAAACAGGCGCACGTTCTGGAAGGTTCTGGCGATCCCTGCGGCGGTCACTTTCTCGATCTGTTTCGGGTAATAGGGTTTGTCCGCAATGAAAAATTCACCGCTGTCGGCCGGGTAAAGCCCGGTGATCAGGTTGAAGCAGGTGGTTTTTCCCGCGCCGTTAGGGCCAATCAGGCCGTAGATCTCGCCCCGGTTAATAGAGAGCGAGACGTTATCGACCGCGGTCAGACCGCCAAAACGTTTGGACATGTTGCGCACGGTTAACAGGCTCATGCTTTCACCTCCTTATGACGTACCGGCCAGATGCCGGACGGACGAACGAGCATGACCAGCACCAGCGCCAGTCCGTAAAACAGCTGGCGTAACACTTCGGGATCGATGAGTACCGTTCCGAACAGCGCCTGTTGCACGGGTGCCGCCTGGCTGCGCAGCAGCTCCGGCAGGGCGGTTAACAGTACCGCGCCGAGGATCACGCCCGGGATGTGTCCCATCCCGCCGAGCACCACCATCGCCAGCACGGCAATGGACTCCTGAAGGGTGAAGGATTCCGGCGAGACGAATCCCTGAAACGCGCCAAACAACGCGCCCGCTACGCCGCCAAACGAGGCACCCATCGCAAAGGCCAGCAGCTTGTAGTTGCGCACGTTAATGCCCATCGCCCGGGCGACGTCCTCGTCTTCACGGATGGCGTGCCAGGCGCGGCCAATGCGCGAATGCTGCAGACGCAGGCAGACGAAGATAATCCCCACGATCACCAGCATCAGCAGGTAGTACCACAGCCACAGGGCAGGCACCTTCACGCCGAACCAGTGGTATACGCCGCTAAACTTCAGGCCAAACAGGTTCAGGGTATCAACGCCGGTAATGCCCTTAGCGCCGTTGGTGATGTTCACCGGGCGGTCAAGGTTGCGCATCAGGATACGGATGATCTCCCCGAAGCCGAGGGTCACAATGGCCAGATAGTCGCCGCGCAGCTTCAGCGTCGGCGCGCCGAGAACGATGCCGCACACCGCCGCAACCAGTGCGGCGATGGGGATGATCAGCAGATAGGATGTGTGCAGTCCGTCGGGGAACCAGACGGCGAGGATCGGGAACACCTCCAGCAGATGCGGAGAAGCCAACAGCGCGGCGAGATACGCCCCGACCGCGTAAAAGGCAATAAAGCCCATATCCAGCAGGCCGGTGTAGCCGACGACGATATTCAGCCCCAGCGCCAGCATGATGTAGAGCAGCGCGAAATCGATCACGCGCACCCAGTAGTTACCGCCGAGTTGGGTGGCAACGACGGGCGCTACCAGCAGAGCAAGGCAGAACAGCGTCATGCCGGACCAGAATTTGCGCGTCGCGGCGGGTGTAGGTAGTGGTATGGTTGTCATCGTTTCCCTTACGCTCTGTGCGCCACGCGCTCACCAAGTAAACCAGCCGGGCGGAAGACCAGCACCAGAATCAGCACGATGAAGGCAAACACGTCCTGATAATTACTGCCGAACACGCCGTCAGTGAGTTCACCGAGGTAGCCTGCACCCAGCGCTTCGATGACGCCGAGCAAGATCCCGCCGATCATCGCGCCGCGTATATTGCCAATCCCGCCGAGTACCGCCGCGGTAAAGGCTTTAATGCCCGGCAAAAAGCCCATCGAGAAGCTGGCGTTGCCGTAGTTGCTGGCCATCATCACGCCCGCCAGTGCGGCAAACATACCGCCGATGGCAAAGGTCAGCGTAATAATGGCATTTGGATTGACCCCCATCAGCGTGGCGACGCGTGGGTTTTCAGCAACCGCCCGCATGCCGCGCCCGAGCCGGGTGTATTCCACCAGCAGCCACAGCCCGATCATCACGATCAGCGCCAGTGCGACGGTGACAATCCCCGTTACGGTGATAATGGCAGGGGGATGCGCTTCGCTACCGGCGGTGATGGCAATGGGGTCCATGGGCAGGATCTGCGGGAACATCAGCGGATTACGCGTCCAGATAATCATCGCCACCGTTTGCAGTAATACGGAGACGCCAATCCCGGAGATCAGCGGCGCCAGGCGCGGCGCGTTGCGCAGGCGGCGATAGGCGAAGCGTTCTACCGCCATGGCCAGCAGGGCGCAAACCGCCATGGCAATCGACAGGGCAAAGCCGAGCTGCAGCAGCTGCGGCATGTGCGGGAAGGTTGTGTTCAGGGCGTTGAGGGCGGAGAGCGTGGTAAGCGCGCCAACCATCAGAATATCGCCGTGGGCAAAGTTAATAATGCGCAAAATGCCATACACCATGGTATAGCCCAGCGCGATCAGCGCGTAGATGCTTCCCAGCATCACACCGTTGATCAGTTGTTGTATGAGTGTGTCCAACGTTCGTACCCGACAAATTGCTCTTTCAGCGGCTACCATCCAACAAATGAATAAAATTGTAAAATACAGATAAATTATTTCTTATGATAAACCGGTATTGTTTTATCTTTATGATTTGCATAACTATATTGAAAGCCCATGACGGGGTAAAAAGCCTAAAGAAATCAATATATGAATAAAACAGAACAATTGAACGCTGCGCCCGCCGATGGTGAAAGCCGTCTGGCAAACGATCCGCCGCTGCGTGCCGTTCGTGCCTTTGAAGCCATTGCCCGGCTGGGAAGCGTAACGCAGGCCGCGCAGGAGCTGGATATTTCGCCCTCCGCCGTGAGCCATCAGTTGAAGGTGCTGGAAGGGTATCTCCAGATGCCCCTGACCGAGCGCCAGGGAAGGAAGCTGGTGCTGAGCCAGCAGGGACGCGATTACTACCGTTCCATCCGCGCGGCATTTAACGTGCTGCGTCAGGCGACGGAACATCTGGTTGAACAGTCGCAAACGCGCCAAGTCACCATCAGCCTGATCCCGCTGTTCGGCATGGGCTGGTTTATTCCACGCCTGCCGGCGTTTATGCGGGCGAATCCGCAAACCGAAATCAACGTGGTGTATGCCAACCATCGCAACTACCTGAGCGATGCCTCGGATATGTCGATCCGCTTCGGCAACGGGCAGTGGGCGGGCTATCAAAGTGAAAAGTTGATTTCAGGACAAATGGTCCCGGTGTGCAGCCGCGCATTTTTACGCATTCACGGGCATATCGACACCCCAGAGCAGCTTCTGCAAATGCCGTTGCTGCACGATGAGGAGCGATCCACCTGGCAGCAGTGGTTTGTTCAGCAGGGCGTAAAGCGTCCCCCACGCCGCAGCGGCCCGATGTTTGAGGATGGCTTGCTGACGCTCGCGGGTGTGCAGGCCGGGCTGGGCTGTGCGCTGATGCGCGAGCCGCTGATTGCGCCTTATCTTGAGAGCGGTGAGCTGGTGAAAATTTTCAATGCGCCGATCGACGACGGGCGAGATTACTACCTGTGTGTGCGGTCTGACACGGACATGACCGAAGACGGCAAGCTGCTGCAAAACTGGCTGCGCCGTGCCGCAGGGAGCGAACAGCCCGGGGTATAGCAGTTCAAAAAGCCAGCTTGATAAGCTGGCTTGGAGGGCAAATATCGAAACGGGTGGGTCAGACTTTTGCTTTTCGCGTGGCGTGCCAGCACAACAATGACCCGACGCACACCATCACCGCGCCCTGCCAAAAGGCGAAGGAGAGCGGTGCGCTTAACAGGGCGGCCGCCAGCGCGGAGGACAATACCGGCGTAAAATAGGAGGCGGCGGCGAGCAGGGTCACATTACCGTGCAGAATACCGACATTCCAGGCAGCGTAGCCAAAACCCAGCGCGACGCCACAGAGTAATAGCTTCATCACTACCGGCACGCTGAACATCATTTCTGGCTGATCGCTGAGGGCATATTTGATCCACAAACTGAGCGCCGTCAGCAACACGAAAAGGGTAATACCGTTTTTCCCGCCGGCATATTTGCTGGTTACGGTGCAGTAAGCCGCCCAGATAAATGCCCCGGAGAAGGCCAGGGCATAACTCAGCGGGCTGGAGGTAATATTGCGGAGGATTTCATCAACCTGTAATCCCTGTTCGCCGCCTAATACCCAGCTCACACCCAGCAGGGAGAGGGCCAGGCCGGGGATCACCCACAGAGTCGATTTTTGGCCGTTGAACAAAATCGCAAACACAATCGTCAGGCTCGGCCACAGATAATTGACCATCCCCACTTCGATGGCCTGCGAACGCGTGGCGGCGTAACCCAGCGACAGGGCCAGGCAAATTTCATAGCTGACGAACAGCACGCTCCCGGCAATAAGATAGCGCGGGGAAAAGCGTCTTACATCGGGAAAACCCACCGTGACCAGACATAACAGACCGCTCACGGTGTAAATCATTGCCGCGCCGCCCACCGGCCCCAGCGCTTCGCTTACGCTGCGAATCAGCCCGACCATGGTGCTCCATAACAGTATTGCCGCCAGTCCTGTGAGCGTCGCTCTCTTTCTGTCCATTTCTTCGCCAGTGTTCTTATATTCAAAGGGAAAAGTTATAACATCGATTCCATTCACCTTGCGAATAATGTGCGTGCAAAGTAGCCCCTAAGGAGTACATAAACTCAACGACCATGACTATTTAGGGGGCTAAATAAGGTGTACTTGATTTGACGCAAAAAAAACAGGGACTTTGCTGTTAGCTTGCGGCGCGAATTCTCAAAAGTAAACGAGGACAGCAATGGACGTCAGCCGCAGACAATTTTTCAAAATCTGCGCGGGCGGTATGGCCGGGACAACAGTCGCTGCGTTGGGATTCGCTCCCAAAATGGCACTGGCTCAGGCGCGCAACTTTAAACTGCTGCGCGCCAAAGAGATCCGTAACACCTGCACATACTGCTCCGTGGGTTGTGGGCTATTGATGTATAGCCTGGGTGATGGCGCAAAAAACGCCAAAGAAGCGATTTATCATATTGAAGGGGATCCGGATCATCCGGTGAGCCGTGGGGCACTTTGCCCGAAAGGCGCGGGGCTGCTGGACTACGTTCACAGCGAAAACCGTCTGCGCTATCCGGAGTACCGCGCGCCAGGTTCTGACAAATGGCAGCGTATCTCCTGGGATGACGCGTTCACCCGCATTGCAAAATTAATGAAAGCCGACCGCGACGCCAACTTTATTGAAAAGAACGAGCAGGGCGTCACGGTTAACCGCTGGCTTTCCACCGGGATGCTTTGTGCATCCGCGGCAAGCAATGAAACCGGCATGCTGACGCAAAAATTTGTGCGCTCTCTCGGCATGCTGGCAGTAGACAACCAGGCGCGCGTCTGACACGGACCAACGGTAGCAAGTCTTGCTCCAACATTTGGTCGCGGTGCGATGACCAACCACTGGGTTGATATCAAAAACGCCAACGTCGTCGTGGTCATGGGCGGTAACGCCGCTGAGGCCCATCCGGTGGGATTCCGCTGGGCGATGGAAGCGAAAAACAACAACGATGCGACGCTTATCGTCGTCGATCCGCGCTTTACGCGTACGGCATCGGTGGCCGATATTTATGCGCCAATCCGCTCCGGTACGGACATTACGTTCCTGTCTGGCGTGCTGTTGTACCTGATCGAAAACAACAAAATTAACGCTGAATACGTTAAGCATTACACCAACGCCGGCCTGCTGGTGCGGGAAGATTTTGCCTTCGAAGACGGCCTGTTCAGCGGCTATGACGCGGAAAAACGTCAGTACGATAAGTCCTCCTGGAACTACCAGTTCGACGAAAACGGCTACGCGAAACGCGACGATACCCTGACCGATCCGCGCTGCGTGTGGAATATGCTGAAACAGCACGTGTCCCGCTACACGCCGGATGTGGTTGAAAATATCTGCGGTACGCCAAAAGCAGATTTCCTGAAAGTGTGTGAAGTGCTGGCATCTACCAGTGCAGCAGACAGAACCACCACGTTCCTGTATGCCCTTGGCTGGACACAGCACACCGTGGGCGCGCAGAACATCCGCACCATGGCGATGATCCAGCTGCTGCTCGGCAACATGGGGATGGCCGGTGGCGGCGTGAACGCGCTGCGTGGTCACTCCAACATTCAAGGCCTGACCGATCTCGGCCTGCTGTCGACCAGCCTGCCCGGCTACCTGACGCTGCCGTCAGAAAAACAGACTGACTTCCAGACCTGGCTCACGGCGAATACGCCAAAAGCCACGCTGCCGGATCAGGTGAACTACTGGAGTAACTATCCGAAGTTCGCCGTCAGCCTGATGAAATCCTTCTACGGCGATGCGGCGCAGAAAGAGAACGACTGGGGCTTTGAGTGGCTGCCGAAATGGGACCAGGCCTACGACGTCATCAAGTATTTCAACATGATGGATAAAGGCAACGTCACGGGCTACATCTGCCAGGGCTTTAACCCTGTTGCATCGTTCCCGGACAAAAACAAAGTGGTCCGCAGCCTGAGCAAGCTGAAGTACATGGTGGTTATCGATCCGCTGGTGACCGAAACCTCGACCTTCTGGCAGAACCACGGGGAATCCAACGACGTCGATCCGGCCTCGATTCAGACCGAAGTGTTCCGCCTGCCGTCTACCTGCTTCGCGGAAGAGGATGGCTCTATTGCCAACTCTGGTCGCTGGCTGCAGTGGCACTGGAAAGGCCAGGATGCACCGGGTGAAGCTCGTAACGACGGCGAAATTCTGGCGGGCATTTACCATCGTCTGCGCGAAATGTATCGCACGGAAGGCGGCAAAGGCGCTGAGCCGCTGCTGAAGATGAGCTGGAGCTACAAGCAGCCGGACCATCCTGAGTCAGAGGAAGTGGCCAAAGAGAACAACGGCGTTGCGCTGGCGGATCTCTATGACGCTAACGGCAACCTGCTGGCGAAGAAAGGCCAGCTGCTGAACAGCTTCGCGCTGCTGCGTGATGACGGCACCACGGCCTCTTCGTGCTGGATTTATGCCGGCAGCTGGACCGAGCAGGGTAACCAGATGGCTAACCGCGATAACGCCGACCCGTCAGGCCTTGGCAATACGCTGGGCTGGGCATGGGCGTGGCCGCTTAACCGTCGCGTGCTCTACAACCGTGCGTCTGCGGACATCAACGGCAAGCCGTGGGATCCAAAACGTATGCTGATCGAGTGGAACGGTTCGAAGTGGACGGGGAACGATATCCCGGACTTCAACACCGCCGCGCCGGGCAGCAAAACCGGGCCGTTCATCATGCAGCCGGAAGGGCTGGGGCGTCTGTTTGCCCTCGACAAGCTGGCTGAAGGGCCGTTCCCGGAACACTACGAGCCGATGGAAACGCCGCTGGGCACCAACCCGCTGCACCCGAACGTGGTGTCCAGCCCGGTGGTGCGTATCTACGAAGACGACGTGCTGCGTTTAGGCAAGAAGGACAAGTTCCCGTACGTGGGGACTACCTACCGCCTGACCGAGCATTTCCACACCTGGACCAAGCACGCGCGGCTTAACGCCATCGCGCAGCCGGAACAGTTTGTGGAGATCAGCGAGACGCTGGCGAAAGCGAAGGGGATTGCCAACGGCGATCGCGTGAAGGTCAGCAGCAAGCGCGGCTTTATTCGCGCCGTTGCGGTGGTGACCCGCCGTCTGCAGAGCCTGAACGTGCATGGCCAGCAGGTGGAAACCGTCGGTATTCCGCTGCACTGGGGCTTTGAAGGCGTAGCGCAGAAGGGCTACATCGCCAATACCCTGACGCCTAACGTCGGCGATTCCAACTCGCAAACGCCGGAGTACAAAGCGTTTCTGGTCAACATCGAGAAAGCGTAAGGAGCGATTAAATGGCGATGGAAACACAAGACATTATCAAACGCTCCGCGACTAACCCTATCACGCCCGCGCCTCGCGGGCGGGATTACAAGGCTGAAGTTGCCAAGCTTATCGATGTCTCCTCCTGCGTGGGCTGTAAAGCCTGCCAGGTGGCATGTTCAGAGTGGAACGACATTCGTGATGAAGTGGGTCACTGCGTTGGGGTCTACGATAACCCGGCCGATCTGAGCGCCAAATCCTGGACGGTGATGCGCTTTAGCGAAACCGAACAGAACGGCAAGCTGGAGTGGCTTATCCGTAAAGACGGCTGTATGCACTGTGAAGATCCGGGCTGCCTTAAGGCCTGCCCGTCTGCCGGTGCGATTATTCAGTACGCCAACGGCATCGTGGATTTCCAGCAGGACAACTGTATCGGCTGCGGCTACTGCATCGCGGGCTGTCCGTTTAACGTCCCGCGCCTCAATAAAGAGGATAACCGGGTCTATAAATGTACCCTGTGCGTGGATCGCGTCAGCGTCGGGCAGGAACCTGCCTGCGTGAAGACCTGCCCGACCGGGGCCATTCACTTCGGGACCAAAACCGAGATGCTGGAAGTGGCGCAGCAACGCGTCGATAAATTAAAAGCGCGCGGCTACGAAAACGCAGGCGTGTATAACCCGCAGGGCGTAGGCGGAACGCACGTGATGTATGTACTGCACCACAACGACCAGCCGGAGCTGTACCACAATCTGCCGAAAGATCCGGCGATCGACACCTCGATCAACCTGTGGAAAGGGGCGCTCAAGCCGCTCTCCGCGGCGGGCTTTATCGCCACCTTTGCCGGACTGATTTATCACTATATCGGCATTGGTCCGAATAAAGAGGTGGATGACGACGAGGAGGAGCATCATGAGTAAGTCAAAGATGATTGTGCGCACGAAATTTATCGACCGCGCCTGTCACTGGACGGTGGTGATCTGCTTCTTCTTGGTGGCAGTATCGGGGATTTCGTTCTTCTTCCCGACGCTGCAGTGGCTGACGGAAACCTTTGGTACACCGCAGATGGGGCGCATTCTGCACCCGTTCTTTGGCGTGCTGATTTTCGTGGTGCTGATGTTTATGTTCGTACGCTTCGTACACCACAACATCCCGGATAAGCAGGACATTCCGTGGGTTAAGGGGATTATCGAAGTTCTGAAAGGCAACGAGCATAAGGTCGCCAAAGTCGGCAAATATAACGCCGGACAAAAGTTGATGTTCTGGACCATCATGAGCATGATTTTCGTGCTGCTGGTGACCGGCGTGATCATCTGGCGTCCGTACTTTGCGCCTTATTTCCCGATCCAGTGGGTTCGCTATGCGCTGCTGATCCACGCGACCTCGGCCATCATCCTGATCCACGCCATCCTGATCCATATGTATATGGCTTTCTGGGTGAAAGGGTCGATTAAGGGGATGATTGAAGGTAAGGTGAGCCGCCGCTGGGCGCAGAAACACCACCCGCGCTGGTACCGCGACGTTGAACGTCAGGAAGCGAAAGAAGAGAGCACCAAAGGGCTCAAATAGTGTTAAACGCCGCCGGTTTCGACCGGCGGCGTTTTGCTTTATTTGCTTCCCGCCATCAATTGTGCAAAAAAGGATTTCGTTTTGTTCGTATGACAGTCAGCGTTAATTTCGTTTGTGATAATTTCTGCTTTAGCATGTTCGACAAGCCGCTTAAATCTACGTTTTATCTCTTTCCCCTGAGCGCTGCAGTCTGCTGAGTCGGCCAGAAACACAGCCGCATTATAAGCCGCATAACACTCATCTATATTGGCCGGGTCAGACTTACAACCGCTAAATACGCTATAAGTCAGATCGGGATGATCTTTGTAATAACTTATTTCAGGTGTGTCGTTGAGTCGTGAAAATATACCAGGAAGTAAGATCGCTGAGGCACCGGTCAGCATAATGATTCCCGTCAGGGCTAAATATCTGAACCTCATGATTGCTCCCCCAGGGTGAGCAGGGCGTCCTGCTGTAAGGTCAAATGCTGGCAGTCAGTTGAACATCGGGCATAGCCAATGCGAATGTCATTCATAGCGATGTACGTATAAGGGGCTGGCAAAGAGATTGATATCGTACCAGTGATGGGAGACAACGTCAGCCGTGATTTTCAGGGTCATTCACTTTCCAATCTGCTTCTCATAAGGGAAAGCGATCCGCCGGTTTCGACCGGCGGCGTTTTGCTTTCAGACCGCGGTTAAAATCGTTCTTCTACATACCTGAACGGGTATTTTGTCGGCTTTACCTTACCTATTTTACGCTTCGGTAAATCCAGCGTTTCGATATGCAGGTCTTTATAGGGGATCTGGGAAAGCAGATGCGAAATAATATTTAACCGCACGCGTTTTTTATCCTCCGACCGGGCGACGAACCACGGTGCCCAGGCGGTGTCGGTGGCTTTGAACATCTCGTCGCGCGCGACCGTATACTCATCCCATAGATTGAACGATTTAATGTCCATCGGCGACAGTTTCCAGGTTTTCCGTCCGTCGTTAATACGGTCGCGCAGGCGGCGCTCCTGCTCTTTTGGCGTCACTTCAAGCCAGTATTTCAGTAAGATGATCCCCGCATCAACCATCGCTTTTTCCATAACCGGCGTGCCATCAAGAAACTTTTCCACCTGTTCCGGGGTGCAAAAACCCATCACGCGCTCAACGCCCGCGCGGTTATACCAGCTGCGATCGAAGATGACGATTTCACCCGCCGAGGGCAGGTGGGAGACGTAACGCTGCAAGTAGAGCTGGCTCTTCTCCTTTTCTGTGGGAGATGGTAGGGCGACAACCCGGAATACCCGGGGGCTAACGCGCTCGGTGATGGCCTTGATGGTTCCCCCTTTGCCTGCGCCGTCTCGCCCCTCAAACACGATACAGACTTTCAACCCTTTGCTCACCACCCACTGCTGAAGCTTCACCAGCTCTACGTGCAGGCGGCGCAGCTCTTTTTCATACTCTTTCGTTTTAAGCGGTGTTTTCGTCGCGTCATCAACCACTTTGCTCGCGTTCTTTTTGCTGACCATACTTGTCATCCTCTTGCGGACCCACCTGAAGTGTAATCGACCTGAATAAATGGATTAACGTGTCAGAGATCGGTTTTGAACTGGCTCACCATACCAGTTTGGTCAATAATGCTCGCTGCCTCTCATTTATTTGCGGTTGCGGTATGAAAAAAACAATATTTTCGCTGGCACTGGGTACGTTTGGCCTGGGGATGGCCGAGTTTGGCATTATGGGCGTGCTCACCGAACTGGCGCACGACACCGGAATATCTATTCCGTCCGCCGGAAACATGATTTCGTTCTACGCCTTCGGCGTGGTGATTGGCGCACCGATTGTGGCGCTCTTTTCCAGCAAGTTCTCGCTGAAATCCACGCTGCTGTTTCTGGTGGCGATGTGCGCAATCGGCAACGCCATTTTTGCGTTCTCATCCTCCTGGTATGGTCTGGCGATGGGACGTTTGATTTCCGGTTTCCCTCATGGTGCCATCTTTGGCGTGGGGGCGATTGTGCTGTCGAAAATCGCGCCGCCGGGGAAGGTAACGGTCGCGGTCGCGGGGATGATTGCCGGGATGACCGTTGCCAACCTGGTGGGCGTACCGCTGGGAACCTGGCTCGGACATGCATTCAGCTGGCGTTATACCTTCTTCCTGATTGCCTTGTTCGATGCGCTGGTTATTCTCTCCGTGCTGCTGTGGGTGCCCACTATCCACGATAAAACCGCTGCCCGGTTGACCGAACAGTTTCATTTTTTGAAGCGCCCGGAACCCTGGCTGATTTTTGCCGCCACCATGTTTGGCAACGCCGGGGTGTTTGCCTGGTTTAGCTTCGTGAAGCCTTTTATGCTCAACGTTTCCGGTTTCTCCGAAGGGGGAATGACGGCGATTATGATGCTGATGGGGCTTGGCATGGTGCTGGGCAACCTGATGAGCGGGAAACTCTCCGGCCGCTTTAGCCCGTTACGGATTGCCGCTACAACCGATCTGGTGATTGTCGCCTCGCTGCTGCTGCTCTTCGCGTTTGGCGAGCATCAGACCGCTTCGCTGACGATGGGGTTCATCTGCTGTGCCGGTTTGTTTGCGCTCTCTGCGCCGCTGCAGATCCTGCTGCTGCAAAATGCGAAGGGGGGCGAACTGCTCGGGGCGGCGGGAGGCCAGATGGCGTTTAATCTGGGCAGCGCAATTGGCGCATATTTTGGCGGGATGATGATCACGCTCGGCTTTAGCTGGAGCTACGTTACGCTACCTGCGGCCTTGCTATCGTTTTCCGCGATGGTGTCGCTGTTGCTCTACGGCTATCAGAAGGCCAAACGTACGCAGGCTAACGCGCGGGCGCTAGCCTGACGGGATATTCCCTACACAAATTTCGCCAGCGGATCGGCCGCCGCAAACGCGACGCTGCGGTCTGCCGCAGGCGGATAAATCAGCTCGTTAGTGATAGCGATTTTGATCTTCTTCGCCTCATCACGCACGGATTTCACCTCCTGCTCCCAGCCTTCGGTGTAGACCGCGCCCCAGCCCCCTAAATCAAGACAGGTCACATAGTTCACCTGACGGTAAGGCAGCGGCGGCTGATTAAGCAGGCTGGCCGCGGCGTTATGACCCGCAAACTTGCCGAGCTGAATGGCGTGCTGGCAGGTCATCAGCGCCGTGTTGCCCACGTCGTCGGTTTTGGCATGTGCCATATCGCCCGTGGCGTATATATCCGGGTGGGCGGGAACCTGAAGGTTTTCGTTAACGACAAGACGCCCCTGGCTGTCGCGCTCGCCGTCAATATGCTGGCTAAGGGTGTTTGCCTCAACGCCTGCCGTCCAGACAACGGTAGCAGATGCGATACGCTCGCCGTTTTTCAGCGTGACGCCACCGGCGTCGATGGCTTCAATTTCACTGTTCAAACGCCACTCAATGCCCAGCTCTTCGCTGGCGGCTTCGATGGTGTTGCGCAGGGCTTCGCTGTAGCGGCCGCCGATCGCCGAGCCGCGTTCAACTACGATAACTTTAGTCGTTGTCTCGTTACCGAAACGGGCGTGAAGACGGGCAGGCAGTTCGGTCGCCAGTTCGATACCGGTAAAACCACCGCCGCAGACCACAACGGTGTTACGCTCGGGCGTCGAAGGGCGCGCAACCAGTGAATCAAGGTGCTGCTCAAAGACCTGAGCGGATTCCAGCTGGTCGATATCAAACGCATATTCAGCCAGCCCGGCAATCGGTGGACGTTTGGTCTGGCTACCCGTTGCCAGCACCAGGCGCTCATAGCTCAGGGTCATTTCCTGGCCATTCGCATCGCGCCAGACAACGCTTTTATTATTTGCATCAATACGTTCTGCGCTACCCGCAATGAATTCAATGTCCAGTTCGGCAAAGAGATCGCTCAGCGGCGCAACCAGCGTGGCGACCTTTTCTTCATAAAAGCGGGGACGAACGCGCAACTCCGCGACGGGCGCCAGAACGGCAATCGACAGAGCGTTATTCCCCGTTAGCGCGGACAGGCGAGCGGCACTGACCGCAGCCCACATACCGGAAAAACCACTACCCACAATTAAAATCTGCTTTTTCATCTTCGATCCTTCTGGTCGTCAGGCTGAGTGTCTGACATAACTGCAACTATACTTGTCTGAGTTAACTGCGACAACTTCTTTCTGAGTTAAATTTAAATGGTGCCTGAAATCAGAAGGTTAGTCAGATGCGGTGACGATGGCGGTGTTTATCATGTGGAACGTCGCTATAATGACCCGGATAAATGACTTCGGAGTTAATCATGGCGTTTTACAGTTCCGGTGTGGAATACGGCATTCACAGCCTGATGTGCATGGTGGATGCGAAAGGGTGCGAGCGAGAGATGAGCGTCCGGGAGATGGCGGCCCTGCAGGGCGTTCCTTATGACTATCTCGGTAAAATCTTCACGCGCCTGTCGCGCGCCGGGCTGGTGATCAGTACGGAAGGCAAGGGCGGGGGATTTAAGCTGGCGCGGCCCGCAGAGCTGATCTCCGTCCTGGATGTGGCGCACGCCATCGATGGTGAAAAAAACATGTTTGAGTGCCGCGAAGTACGCCAGCGGCTGGCCGTGTTTGACGAAACGCCGCCCGCGTGGGTGTGCGACGGTCCTTGCGGCGTGCGTTCTGTGATGGACAGCGCGCAGCAGAGGATGGAGGAGGAGTTATCGCGCCACACCATTCTGGATCTTGCGCGCAAGATGTACCGCAAAGCGCCGGACACGTTTCAGATTGAAGTGCAGGAGTGGATTTCCGACAGACGGTCTTCATAACAGGCCGGGCAGGCGAGGCCGCCGCCCGGCATCAGACGCTTACGCGCGTAAATCAATTACCATACGGCCACGGATCTGGCCTTGCTCCATCTCTTTGAAGATGGCATTGATATCTTCCAGCGGACGCATCGTTACTTTTGGCACCACTTTACCTTCCGCCGCGAACTGGAAGGCTTCAACCAGGTCCTGACGGGTGCCAACCAGCGAGCCCACGACCTGAATGCCGTCGAGCACCAGGCGAGGAATATCAAGGCTCATCGCTTCTGGCGGCAGGCCAACGGCCACCACGCGGCCACCGGCACGCACGGCGTCAACCGCAGAGTTAAACGCCGCTTTCGCGACCGCCGTCACCACCGCAGCATGTGCGCCGCCGGTTTTCTCCTGAATCACTTTTGCCGCGTCTTCGTTACGCGAGTTGATGGTCAGGTCTGCACCCATGCTGGCAGCCAGCTTCAGCTGCTCGTCATTCACATCAATGGCGATCACCTTCGCGTTGAAGACGTTTTTAGCATACTGCAGCGCAAGGTTGCCCAGACCGCCCAGGCCGTAAATCGCAATCCACTGGCCGGGTTTGATTGTCGACATTTTTACGGCTTTATAGGTAGTGACGCCCGCGCAGGTGATGCTGCTGGCCGCAGCGGAATCCAGTCCGTCCGGGACTTTGACCGCGTAATCCGCCGTGACGATGCACTCTTCTGCCATACCGCCATCAACCGAGTAACCGGCATTTTTCACGCTGCGGCATAGGGTCTCGTTGCCGGCGTTACAGTATTCGCAGTGCCCGCAGCCTTCGAAGAACCATGCCACGCTCGCGCGGTCGCCAACCTTAAGCGAGTTCACGCCCGGGCCAATCTCTTTGACGATACCAATTCCTTCATGGCCGAGAATGACGCCGGTCTTATCGCCAAAATCACCGTTCTTAACGTGAAGATCGGTATGGCACACTCCACAGCATTCCATTTTCAGCAGCGCTTCGCCGTGCTTGAGAAGGCGTAAGGTTTTTTCGGTGACGTTTACCTGATGATCCTGAGTTACGACAGCAGCTTTCATCTGTTTCTCCTTGTTCATGATGTGCATCTGCATTGCAGGTGTGATACCCATTAAGGATTAAGAGTTTAGTGCGGTAATGCAAGGCGGCCGCAACAGATTGTCATACTTTCATCCGATTTCAGATTAAGAATACAGCGATCCAGCCATAATCAGGGGGCCAAAAAAGTGCCAAAAAAACGTCATGGTTCTGTCATGTACCAAACGTAACGTGTTGTCTTCTTGATAACCGAAGAGTTAAAAGACAATGCATCTGGTGAAAAAACTTATCGCAATCAGCGTTCTTCTGTCTGCCTCCGTTCAGGCACAAAATATTCTCGAATTTCCTCAGCCGGAAAACGCCCCCGAAGAATTCTACGCCGTGACCGAAATTCCGGCGGGCGGGATCGTTAAATATGAAACCGACGCTAAAACCGGCTTTATCGTGGCCGATCGTTTTCAGTCGATGCCTGTGGCCTATCCGGCAAACTACGGCTCGCTGACCCAGTCTCTGGCGGGGGATGGCGATCCGCTGGACGTCATTTTTTATACCCGTGCGCCAATGGCACCGGGCACGCTGATCAAGCTGCGGGCGATTGGCGTGCTGAAGATGGTGGATGGCGGAGATAAGGATGACAAAATCGTTGCGGTACCGGCGAGCAAAATTGACCCTACCTACGACGATATTCACGCGCTAAGCGATCTGCCAAAAATCGAGGTACAGCGCCTTGAGGCCTTTTTCAGGGTCTACAAGCAATTACCGGAAGGGCGTAAAAAGGTGGAGCTGAGCGGTTTCAACGATGCCGACACCGCGAAGCAGGAGATCAAACAGGCGTGGGATGCCTGGAAAGCGAAAAACCCGCAGTAAAAAAATGGGCCCGGCGAGGCTACCGCCGGGCGCAGACTTACAGCTGTGCTTCTATCACCTCAATTTCTTTACGCCACTGTGCCTGTAGCTGCGGCTTTTGATGCTTTGGCTTACGCGCCAGATCCTCTTCAAGCAGCGTCTCCAGCGTAACCAGCCGTTCAAGCAGATCATCTGCTGATGAAAGCGTCTGTTCCGCAGGCCGGGATGACGCCGCCTGAGGGGCGATACCCGACGCTTCACGCAGACGCGCAAACACCGCGTCGGCATCGTGCCATTCGGTCAGCATACCGTCCTCTATCAGCCAGAACCGGTTGCAGCTTTGACTGATTAACTGACGATCGTGGCTGACTAACAGCACGCCGCCTGCAAACTGTTGCAGGGTGTCGGCAAGCGCCTCTTTGCCTTCCATGTCCAGGTGGTTGGTCGGCTCATCCAGCATCAGCAGGCTATAGCGGGCAAGCGTCAGGCCAACGAACAACAGGCGAGAACGCTCACCGCCGCTCAGCGTACTGACTTTCTGCCCGTGACGCGCCCACGGGAACCCGGCGCTGATAAGCGCCATTTTGCGGTTGTGGGGATCGGGCGCAAACGGCTCCAGCGCATCCAGCAGAGATGCCGCGTCCGGCAGCTGATGCAGCGTCTGGTCGTAGTAACCTGGCGATACGCGGGGATGAAGTTTCAGCCTCGCGTCCGTCAGTTCACCGCGAAAATGTCGCCAGATAAGCTTCATCAGCGATGATTTACCGCAGCCGTTACGTCCCACAATCGCCACCCGGTCGCCGCTTTTAAGCCTGGCCGCCTCGACGCTGAACAGCGCCGGAAGCCCCGGTGCAGGCGGTACCTCAAGGTTTTCCATCTCCAGCAGACGGTCAGCCCGCAGCGCGTCGCCGCGCAGGGTCAAGGTCCACTGGCTGCCCGCCGTGACCTCCGTCTGGCTCTCTTTCAGCCGCTCGACCTGTTTTTCCATCTGTTTCGCTTTACGGGCCAGATCCTCGTTGTCGTACACCTTGCCCCAGGTCGCCAGCCGTTTAGCGCTGGCGGCGACGCGGTCGATCTCCTTTTGTTCCGCCTTAAAACGCTGTGCATCGCTTTCGTCTTTTGTTACCAGCGCCCGACGCGCGGCGGTGCAGGGAAGCGCGAAATGGTGGAGCGTTTTATCCCGCAGGATCCAGCTGCCGTTCGTGACGGCATCCAGCAGCTGTCTGTCGTGGGAGACCAGCACAAAGCTGCCGGACCAGTTTTGCAGGAACTGTTCAAGCCACAGCATGGTGGGCAGATCGAGGTGGTTACTCGGCTCGTCCAGGAGCAGCAGGTCCGGCTCGCGTATCAACGCCCGCGCCAGCAGCAGGCGGGTATGCTGCCCGCCACTCAGCGTGGCGGATTGCAAGGCCATATCCTGCGCAGAGAAGCCCATGCTGGCCAGCAGCGTTTCGGCCCTCCAGCGCAGGCTTTCGCGCTCGCTCTGCGCAAGCTGCGCCAGAACCGCGTCCAGCATGGTCAGCGGAAACAGGCTCTCTGGAAGATGTTGCTCGATGCGCGCCACCAGGCAATGCCCGGCGAGAGAGACGCTGCCAGCGGCAGGGGAATCCGTGCCGTCGAGGATCTTCAAAAGCGTGCTTTTGCCGCAGCCGTTATCGCCCAGCAGACCAATGCGGTCGCCTTTTTTCAGCGTAAAGGAGAGTGCGTCGAAGAGCGTGCCAAACGCCGTATCAACACGTAAAGATTGTGCAGTGAGTAGTGTGCTCATTGTTGCTTACCCAGGAGTTACAGGCATGTTTATGCCTCGTCAAACATCGCTGACGATAACTCAGTAAGCCCGAGAGAAGGGATTCAGGGGGGTAGTGTCTTCGCTCAAGCCGAAGTTATCGCAGCACGATATCGATAACGCCTGAGCAAATGCGATCACCAAGAGTATGTGAAAAATTGAAAATTTCACAGTACAGCATAACAGGCCTCCTTATATATTCAGTTAGTTAATGGATGAGAGGAGTGTAGCGGGGGAACGCACGTTTGGCTAGTGGGGATCTCTGCCACAGGGGAAGGGAGAACATCTGGCCCGTAGGCCCGGTAAGCGAAGCGCCACCGGGCGATTAGGCTGCACTGCGATCGGGTGCCCTGATCCTCTCCCACAGGGAGAGGGCCAGGTCGGAGCGCAGATCAAATTGAAGTACGACGATAGCTGCGGTATTCCGGCTTCCAGTAATTATCGTCGATGGCCTGCTGCAGCGCATCGGCAGAGGTATTCACCGCCACACCCTGCTGCTGCGCCATTTTGCCTACCGCGAATGCGATGGCACGTGACACAGTCTGAATGTCCTTCAGCTCCGGCAGAACCAGACCTTCGCCGTTGTTCACCAGCGGAGAGTGCTTCGCCAGCGTTTCGCTCGCCGACATTAGCATCTCGTCGGTGATGCGCGACGCGCCAGAGGCGATAACGCCAAGGCCAATCCCCGGGAAGATATAGGAGTTGTTGCACTGGGCGATAGGGTAAAGTTTGTCTTTCCACAGCACCGGCTCGAACGGGCTGCCGGTGGCAACCAGCGCATTGCCTTCGGTCCATGCGATGATGTCCTGCGGGGTGGCCTCCACACGGGATGTCGGGTTGGACAGCGGCATGACGATAGGACGTTCGCAGTGTTTATGCATCTCGCGAATGATCTCCTCCGTGAAGAGACCCGTCTGACCGGACACGCCGATCAAAATATCCGGCTTAACGTTGCGCACCACGTCCAGCAGGGAAAGCACTTCATTGTCCGTATCCCAGTTTTTCAGCGCGTCTTTTTTCTGTACCAGTTTGGTCTGGAACGGCAGCAGGTTTGGCATGCCGTCGGTCAACAGGCCAAAGCGGTCGACCATAAAGACGCGCGAGCGGGCCAGCTCTTCGCTTAAGCCTTCGCGCTGCGTCTGGGCGATGATCTGCTCGGCGATACCACAGCCCGCAGAACCCGCGCCGAGGAAGACGATTTTTTGATAGCTCAGCTGGCTGCCTGCCGCGCGGCTGGCGGCGATCAGCGTGCCGACGGTGACCGCCGCCGTGCCCTGAATGTCGTCGTTGAACGAGCAGATTTCATCGCGGTAGCGGTTGAGCAACGGCATGGCGTTTTTCTGCGCAAAGTCTTCGAACTGCAGCAACACGTCCGGCCAGCGTTGCTTCACGGCCTGAATGAAATCGTCAACAAACTGATAATACTCATCATCCGTAATGCGCGGATGACGCCAGCCCATATACAGCGGGTCGCTCAGCAGCTGCTGGTTATTCGTGCCGACATCCAGTACGACCGGCAGGGTATACGCCGGGCTGATGCCCCCGCAGGCGGTATATAACGAAAGTTTCCCGATAGGGATCCCCATTCCGCCGATGCCCTGGTCGCCAAGGCCCAGAATACGTTCGCCGTCGGTCACCACAATCACTTTGATGTTGTGGTTCGGCACGTTCTGCAGAATGTCGTCCATATTGTGACGGTTAGGCCAGGAGATGAAGACGCCACGCGAGCGGCGGTAGATCTCGGAGAAGCGTTCACACGCCGCGCCCACCGTTGGGGTGTAGATCACCGGCATCATCTCTTCGAGATGGTTCTGTACCAGACGGTAGAAAAGGGTTTCGTTGGTGTCCTGGATATTACGCAGGTAGATATGTTTGTCGATTTCCGTTTTGAAACCCTGGTACTGGATCCAGGCGCGATCCGCCTGTTCTTCAATGGTTTCTACCACTTCCGGAAGCAGACCGAGCAGGTTAAAGCTGCTGCGCTCTTCCATGCTGAAAGCGCTGCCTTTGTTCAGCAGGGGGAATTCCAGTAAAACCGGTCCGGCATAAGGGATATATAAGGAACGATGTTTTTTCAGTTTGTTGTCCATGTCACTCACTCTTTTTTGAAGATCCGTCCCTGACACTGCTGTTTGTCATCTTTCTGGCCTGTGCTGCGGGGTGGGGTCGGGCGGTATTATAAAGGAGGTAAATGGTAATTACCGCAAACCATAAAAAAAACACCACCGGGGTGACCGATGGTGTTGTGGATCCTTAACGGGACTTACTTACCTGCGTGGCGTTTTCTGCCGGTAGCGTGGGTGACTTGCTTCTCGCTGTCGCCCTCAATCACCACTTTACGCTGGTTAGAGAGTTTGTAGTCCAGCCCCAGAATGTGGCGTGCCTGACGGTTCGATTTCATATTTACTCCTCAATCCTGTTGATAGTTTTAAGGACAAGTTTGCTTACGCAAACGAAATGTAACCCCTTAGGTTGCAGATCCAGCATAGCAGATTTTTACAACGGGGCATTACGCCCGCTGACAACATAGTTAATGGTCTGCTGGTAGATGTCACTGAGGATGTCATTGTCTGTGGCTTCCACCCACCGGGTCAGTTCCATCAAAATGTCATCTTCAGTAACAGCACCGTGCTCGGCGTGAAGACCCTGCGCGATTGCGTTGACCAGTTCGGGCTGAGCTGCTGTGGTGTGTGCCGGATAATAAGTAAACATGCTGCCTCCGTGTCGTTGTCTGTTTAATGTTACGGCTTGCAAAATCTTAATTCACAAACAGAGTGACAAATATTTTTCGCGTTGTGGCTCAGATTCGTCCTGGAAATAAAAATATCATTTTCCATAGCACAGAATTAAAATTCAGGGTTTCCAACGGCGTAATTTTGTCGTTTTTTCAAAAGGCATCGGAGAGGGCCAGGAGATCAATTCCACCACGCTTCCCCACGGGGTCTGGCCATAGCAGAAAGCATTGCCGTCGCCCTGTTCAGCCGGGAACGTGAGCGGCTTGGGTTGGGTAAACATTTCTCCCCCTGCGGCGGTGAAGGCGGAGATGGCTTTTTTAAAATCATCCACATACACGGCAAAGTGCTGGAGGCCAAAGTCGCTGGCGCGGGCGGGGTGCCCCTGTTCAGGGCCGTGCATTTCGAACAGCTCAACGCCCGGGCCGTGTGGCATAGCCAGCATACGGATGGCGCGGATTTTTGTGCCGGGAAATAACCTTAATGTTTTTTCCTGCGCATCATGGTCAATATTTTCACTGCCGGGGTCAACCGAGTGGTATAAAACCGTTGCGTCGAATGCCTGTTTAAAAAAGAGGGTGGCCTGTTCAATATCAGGAACCGTAATACCAATGTGGTCAATACCGCGAACTGACGAAGTCATCATTTCCTCCTGCTATAAAAAAATAAATATAGCAGGAGGTATTCAGTTCATTACCATTTCATCTCGCCGGTATTCACTTTGGCGCTCAGCTCAAGCGAGCTCTCTTCTGCAAGCGCGGGGTACACTTTTTTCATTGCAGCGATCGCGCCTGCGGAGTCTTTATGCTCCTCCAGGGTTTTCTCAAACTGGGCCAGATAAGCTTTGGTAAAGTCTATGGCCCCGGTACCGGCTGGCGGCGTACCGAGATAATGCCCCGGGATCACGCGCTCTGGCTGATGCGCGGCCATATTCTCCAGCGTCTGCTGCCATTGCTGACGGCTGGCTTTGGTTTGCGTATCCGCCGTCCAGACGTGAATCCCCCAGGAGACGCCGGTGCCGCCCAGAATCGTTTTGGTCGACGGGATCCACACGTACGCCGCGTAGCTTTCAGGCTCTTCGATATCGACCTTCTCGCCGTCAATCATAAAAGTGTTTGAGGCAATGACCTGCGGCACCACAAGTTTAGCGGGCGCGCCGTCTTTCATCTGGGGTCCCCAGAAGGCGAGCTTGGCCTCTTTCGTGGCGTTGATATGATCAACGACCTGTTGCGTGGCAACCACTTTGGCATTCGGGAAAGCGCTGACCAGCGGCTGCAGGCCGAAGTAGAAATCCGGATCGCCGGAAGTGATCACAATCTTGTTGAGGGTTTTGCCGGTGCGGCGGATTTTTTCCACCAGCGCTTCACCGTCTTTCACGCTGAACTGTGCGTCAAACAGCACAGCCTCTGTCGGCCCGGAGACCAGCGTCGAGGAGACTGCGAAAATACCTTTCTCCTGCGGGTTATAAGTATCAATGGTTAACGGTGCGGCAAAAACCGCTGGGGTGAAGAGGGTGCACAGCAATGCAAGGCGAGTGAGCTTCATCATGTTGTCTCTGTTATTCGGGAAAGACTCTATTGTACGGATTTCACCATTTGCCAGAATTCCTGAAACAAGACATGCTTAGTTTCATAAATCGAGCAGATGGAGCATAAGATGGATCGCGTTATTGCCGCTCAGGTCTATAACCGCATTTGCGAACTGGGGAGCCTGAGCGCGGCGGCACGGGCGCTGGGGATCTCCCGTCCGATGGTGAGCCGTTATCTGGAGCAGATGGAAAAATGGGCGGGAACACGGCTGGTTAACCGTTCAACCCGCAAACTGACGCTGACGGCGGCGGGTGAAAAAGTGCTGCAAAAAACCCGCACGCTCTCGCAAATTTCCCAGGAGATTGAGGATCAGTCTGCGAAAGACTCCCCCGCGGGCACGCTGCGGGTGGCCTGCGCGCATTTTACCGCCATGCAAATCATTTCGCCGGTGCTACCCGGGCTGCTTGCGCGTTATCCCCAGCTGCGTATTGAGCTGGACGTCAACAACCATCCGGTAAGCCTGGTGGGCGAGCGTATCGATGTGGCGATCCGCATCACCGATAATCCTGAGCCAGGCATGATCGCCCGCCGGCTGGGGGAGTGCGATTCGGTACTCTGCGCCTCTCCACGTTATCTCGCAGAGGCGGGTACGCCGCAACAGCTTGAGGAATTGATGCAGCACAACTGCCTGCACTACAGCTTTTTCGCCGGGCAGTCGTGGCGCTTTGTCAGCCCACTGGGGGAGCTGGTTTCTACAGCGGTAAGCGGCAATCTGAGTGCCAGCATTTCGTCGCTGCTGATGGAGGCGGCCATTAACCACTGCGGCATTGCGATGCTGCCGGAGCGTGAGGCGCGAGATGCCTTACAGACGGGGCAACTGGTGCCAGTGCTGAGCGCCTACACGCCCAAAGCGATCGGGATTTTCGGTATTTATCAGTCGCGTGACTACCAGCCCGCCGCGCAGCGGGTGTTCCTCGATGCGCTGGCGGCATATCTGGCACCCTTGTCAGACTCGTCTGTCTTTCCTGCAGAAAACGCGTAGCGTCCTATACTTATCTCTTTGTAAGCCAAAAGGAGAGCAAGAATGACGATTCATAAGCACGGTTCAGCACACTGGTCTGGCGACATTAAGCGCGGCAAAGGGACGGTTTCCACAGAGAGCGGCGTCCTTAACCAGCAACCTTACGGCTTTAATACCCGTTTCGAAGGGGAAAAGGGCACTAACCCGGAAGAGCTGATTGGCGCGGCACACGCGGCCTGTTTCTCCATGGCGCTGTCGCTGATGCTGGGCGAAAGCGGCTACACGGCGGATTCCATTGACACCACGGCGGACGTGTCGCTCGACAAGACCGACAGTGGTTTTGCAATCAGCAAAATCGCGCTGAAAAGCAAAGTCACGGTGCCTGGCATCGATCCTCAGCAGTTTGACGGCATCATTCAGAAAGCCAAAGCCGGCTGCCCGGTATCGCAGGTGCTGAAAGCGGAAATCACCCTTGATTACACGCTGAACTAAGTCAGAGCCGGGCGATGCCCGGCTTTTTCCTGTCTCTCATCCGCCTTTCATACACCTCATCAATACTCCAGACGTTTCGCTTTTTTGTTAAGATAGTAAAACTGTGATTATCAAAGGGATATCGGCATGGCGAATTTGCCCTGGCGTGTCAGCGTGCGTCTGATCGTTCTTGCAAAAAAAGTGGCAATGGTGCTGGGGATCGTGCTGATTGTGCTCCTCGCGGTGCGGGTTTACCTCTCGCAGCAAGGCCCGGCGCTGCATCTCTGGCATACCTGGCGCGCCGATGAGCTGTCAGCCCCTGAGATGGATAAGGCCACATTTGCGCAGTACCTCACCCGCGAAAAGGCCATTTTCGCCAGCCTGGATGCTGAGGTGACGTCGAAGACCGACGCGACAGAGCGCACGCCGCTTAACCGCTACGCCCGCCAGAGCCTTGTCTGGCCCGGGCAGTTCACCCCTGATGCCAACCGTTCCATGGTTCTGATGCCTGCCGGGAAGCCTCGCGGGGCCGTCGTGCTGTTGCACGGGCTGACGGACTCGCCCTACAGCGTCAGGCATCTGGCCATTCGCTACCAGCAGCACGGCTTTGTGGCGGTGGTGCCGCGTCTGCCCGGTCACGGCACGGCCCCCGGCGCGCTGACGAATGTGGACTGGGAGATGTGGCTGGCCGCCACCCGCCTTGCCGTGCGTGAGGCTACCCGTCTTGGTGGCGATGTTCCGCTGCATCTGGTGGGCTATTCCAACGGCGGGGCGCTGGCGATGAAATACGCCCTCGACGCGCTGGACAACCCGCAGCTTCGTAAACCCCAGCAACTGGTCCTGCTGTCGCCGATGATTGGCGTGACCGCGTTTGCCCGATTTGCCGGGTTAGCCGGGCTACCGGCAATGCTCCCCGCCTTTGCCAAGGCGGCCTGGCTTAACATTTCGCCGGAATATAATCCTTATAAATACAACTCGTTTCCGGTTAACGCCGCGCGTCAGTCCTGGCTGCTGACCCAGGCTCTGCAGCAGCAGCTGACCCGCGACAGCAAAGAGAACAGGCTTGACGCACTGCCGCCCGTGCTGGCATTTCAGTCGGTAATGGATTCCACGGTTAGCACCCGCGCCGTGGTCACCAAATTGTTCGATCGGCTTCCGGCTAACGGCAGCGAGCTGGTGATGTTTGACATCAACCAGGCCGCGAGCTTCCGTCCGTTGTTCAGACCCTCGTCCTGGACTGCCGTCTCTGAACTGCTGCCTCCGGCAGTAAGGCGTTACACTGTCACGGTTATCACGAATGACGGCCCGCACAGTTTCAATACCGTGGCGAAAACCACGCCAGCAGGCCGTACGGCTGAAACGTCCGTGGCGCTGTCGCTGCCTTACCCGCAGGACGTCTACTCGCTGTCGCACGTGGCGGTGCCGTTCCCGCCGGATGACGATCTCTATGGCCGTCAGCCTGAGGTGAAGAACCGCTATGGCATCAGCCTCGGGACCATTGCGCTGTGGGGCGAAACCTCGGTACTGAGCGTGGGTAAAGAGGCGCTGATGCGCGTCACCTCTAATCCGTTCTACAGCTATATGCAGGGGCGCATTGATACGCTGAGCGAGCCGGTGAAAAGTCGTTAAACATTGGTATGACTTATGTATATATATTAGTTCAGCCGCTTGCAGTATGCTGAACCTTCGCTTTCAGCGTTTTTAACTTTGGAACCCGTTGCTGTGCTGACTACACTCATTTATCGAAGCCGGTTACATTCATCCTGTGATGCCGCTCAGCTGGGTGCGCTGGTTGAGCGGGCTAAGATCCGCAATACGGGTCTGAACATCACCGGCATTTTGCTCTCCAATGGGCATGAAATTCTGCAAATCCTCGAAGGAAAGGAAGAGAGCGTCGTTAAGCTTTTCCTGAAGATTCGGGAGGACAAACGCCACCGCGATGTTGTTGAACTGATGCGTGACTATGGTCCGCGCAGGCGGTTTGAGCATGTCGGCATGTTGCTGTTTGATTTGCAGGTTAAATCTCCGAAGGACATTCTCCAGTCGGTGCTGCATTACAGCAAGCTGGAAAGCTATCTCGCCTCCGACGATCGGGTTTTCAAGTTTATCCAGTCGTTTATCAATCGAAAAGGGCCAGCAAATCCCGGCACGACCTTTGATGCCAGTCAATGGACGCTGTCCCGTGAGCGCGCCCCGTTTGCCACCGGCGTGGGCCTGCTGGCCGATCAGTCCTGCCAGTTTGCTCTCCAGCCGATCGTGGAGCCTGCGGAAGGTAAAATCAGCTCCCTCGAGGCCCTGATACGCGGCAATGACGGCGGCAGCCCGGAACATTTCTTTCAGGCGCTCGATCCGGAAAAAATCTACGAAGTTGACCTCCAGACAAAAGCTTACGCATTTGCGCTGGCGGAAAAGCTGGGAATAGGCGGGCATAAAATCGCCGTGAATCTGCTGCCCATGTCACTCGTCAAAGTGCCCGGTGCGGTCGAATTTCTGGTGGATCAAATTAAGATCCACGGGCTTCAGCCGGAGCAGGTGGTGATTGAGGTGACGGAAAATGAGATCATTTCCGGTTTCAACCAGTTCAACAGCGCCATCAAGCAACTCCGGGCGGAGGGCATTGGTCTGGCAATTGATGATTTTGGCTCCGGGTATGCCGGACTGTCACTGCTGACGAAATTCCAGCCGGATAAAATCAAGATCGACCGTGAGATTGTCAGCGATATCCACCTTAGCGGCCCGAAGCAGGCCATCGTGAAATCGATTGTCAGTTGCTGCACCGATCTGGAAATCACCCTGGTGGCGGAAGGCATCGAGAAGCTGGAAGAGTGGTGCTGGCTCGAATCGGCGGGCATTCGCCGTTTCCAGGGGTTCTTGTTTGCCCGCCCTCAGCTGAACGGCGTAGGGGACATTCACTGGCCGCATATGATGCGCTGACGCGTACATAAACGCGTCGCCAGACAAAACCTTACACGCCGGGGCTTGTAGATTCATCGCTATCGTTTATGATCCAAGCGTTCAATCATTATGGAAACTTATGCGCAACCGTCCGCTTCTCGGTAAATGGCTTTTGATAATCACCTGTCTGGCGATGGCGCTTTGCCTGGTTCAGCGGGCGGTCTATCTCAACCATTTTTTGCAGGGGCTGGAAAAGCAGGCGCAAACGGTACTGATGACTGACGGGGCGGATCACACCTCCGACTCAGAGCAGTCTGGCCCATCACCGTGTCAGCTTGGCGCGCACTCCCTGCTGTGCGCCCAGCCGTTGTTCTTCGACGGCGCGCTGCCCGCCATCGTGATCTTCTTCGCGCTGCTGCACCTGGTTACCCAGGCGCGCGCGTGGGTTTACCGGGAACAGCCTGTTCAGGCCCCGCCTCCCCGAATACACCTCAAAAACTGCGTCTTCCGTGAGTGAAAACATCGTTACCACACGATAATTTTCACTAATCACGGAGTAAAACATGTTTAACGTCTTCAGGGGCTTTATCCTCCTGTTGCTGTCCTGCATTGGCATCGCACATGCGGCAGACACAGGCTGGTTAACCTCCCCACAAAACGATCACGCCCGGGTTCGCGTCCAGGCGGAAAAGCGCCAGCACGACACAGTGGCATTACTTACCGTCGAGCTGCAGCCCGGCTGGAAAACCTACTGGCGTTCGCCGGGCGAGGGCGGCGTTGCCCCACAAATTAACTGGCCGAAAGGCGTCCAGGACACCTGGCATTGGCCCGTTCCCTCGCGCTTTGACATCTCGGGCCTGACCACCCAGGGTTTCCACGATAAGGTCGTCATCCCGATGACCCTGACCGGCCTGAACAGCGATACGCTGGATGGCACGCTGACGCTCTCTACCTGTAGCAATGTCTGTCTGCTGACGGACTACAAGCTGCACCTGGATTTCAACGCGCCCGTTGATGCGGGGTTCCAGGACGCTTTTGACGATGCCATGCGTGCCATACCGGGGGACTCGGGCGTTTCTTCCCATCTCGAGGCCTGGCTATCCGGCGACAAACTGGTGGTGACGGGCACGACGGACGGCGAGTGGCATAATCCTGGGATCTACTTTGACCCGCTGGAGGGCGATATCCTGCCCGGCGAGCCGGTGATTAAGCACACCGGCAATCAGCTGCGCGTCACGGTGCCGGTGACCGATGAGTGGGGAGATAAGCCCGCTACGCTTGAAGGAAAAAAACTGTCGTTTGTGCTGACCAACGGCGACAAGGCTCAGGAAACCGTGATGACCGTGGGCGCGGAACCCGCCGCTCAGGGGCGTTCAACGAACCTCTTCAGCATGCTGGCTTTTGCACTGCTCGGCGGGGTGATCCTGAACCTGATGCCCTGCGTACTGCCGGTTATGGGAATGAAGCTGAGCAGCGTGCTGCACGCTGGATCCGACAGGCGCAAGATCAGGGTACGTTTCCTGGCGACGACCGCCGGTATTCTGACCTCCTTTGCGTTGCTGGCCGCGATGGTGACGGCCCTGAAGCTGACCGGCGCTTCGCTCGGATGGGGCATTCAGTTCCAGAATCCCTGGTTTATCGGTCTGATGGTCGCGGTGACATTCATTTTTGCGATGAATTTGTTTGGCGCGTTTGAAATGCTGCTGCCTTCTGCCGCAGCCGGTCGGCTGGCAACGGCAGGTGGCTCAGGCTTAACGGGCAGTTTTTATGAGGGCATGTTCGCCACGCTGCTCGCCACGCCGTGCTCCGCGCCATTCCTGGGGACCGCCGTGGCCTTTGCGCTGGCGTCACCCTTGCCGACGCTGTGGCTGATCTTCCTGATGCTTGGCGTGGGGATGAGCTTGCCCTGGCTGTTTGTCGCGCTGATCCCGAAAACCGCCATGCTGCTGCCACATCCGGGACGCTGGATGAATACGCTCAAGATCATTCTCGGGGCGATGATGCTGGCGTCCAGTCTCTGGCTGGCGACGTTGCTCCAGCAGCATTTGGGTAACGTTATAAGCCACGTCATCATGCTTGTCATGATCGTGGTGGCGATCGTGATTTACGCCCGAATTGGGCAAAAAAACGCGCCGATCTTCTGGTTGGTGGTGATGTCGCTGGCAGTCTTTGGCGGCTACCAGTTGCGTGGGCTGGTGCTCGCGGAGCCTGCTTCCCGGAGCGAGGCCAGCAGAGCAGCGATCCCGTGGCAACCCTTAACCGAGGAGGCTATTCAGCGCGCGCTGGCGCAGGGGAAACGCGTGTTCGTGGATATTTCCGCTGACTGGTGCGTGACCTGCAAGGTTAACGAACATCGGGTGTTAAACCAGCCTGAGGTGATTGCCGCCCTGAGTGAGCCGGACGTGGTGGCCCTGCGCGGTGACTGGAGCAAGCCTTCGCCGCTGATTGCCGATTTCCTCGCCAGACGAAACCGCTACGCCATCCCGTTCAACGAGGTTTCTGGCCCCGGCAAGCCCGACGGCGTGATCCTCTCGCCGCTGCTCGACAAACGCTCCCTGATCGCCACGCTGAATAACGCCAAAGGTTAACATGATGAAAAAATTAGTGATTACACTGCTGCTGCTTTTTACCGCCGTTCAGGCGATGGCCGCAGATGCGCTTACGCCGGAGCAGGCGCAGGAGCAGCGCGCGCAGAAGATTGTCTTTGACTTCTTGTTTAACGATCCGAATTCCCCGCGCATCGGGGCTACAAAACCCCAGCTGACGCTGGTGGTGTTCACCGACTACAACTGCCCCTACTGCAAAAAATTCGATCCTTATCTGGAAAAGATTGTAGAAAAACATCCGGAGGTGGCAGTGGTGTATAAGTTTCTGCCATACCGCGCTGAGAGTTCCGTTACGGCGGCTCGTGACGCCTTAACCCTCTGGCGCAGCCATCCCGGGCAATTTATGAAATTTAACGATACTCTGATGGCGAAAAAGGGTTACCACGACGACGCCAGTATTCAGGAGGCCCAGAAACGGGCGGGGGTCAACATCACGGCCCCGGATGACGAAAGCCTGATTACGATCAAACGCAGCCTGTTGATCGCGGAAAAACTCGGTATTCAGGGCACGCCCGCAACGCTCATCGGTGATGTCCTGTTGCCCGGCTGGGTTCCCTATGAACAATTCGATGAAATCGTCAGCGACGCACTCCGGAGAGGAAAATGAAAAAACGACTGTTACTTTCACTGCTGATGGCATCCGGCCTGACGCAGGCCGCTGAGGCCGTGCCGGAGGTGGTTAAGCACTTCAGCGAGCAGCAAAACATTACGATCATCAAGAAAATCGATGCCCCCGGCGGGGCACCGGCCTGGCTTGGACAATATCAGGATATGGGCGTGACACTCTTTTTAACGCCCGACGGCAGGCACGTGATTTCCGGTTATCTGTATGATGAGAAGGGCAAAAACCTCAGCGAGGACTATTTCCAGAAGGAGATCTACGCTCCGCTGGGCCGGGAGATGTGGAAGAAGCTGAACGCCGCGCAGCCGTTGAAAGAGGGGGCGGATACCGCGCCGCGCAAAGTATTCGTGTTCGCCGATCCGTTCTGTCCGTACTGCAAAGCCTTCTGGTCTGCCGCGCAGCCGTGGGTGAAGGCGGACAAGGTTCAGCTGAATACGCTGCTGGTTGCGTTTCTCAACCCTCAAAGCGGGCGTAACGCGTCCCTGATCCTCAATGCCAGGGATCCGGTCAACGCCTGGAAAGAGTATGAGCTTTCCGGTGGCAAAAAATTACCGAAAAACGAGGGTAAGGCGTCGCGTGAGACCGTTGCGCTGTTACAGCAGCATCAGCAGTTAATGGACAGCCTCGGGGCGAATGCCACGCCCGCGATTTATTATCTCAACGCCGATAACGAGCTACAGCAGGTGGTAGGAATGCCGGACGAGAAACAGCTGGAGGCGATGTTCGGGCCTAAACCCTAATCAAATCAGGCAGAAACAGGACGTTTCTGCCTGCCTATTTGGCTTAATTTTTTGTCTTAACGTCCCCAGCGGCCCCTGAGGTACGTCACCGCGTCCTGCGTCTGGGGCTGATTGAGATAGTCTTCGCGGAACAGAATGGTGCCGTTGACGTTAGGCAGCGAATCGTTCAAATCGAGCTGTTTTTTCAGCTCCGGCACGCCGCCATTCACCGTCCAGTCTGGCTCTTTTTTGGATGGCGCGCCCACCTTATAGAACGCAATGCCGATATACAGGCGAGTATGGGTCGGTTTTACGACGTCGGCCCACCATTTTGTCAGCACGTCATAGCGCGCCGCATCCCGCGAGAATGGCCAGTAGATCTGCGGCGCAATGTAGTCCAGCAGCCCCTGCTGCACCCACTGACGCGTGTCAGCGTAGGACTCATCATAAGCCGCCGCACCGCGCGTGTCGGACCCGGCCGGGTCGTACGAACGGTTGCGCCACACGCCTGCCGGGCTTACGCCAAACTCAACGTCCGGCTTAAGCTGCTTAATGGCTCTGGAGACCTGAACGATAAGCTGATGGGTGTTGTGACGACGCCAGTCGGCTTTCGAACTGAATCCCTGACCATATTGCCGGTAAGTCTGCGCGTCATTCAGGGTTGAGCCGGGCGTTTCGGTATAAAAGTAATCATCAAACTGCACGCCGTCGATGGCATAGTGCGCGACCACCTCGGACACCACCTGGGTTATCCAGTCCCTGACCTCAGGAATGCCGGGGTCGAGCACGAAGCGGTCGCCGGAAACGCGTACCCACTCGGGGTGCTGCACGTAGACGCTGGAAGGGTGCAGCGATGCGGTGCGGTTGAGTTCAGCAACGGTTGACGGTTTTATATTGGTGGATACCCGGTAGGGATTGAACCAGGCGTGAACTTTCATACCGCGCTTATGGGCTTCGTCCAGCATAAACTGCAGTGGATCGTAGCCGGGGTATTCGCCAATTTTCCCTGTCAGGGTGTCTGACCATGGCAGGATTTTAGATGACCAGAGCGCGGTGCTGTCGGGCTTCACCTGGAAAAAGACGGTGTTAATGCCGAGGGTGTGGAGCTTGTCCAGCTTATCCGTCAGCGCCCGTTTTTGCTGTGCAACGCGCTGATCGGCATTGAGGGTGTTAACCGACGATACCGGCGGCCAGTCAAGTCGGGAGACCGTCGCCAGCCAGATCCCGCGCATCGGTTCATGAGTCCGGGGCGTCGGTTTATTCGCCGACGGCAGTGGGGTAACCAGCGATTTCGGTGGTTTTGAGGCGCAACTAACAAGTAAAAGTGCACAACCCACCAGCGCACCAATCCGTTTTACATGTTGTGTCATGGATGTATTAGCTCTTCGTGATCCGGCTGTTGGCCCAGGGATTAAAGGCTGGCTCAGGCTGTGGTTCAACGTCATCGTCATTGAGTGAGTCCAGATACAGCGCTTCCACTTCGGCGCGCGCCCACGGGGTACGCCTCAGGAATTTTAAGCTCGATTTGACGCTGGGATCTTTTCTGAAACAGTTAATTTTGATTCGATTGCCTAATTCGCTCCAGCCGTAGCGCGCAACCAGCGCGGTTACCTGCATTTCCAGGGTTACGCCGTGGAGAGGGTCTTTCGAAACGTGTGCAGTCATAGCGCGTCCGGATGTCTTAAAAAGTGTGGGGGAAAGCAACGAAGAGAAGGGTACAAGAAAGGCGGGAAAGCAGCAATTTTCGCGTGCGTTTCTTCACCCCCGAGGGGGTGAAGAAAGAGGGCTGTCAGGATTTAAACAGATTGGGCGCCCACGGGCGCGGGTCAACCTCCATAAACGGTGCACGCTCGAACCGGGATTTCAGCGCCCAGGGGACCGTGCAGTCAAATATCGTCTTGCAGGTAATGCCGTTGCCACGGATCGAGGTGCTGTAGTCGGGGGCCTGAGACGGATCCAACTGATGTCCGCGAATGCCGGGCAGATGGGTGATGCTGACGTCGCCCTGCATCCGGGTCGTCATGGCCCACAGGATGTCATCGCTGTCGAAAATATCCACGTCCTCATCCACGAGAATAATGTTTTTAAGCTCAGAGTAGGTGGCTAACGCGATCAGCGCCGCCTGACCCTGACGCCCCTCGTCCGAGGGCTGACGTTTTTTCACCTGTAAAATACCGAGGAATTTCCCGCCGCCCGCGGTGTGTGCATAGACGTTTTGCAGAAAGCCCGGAATAGCCTCTTCCACGGCGTTACGGATGCTGGCCTCGGTAGGCAGGCCGGCAAGCGTGGTATGTTCCTCCCCGGGGCCGACCAGCGTTTGCAGGATGGCCTGATGGCGCATGGTCACTGCTTTAACCTTGATGACCGGCAGGGAGGGGTTCGCTTCACCGCAGTAGCCGGGGAATTCCGGCATCGCATGGCCGGTATTAGTATGCTGATCTTCCCTGACGCGCACGCCCGGCAACAGTTCGCCTTCAATGATGATCTCGGCGCGAGCAATGGCTTTTGCATTGACGGACACGCCCTGGACCAGCTCAACCGGATGTTGACGTAACGCGCCCGCCACGCCCAGCTCGTTATAGCCAAACGGCGTGGTCGGTGCCTCAAAGCACGCGCCAATATAGATAGCCGGATCCAGCCCCATATTGATGGTGACCGGCAACGGCTTACCGGCCGCTTCGGCTTTCTGACGAAAGACCTCGATGTGTCGCCCGGCGGCAAGGAACATGGAAAGTTCATCGCGCTCCTGCACGCAAAGACGGTGAATGGTCACGTCGGTCAGCGAAGCGTCTTCCGGATCGCTTGCCAGCACCAGCCCAAGGCAGAAAAACGGACCGGCATCAATCGGCGTGTTAGTGGGCGCAGGCAGCAGCTTGCGGAGATCGAAATCAGGATCGTCAGCGTAAAATACCTGCTCCTGACACGGTGCCTGGGCTGCCGGGACGACTACCGGGGCAATCGGTTTTTTTACCGCCTGGCCTACGTGTTTCGCCAGTTCGGAGGGTTCGCACCCTAACAGCAGCGCCGCTCTTTCCCGGCTGGCATGCATCCCCACCAGAATGCGGGAATCCGGGTAGCCCTTGATGCTATTGAACATCATTGCCGGGCCAATGCGCGTAGGGCGTTTTACCGTGCCGCCTGCGCCAACGTGGCGATAGACGCCCGCCAGCTCGGCGTTGGGGTCGACCGGATGGTTGGTTTCAATATATTGCCCCTCGTGGCGTTGCAGTAATGCGATGGCGCTTCTGAGATCGTTGACTGGCTTTTCCATACTGTCCTCCCTTGTGTGAATGCCTCCATTGTCAGGGGATTAATAATCTCTATCAATTGCATCATTACTGCTATTTTGATATGAAATTTAATATCGATTGGTTTGCGGAGTGGCTTTATGCAGTTTCGTTTGATGCGTCATTTCATTACGGTGGCTGAAGAGCTGCACATGCACCGGGCCGCAGAACGCCTGAACATGGCGCAACCGGCGCTCAGCCAGCAGATTAAGTCCCTTGAGACGCAGCTGGGCGTCACGCTCTTTAGCCGGGCGAACCGGCGGCTGACGCTTACGCCCGCAGGGGAGGCCTTTCTGACCAAAGCCAGGCTGGCCATCGCCATGACAGAGCAGGCCATTCTGGATGCCAGGCAAACCGCCAGAGGCGAGCAGGGCATACTGAACCTGGGGTGCGTCTCCAGCGCGATGTTTGAGGCGAAACTGCCTGCCGTGCTTCGTCATTTTCATGCGCGGTGGCCTAACGTCACGCTTTCCATGACGACCGGAAATGTGCAGAACCTTTATGCCTCAATTCAGCGTAACGATCTGGACGTGGCGATTGTCCGCGCGCCGCTGCCCGCGCTTCCTGACGATTTGCAGAGCATTTATTTTGCCGGGGAGAAAAGCATTCTGGCGTTGTACAGCGAACATCCGCTGGCAACGTCCGCTGCGCTGACGCTGGCATCGCTTAAAGGGGAGAAATGGATTGCCCTGCGCGATCCGCAGGGCATGGGGCTGGAGCAGTATTTCAATGATGTCTGTGCCGGAGCAGGGATCCAACCCAGCGTGGTTCAACAGGCGAGCGATGTGCCTACCGTGGTGAGCCTTGTGTCCGCGGGGTTTGGTATCGCCTTGCTCCCCGCGTCAGCCAGGACGTTACGCGTTGAAAACGTGGTCTATATCGATATCCTCGATCGCATTAAAGAGAGCGAACTGACGCTGATTTGTCACCGTTTCATTCGCTCTGAAGTGCTGAAGAAATTCTTAACCACGCTTGCTCAGGCGTAATTACGCTACGCCCGTGCCGCCGTCCGAACACCAGACCTGGCCAGAGGCATAGGAGCAGGTATCCGAGGCAAAAAGGACATACAGCGGGGCGATTTCAACAGGCTGGCCCGGTCTCCCCAGCGGCGTGTCTTTGCCGAAAGACTGAACCTTCGACTGAGGCTGGCCGCCGCTCGACTGCAGGGGCGTCCAGTACGGACCCGGCGCCACGGCGTTTACCCGAATACCGCGCGGCCCAAGCTGCTTAGCGAGAGACTTAGTAAACGCCACGTTGCAGGCTTTGGTCTGGGCATAATCCACCAGAATCTCACTCGGTTTGAAGGCCTGAACGGAAGAGGTATTGATGATAACCGCCCCCTCTTTTAGATGACGCAGCGCGGCTTTGGTGATCCAGAACGGCGCGTAAACGTTAGTCTTGAACGTCGCATCAAAATCGGCGGTGGTGAGATCTTCAATCGATTCACAGTACTGCTGACGGCCTGCGTTATTAACCAGAATATCCAGCCCGCCCAGCTCCGCCACGGCCTTTTCAACCAGCGTATCGCAGAACGACTCAACGCGAATATCGCCCGGAATGGCGACGGCTTTACGACCCTCTGCCTGAATCAGGGCAATCACCGACGCTGCGTCGGACTCTTCCTCAGGAAGGTAGCCAATCGCGACGTCAGCACCTTCACGCGCATAAGCGATGGCCACCGCGCGCCCGATACCAGAGTCACCGCCGGTGATGAGGGCTTTTTTCCCTTCCAGTTTGCCTGAACCGATATAGCTGGTTTCACCATGATCCGGAATAGGCTTCATTTCTGATGCCAGTCCGGGGGCCTGCTGTGGCTGTTCCACAAATGGCGGGCGAGGGTAATGCAAAGTGGGGTTAGTTCCTGTCGTCATATCGGCCTCCTTAGTGATGAATTTCAAGCGTAGCCGGAAATGCGACCTGGACGGGCAAAACGCGGAAAATCAGATAAATCTATATTCCCTCGCCAAAAAGCCTAAACCCCGCAGTTTGGGCGGTTAACGTACGCCCGCCGTAACACTCTTCCATTCCTGAACTAAGCTTGTACTTCGTTGGGCGTAAATTAGGGTCAATCGAGGACAATAAATGGAATTCAGGACATTTCACACACGCTGGGGCGCTGAGTTCATCTCCTCTGACGTCGTACGTTTTCGCGTCTGGGCTGAAGGACAACAGGATCTCACGCTGCGTCTTACGGAAACCGATATTCCCATGGTGGCGACAGGGCATGGCTGGTTCCAGGTCGACGTACCGGATGTGAAGCACGGGACAGAGTATCAGTTTGTTTTGCAGGACGGCTTAGCTATTCCCGATCCCGCTTCGCGAGCCCAGAAAGGGGATGTTAACGGACCTTCCATTGTCATCGATTCGGGGCGTTATCCTCACGCTCACCCTGACTGGAAAGGACGCCCGTGGGAAGAGACGGTGATTTACGAACTTCATATCGGCACCTTCACCCCGCAGGGCACGTTCCTTGCAGCGATTGATAAGCTGCCTTACCTGGTGGAACTGGGTGTTACGCAGCTTGAAGTGATGCCCGTCTCGCAGTTTGGCGGTGCGCGCGGCTGGGGATACGACGGCGTATTACTGTATGCGCCGCACTCGGCCTACGGCACGCCGGAAGATTTCCACGCCTTTATCGATGCCGCGCACGGGCTGGGGTTGTCGGTAGTGCTGGATATCGTCCTTAACCACTTCGGCCCCGAAGGTAACTACCTGCCTTTGCTGTCGCCTGCCTTTTTCGACCCGGAGCGCATGACGCCGTGGGGCAACGGTATTGCCTACCAGACCGAGGCGGTCAGGCGATACATTGTCGACGCACCGCTTTACTGGCTGACTGAATATCATCTGGACGGTTTACGCTTTGATGCCATTGACCAGATCCACGACCCGTCTGAAACCCCTGTACTGGAAGAGATTGCCGACCGCATTCGGGAGGTGATTCCTGACCGGCATATTCATCTCACCACCGAAGACAGCCGCAACGTGATTTTTCTGCATCCCCGGGATGCGCAAGGCGAAACGCCACGCTTTACCGCCGAGTGGAACGATGATTTTCACAATGCCGCCCACGTTTTTGCGACCGGCGAAACGCATGCCTACTATCAGGACTTTGCGGATCGGCCTGAGGAAAAATTCGCCCGCGCGCTGGCGGAAGGGTTTGTCTACCAGGGCGAGGTATCTCTCCAGACCGGCGAACCGCGCGGCGTAGATTGCCGCAGCCAGCCGCCGCAGTTCTTCGTCGATTTTATTCAAAACCACGATCAAACCGGCAACCGCGCACAGGGAGAGCGGCTTATCACCCTGGCAGGGCCGGAAAAAACCCGCGTTCTGCTGGCCGCGCTGTTGCTTTCACCGCATATTCCGCTGCTGTTTATGGGCGAAGAGTTTGGCGAAACCCATCCGTTTTTGTTTTTCACCGACTTCCATGGCGACCTGGCGAAAGCCGTGCGGGAAGGGCGCGCCAAAGAGTTTTCTGGCCACTCGGGACATGATGAGACCGTCCCGGATCCGAACGATCTGAACACCTTTATGCGCTCAAAAATCAACTGGAATAACGTGGCGACGGATGAGGGCAAGACGTGGCTACGCTTTACGCGCCACCTGCTTACCCTGCGCCATGCTCATATCGTGCCGTTACTTCGCCAGGGCGGTACCGTTGAGGGCACCGTGGTGCAGACGGCACCCGGCATGGTGGCGGTAAGCTGGCGCTTCCCGTCCGGGACGCTTTCTCTGGCGCTGAATATTGCAGAGACGTCCGCTGCATTGCCCGATCTTCCCGGCGAAACGCTGTTTGCCTGGCCTGAACCGGGCGACGCGTTGCCCCCGTACAGCGCCGTTGTCCGCTTTGCTGAAGGAGAAGCATCGTTATGATCCCTGCCGCCACGTACCGTATTCAGTTTCGCAATGGCATGACCTTCGATCGCGTTGTCGAACTGGTGCCCTATTTTAAAGACCTCGGCATTAGCCACCTGTACGCCTCACCGATATTTACGGCGACGTCCGGCTCGACGCACGGCTATGACGTGACCGATCCCAACGAGATCGATCCGGCCATTGGCGGACGAGAAGGCTTTGACCGCATGGCGGCCGCGCTGAAACAGGCGGGCATGGGGCTGATTCTTGATATCGTCCCCAACCACATGTCGACCTCGCTGGAAAACCTCTGGTGGCGAGACGTGATCGAACATGGCAGCCAGAGCCGCTATGCGCACTACTTTGATATCGACTGGTCGCGCCCGCTCACGCTGCCGTTCCTGGGCGACACCTTTGAGGCCGAACTGGAGAAGGGTGCCATTACCTTACAGCGTGACAGTGTCACCGATAAGGCGTCGCTGGTGTATTATGATGCGGTGTATCCGCTTAACCCCGGCACCTTCTCTGAAGATAAGAGCATTGCAGAGCTGCACGAGGCGCAGAGCTGGCAACTGATGTCCTGGCGCGAGGCACCCAAACAGCTCTCATGGCGACGCTTCTTTGAGATAACGGGGCTGGTGGGTGTCAGGGTGGAAGATGACGCAGTGTTTGACGACACGCATCGTCTGATCCTTGAGCTGGTTCACGCCGGTATCGTTGATGGCCTGCGCATTGACCATATCGACGGTCTTGCAGACCCGCTGGGGTATCTCAACCGTCTGCGTGAGGCGACCGGGCCAGACTGCTATATCACGGTGGAGAAAATACTGGCGAAAGGTGAACAACTGCCCGCTGACTGGCCGGTATCGGGCACCACCGGGTACGAGTTTATCGCCTCGCTGGCGGAGGTGCTGGTGGATGACAACAGCCTTGAGCGGCTGGAGAAAATTCACGATGAGACGCTGGGTACGACGGTTGATCGACACGCAGAATTGCGGGATGCCAAAGGTCTGATGACCGATCGCAATTTCGAAGGCGAATTCACCACGCTGCTTACCATCGCAACGGAGCTTGCACAGCACAACGGCGCGGAGATCCCGGTTGAGGAGATCCGCCATGCGCTGCGCGAGCTGCTGATCGCGTTTCCTGTCTACCGTACCTACGGCACCGCAGAGGGCTTAACGCCGAGCGATGTCGTGCTGCTTAATCGCGTGGTTGCCAGCGTTAACACTTCGGAACCTGCGCTGAGTCTGATTGTGCACATTCTTACCGGCGACCTCCCGGAGCGCGACCGCGATGCCGCCACGCTGTTCAGAACCCGTTTCCAGCAGCTGACCGGCCCGCTGATGGCGAAATCCGTCGAAGACACGCTGTTCTTCAGGAACAACCTGGAGCTTGCCCTGAACGAGGTGGGGGCCGATCCCACGCCTCGCGCTTTCTCGATATCGCGTTTTCATCAGGAAATGCGCATCCGTCTGGCCCGTCAGCCCGATGCGCTGCTTGGCACCTCAACCCACGATACCAAGCGTGGGGAAGATACGCGGGCGCGTCTTTACACCCTGACCGAAGCGCCGGAACAGTGGGGAGAAAACCTGGCGCGCTGGCGAAAGATGAACCAGACCCAGGTGCGTTTCCTCAATGACGGCACCGCGCCGAACGCCGCGGATACCTGGATGATCTATCAGGCGCTGGCGGGGGTGTGGCCCGCCACGCTCTCTCCGGATGACCACGACGGCCTTAAATCGCTCGAAACGCGCTTCCTGGGCTTTATCGAAAAAGCGCTGCGCGAGGCCAAACAGCGCACCGACTGGATCGACAGCAACGAGAGCTATGAGAACGTGGTGATGGATTACGTCCGGCATCTCCTCTCGCCGGATAACACTGTGTTCCTGCATGATTTCAGTGAAAGCCTGCAGCCGTTTATTCGCGCAGGCCTGATGAACAGCCTGAGCCAGACGGCGATCAAACTGACCGCACCAGGCGTACCCGATATCTACCAGGGCAGCGAGGCGCTTAACTTCAGCCTTGTCGACCCGGATAACCGACGCGAGCCGGACTTCGCGACGCTGGTACAGGATCTCAGCACCCTGGATGCAAGCGTATTTGACCATGAGCAGTGCTGGCGAGATGGCCGCGTGAAGCAGTATGTCACCGCCACGCTGCTGCGCCTCAGACCGCACTATTCAGCGCTGTTCCGCTACGGCGACTGGCTGCCGCTCAAGGTGACCGGCGAGCGCGAAGAGAACCTGATTGCCTATGCCCGCGTTAAGGATGGCGAGGCGCTGATTGTTGCCGTGCCGCGTCTGGTCTTTAACGTCACCACAAATGAAAAACTGTGGACCAACACGACGGTAGCCCTGCCAGCCGAGCTGGCCGGAAAGCGTTACCGGGATCTGTTTACCGGCGAAAGCCGCCTTCTGCAAGACACTCTGGATTTGACATCAGAAACAGGATGTTTAGTGGTACTGCTTACCTGCGAATAATCGTGGAGAAATAAAAATGCCTAAGGACAGTAAGTTTGAAATTCGGTCTGGTCATGGCCAGCAACTGGGCGCTAATTATGATGGCAGTGGGGTGAACTTCGCGCTCTTCTCCGCCCATGCGGAGCGGGTGGAACTGTGCCTGTTCGATCCTTCCGGTAAAACGGAAATCGCCCGGCTGGAGATGCCGGAGTATACCCACGAAGTCTGGCATGGCTATGTGCCCGACCTGCAGCCGGGTGCGCTTTATGGCTATCGCGTTTACGGGCCTTACGATCCGGAGAATGGCCATCGCTTTAATCCGCACAAACTGCTTGTCGATCCTTATGCCCGCGAACTGGTCGGGAACATCGACTGGAACGACGCCCATTTTGGCTACGAGTTGGGTCACGAAGAGAAAGACCTGAGCTTTGACACCCGTGACAGCGCTCCGTTTACGCCAAAATGTAAGGTCATCGATCCTAATGCCTTTGACTGGCAGGATAACAACCGGCCAGACATTCCGTGGCCCAATACCGTGGTCTATGAGAGCCACGTTAAGGGCTTTACGCAGCTAAACCCGGCGATTCCGCCCGAGCTGCGCGGCACCTTTGAGGGTATGGGGCATAAAGCCTCGGTTGATTACATTAAAAGTCTGGGCATCACCTCGGTGGAGCTGCTGCCGGTTCACTGGTTCCCGGACGATCAGCACCTGCTTGACCGGGGTCTGAAGAACTTCTGGGGGTATAACTCGCTGGGATTTTTTGCCCCGGCGTCGCGTTATTACGGCCCGGCGGGGATTCAGGGATTCCGGGATATGGTGCGCGCGTACCACGACGCGGGCATCGAAGTGATCCTCGATGTGGTCTATAACCACACCGCAGAGGGCAATGAGCTGGGGCCAACGCTGTCGTTCAAAGGCATCGACAACTTCTGCTATTACCGCACGTTACCGGATCAGCATCGCTATTACATTAACGACACCGGCACCGGAAATACGGTAAATACATCACATCCACGCGTGCTGCAGATGGTGATGGATTCCCTGCGCTACTGGGCAGAATCAATGCATATAGACGGTTTCCGCTTTGACCTCGGCACCATTCTGGGGCGTGAACCGGAAGGATTTGATCCGCGCGGCGGCTTTTTTGATGCGATGTCGCAGGACCCTGTGTTATCCCGGCTGAAACTGATTGGCGAACCCTGGGATATCGGCCCGGGCGGCTATCAGGTGGGAGGCTTCCCGCCTGGCTGGGGCGAGTGGAACGATAAGTATCGCGATACCGTTCGCGAATACTGGAAGGGGGATAATGTCTCGACCGATTTTGCCGCGCGGCTGCTCGGCTCCGGTGACCTGTACGATCTGCGCGGGCGTCGCCCGTGGGCGAGCGTCAACTTCATCACCGCCCATGATGGCTTCACGCTAAACGATCTGGTTTCGTTTAACGAGAAACATAACGCCGATAACGGGGAAGAGAACAACGACGGCCATAACGATAACCGCTCCTGTAATTATGGCGAGGAAGGACCAACCGAAGATCCGAACATTATCGCAACCCGCGAGCGGCAGAAACGCAATTTCCTTACCACGCTGATGTTTTCTCACGGCACGCCGATGCTGCTGGCGGGCGATGAGTTCGGGCGCACCCAGAAAGGCAACAATAACGGCTACTGCCAGGACAGCGAGATCTCATGGATTGACTGGAACGGCATGTCTGAAAACGACGTTGCGCTGCGCGAATTTACCCAAAGGTTGATCGCGCTTCGGGCGACGCAACCCCTGCTGCGCCGCGAGAGCTGGCGCGACGGGCTGGAGATCCGCTGGTTCAACGCCGGCGGCGGGCCGCAGCAGTCAGAGCAGTGGGACGAAGGGGCCACGCTGGGGGTGGCGATCAGCCGGCCCGACCTTCAGCAGGAGGAGGGCATCTGGCACGATATCCTGATGCTCTTTAATCCTTTCGAGGGCGTCGTGCCGTTCCAGATCCCGCAGTTTGGTACAGGGGGTTGGGTCCTGGAATTATCAACGGCTGAAGACGTGACCACCGGGGAGGTCTTTACCACGGCCGTTGATTATGAATTGCCGGGACGCAGTATCACCCTGTTCAGACGTCCCTGAGTCACAGTGATGCCGCCGCCCGGGCGGCGGTGTCATACAACGAGGAGATCGTGCGCAGCAGCTGCGCGGTCTCCCCGATAGACGCCCCCGCAATACCGCTTTCCGCCTGAATGTTGATCAGGCAGGCTTCCCGCACATCGCGATACTTCATGCACAGCGCCTTACCTTCTTCTGTCGTCGAAAAATAAAGCTCTTTGCCGGCTTTCTCACTGGTGACATAGCCCGCTTTGACCAGCTTCTTCAGGGCATAGGTCACGACATGGGTATCTTCCACGTTCAGCACGAAGCAGATATCGGCCAGCTTCTTTTTACGGTCACGGTGATTGACGTGATGCAGAAGCGACACGTCAAAGGCCCCCATATCCGGCTCTCCGGCTGCGGTCATACAGCGCACCATCCATTTGTTAAACGCGTTGCTGGTCATGATCAGCGCGTATTCCAGCTCCGACAGCTCCGCGCAGCGCTCAGAAACCAGATGGCGGGAAGACACGATACGGCCATCGGTAATGTCATCGCTGTTCGCGGAGGTCGCACTTTTTTTTGCGGTCATAACGATCCTTATGGGCGCGTATAATCCGCCCGGAAATGTAAACTCATCGATAAAATAAGAACATTTTATTGATAAATTGTTTACATGTTTTTGCGCTTCAGATATAGCTTTTTAGTCCAGGTTCTGTGGAGCCTGACGCAAAACACAACATCGCTCGCCGCAAAGCAGCCACTTCGCCCTGATGCGAAGTATTAAAAAAATCGCCGCCGGCGCGCAACGCTCACTTTGGATAGGGTAAACGTTTATGGACGGTTCTACACTGTTGCCGCTTATCGGGATACCGGTGGTGGTTATTGGTTTTGCACTGCGCTTCAACCCGCTGCTGGTTGTCGTGGTCGCAGGGCTGGCGACGGGTTTGCTGGTCGGCATGGATCTCGGCATGCTGCTGGAGACCTTTGGCGAGAAGTTCGTTAACAGCCGTTCGCTCGCCACCTTCATTCTGATCCTGCCTGTGATTGGTCTTCTGGAGTATTACGGGCTGAAAGAGCGGGCCCAGGCCTGGGTCGCAAAAATTGCCAGCGCGACCTCGGCGCGTATTCTGATGCTCTACTTTGTGGCGCGTGAAGGTACGGCGGCCCTGGGGCTGATGTCCCTTGGCGGTCATGCACAGACCGTGCGTCCGCTGCTGGCACCCATGGCGGAAGGGGCTGCGCTTAATGAATACGGCGAACTCCCGCAGCATATTCGCGACAAAATCAAAGCCCATGCCGCTGCATGCGACAATATTGCCGTCTTCTTTGGTGAAGATATCTTTATTGCTTTCGGGGCGGTGCTGCTGATTGACGCGTTCCTGAAAGAGAACGGCATTGAAGGGATCGAGCCGCTGCACATCGGCCTGTGGGCCATTCCCACCGCCATTGCGGCGCTGATCATTCATATGACGCGTCTGCTGCGCCTGGATGCCAGCATCCGTCGCGACGTCATGGCCTGGCGAGCAGAGCAGGGTACGCAGGAGATCGCACCATGATGACGTTAATCACCATTAACCGCGTTTACTACCTGATTGGTTTTGTCGTTATGCTGCTGGTCATTATGACCCTGCGGGATCGCGCCAACCCTAAACGCTTTACCACGGCGCTGTTCTGGTTCCTGTTCGGCGGGATTTTCCTGTTTGGCGATCTGATGGTGCAGGAGCTGGGTAAATCCCTGGCGTACCGGATCATTGGCGGCGGCGTTATCGTTATCGCCCTGCTGGCCGGCTTTGGGCTGGTTGGCAAAGGACACTATAAAATGTCGACCGATGAGGAGCGCGTTGCCTCCTCGAACCGGCTGAAAAACTGGCTGTTCCTGCCTGCGCTGATGATCCCCGTGGTGACGGTTATCGGGACGCTGTTCCTTAAAGGCGTGTCTATTGGCGGCGTTTATCTTCTCGATCAGAAACAGCTTACGCTGGCCGCGCTGTGCGTCGCGTGCGTTGCGGCGATCCTGACGGGCTGGTGGCTGACTAAGGGGACGCCGCTGCACGCTATCCGTCAGTCACGTCGCCTGGTGGATACCATCGGCTGGGCGGTGATCCTGCCGCAAATGCTGGCCATGCTGGGTGGGGTGTTTGTGGTTGCGGATACCGGGGAGTCGGTACAGAAGGTTGTCAGCCTGTTTGTCGATCCGGATAACCGCTTCATGCTGGTGGTTATCTACTGCATCGGCATGGCGTTATTCACCATGATTATGGGTAACGCGTTTGCGGCCTTCCCGGTGCTGAGCGCCGGGATCGCCTTGCCTTTCCTGATTAACGTTCATCATGGCAACCCGGCACCGCTGCTGGCTATCGGGATGTACGCCGGTTACTGCGGCACCCTGATGACGCCGATGGCCGCGAACTTCAATATCGTTCCTGCCGCGCTGCTGGAGCTGAAGGACAAATATCAGGTCATTAAGATCCAGATCCCGACCGCGTTAACCCTGCTGGTGGTGAACGTGTTCTTAATGTATTTCCTCGTGTTTCGCTAAGGAGCTGTTATGGAATTAACGCAACATCAGGCGGACGCTTTTGCCCGTATGCCTTTAACCTATTTGCGCCAGGAATACCCGAACCACATTATGCACCTGCTTAATGATGACGGGGATGTATTACCGCCTCGCGTGCTGCACCCTGTCTTTTACGGCTGTTTCGACTGGCATTCGGCAGTACACGGTTACTGGCTGCTGCTGCGCTGCGTTCGTCTTTATCCGGATCTGCCGTGCCGGGAGGCGATCGTCGCGCTGTTTGAAGAACACATTACAGCTGAGAACGTGGCGCAGGAGCTGGCTTATTTCAACGCACCGTTCCGCGCCTCCTTTGAGCGCCCTTACGGCTACGGCTGGCTACTGGCGCTGGCTCAGGAACTGAAACACTCCGCATTGCCACAGGCGCAACGCTGGTATCAAACCCTTGAGCCGTTAACTCAGGATATTCGCGACAGGCTGGTGGATTACCTCAGCAAGTTAACGTACCCGATTCGCGTCGGGACGCACTACAACACGGCATTCGCCCTGGCGCTGGCGCTGGATTATGCCCGCGCGGTGCAGGATAGCGCGCTGGAAGAATCTATCCTGGCGGCGGCAAACCGTTTCTACGCCCGCGACACGCACTATCCGGCAGATTACGAGCCGGGCGGTGATGAGTATATTTCCGGTGCGCTCACCGAAGCGCTGCTGATGAGCAAAGTGACTGAACACTTCCCGGCCTGGTTCGACACATTCCTGCCGAACGTCGGATCGATTACGGCGCTCATGGAACCGGCACAGGTCAGCGACCGTACCGATCCGAAAATTGCTCACCTCGACGGGCTAAACCTCAGCCGCGCCTGGTGCATGAAGCATATCGCCAACGCGCTGCCGGAAAACCATGTAGCGCAACCGGCGCTAAGCAAGGCGGTTGAACAGCATCTGTCCGCCAGCGTTGAGCATGTAGTGGGGAGCCATTATAGCGGCGGGCACTGGCTTGCCAGCTTTGCTCTCCTGGCACTGGAGTAAGGTGAGAAGGGAGCAGCCTCACCGCTGCTCCTGTTCCGATGCACCCGCCCGCACGGGTTTGCGCAGCCTGCTCAGGCTAAACGCGACCGAGGCTGCTGATGCCGCAACGGCAATCCACAGCGACAGATGAACCGCCTGGACATCCAGCCCTGGCCGGGAGGCGGTTGTTATCATCGCCAACACCACGCCAGCCGCGGCGGCCCCAAGACACTGCCCAAAGGTCCTGACGATGGCTAATACCCCGGATGCATAGCTGGCATATTCCCGGGCTACATTCGAGAGCATCTCCCGGTTGTTAGGGCTCTGGAAACAGCCAAAGCCTATACCGCACACCAGGTTACGCAGGCAGATATCCCACGTCGAGGGAGAGGCGGGCAGCATGGCCAGCAGGACTAATCCCACCACAAAAATCATCAGACCCAGGGTCGATATCACCGGCGCAGAGAAAGTATCTGCCCAGCGGCCCGCATGGGGTGCGATCAAGACGATCCCTATCGGCCATGGAGTGAACAGCAGCGCCGCGACAACGGGACTAAAGCCATAGATGTTTTGAAAGAGGAACGGCAGCGCAATAAAGGTTGCCCCCTGACTGACAAAAGAGGCCAAAGAGGTCAGGGCGGCCAACGTAAAGCGTGCGTTCTGGAAGATTACCGGCGGCAACAGCGGATCCCGTGTGCGACGGCTGTGCCGGGTAAACGCTACGGCGCTTACGAGGGCGACGCTTGCCCAACTCAAAACATCCGTGTTGATGCCCTGTAAGCCGGAAAAACTGTTGGCCGTCATCACCGTGGCACCTAAAAACATTGCCGAGAGCAGGGCACCGGGCACGTCAAACGGCGTTTTATCGACAGCTTTCGGGCGTGGCAACGCGTTGCAGGCCAGCCACAGCGCGACGGTGCCCGGAATAACGTTGATCGCGAACAGCCATTGCCAGCTCAGGGCGTGCAGTATCACACCGCCGAGCACGGGCGCGATGGCGGTACTTGAGGCGATGAGCAGGGCGTGCAGGCCGAGCACGCGCCCCAGCAGTCGTCCCGGAAAGACGGAGCGCAGGATCGCCGGGGCGATGCTTAACGTGGCGGCACCGGCAATCCCCTGTATCACCCGCATGCCAATCAGCAGGTCCGCAGAACTTGCCAGCGCACAGCCTAGCGAAGCCAGCGTAAATGCTGCAAGGCCGGACAGAAACACGGGCCGAAATCCCACGCGAGTCGCGAGCGCCGCAAAGATGGCAAGCATCATCGCGGCCGCCAGCAGATAAGCGTTGGCGAACCAGACGGCGACGCTGGCGGAGACGTGCAGCGCGTTCGCCATTGAGGGCAGCGCAATGTTGATCATGGTGCCATCAAATACGCCCATTAGCGTCGTCGTCATAACGGCGGCCATCACTCGCGCGCGCGCGTGACCTGGAAGCCCCTCATCGCCGGGCTGATGTAAAAAGAGCATCATGGTGTTTACTCCTGCAGTCAGGTTTTGATGACGAAACTATAAACATGGGATATAACGGGCGGAAGGCGCAGCGTTTGCACTTAATCGTTGCATGAAACGCCTTATCACTTTCTCACGAGGCTTGTATGGCGGACCCGGATCTTAATTTGCTTGTTGCGCTTGATGTACTGCTCACCGAAGCCAGCGTGGCCGGCGCAGCACGGCGTTTAAACCTCAGTTCATCGGCCATGAGCCGCACGTTGAGCAGGCTGCGTGATGTGACGGGCGATCCGATTCTGGTTCGCGCAGGCCGCAATATGGCCCTGACGCCCTGGGCTGAAGCCGCCAGAGAGCGTGCCAGAAACGCGGTGCACGAGGCGAGGGCGGTGCTTCAGCCGTCCGCCGACACGCTGAAGGTGGAAGAACTTGCGCGGCTTTTCACCATCAGAGCGAACGATGGCTTTGTGGTCGCGTTTGGACCCGCGCTGATTGCATCCGTCGCAAAAGCGGCACCTGACGTCTGTTTGCGATTTGCGCCGAAACCGGAGAAAACCTCGCGCTATTTGCGTGAAGGTCTGGTTGATCTGGAAATCGGTGTGCAAAGCAACATGGGTCCAGAGATCCGCATTCAGCGACTGTTCCAGGATCGTTTTGTCGGCGCGGTTCGCAAAGCGCATCCGCTGGTTTCATTGCCAAAGATAGACGTGAATGCCTTTATTTCATGGGGACATGTGGTTGCAGCGCCCGACGGCTCGCTCAACGGTTTTGTCGACGAAGCGCTGGCGGAGCTGGGCCTTAAACGTAAAGTCGCCAGCGTTGTCCCCGGCTTTCCGACCGCATTATCGGTGGCGCTGGAATCCAATCTTATCGCGATGGTGCCCGCACTGTATCTGTTGAACCAGCAGATGACCGACAAACTGCATATTTTCGAATTACCGTTAACTGCGCGGGTCATAACGGTTTCGCAAATGTGGCACCCTAAAATGGAAAACGATCAGGGTCACCGGTGGTTAAGGGAGAAGGTGCGGGAAGTCTGTCGGGCGGTGTCGTGACGGTGCGCGGCCGGGGTTTCGCCCGGCCTGAGGTTCAAGGTCAGGACTTTTTAACGCTACATTCTTTGATCAGTTCGTCGACGACGCGCAAGGCCAGTTTCTCGACCGCTTCACTGCGGGTGCTCTCACTCAGCGCGGCCAAACGGTCAATTTTTCTTAAAATTCGCAGGCGTAGCGATAACGACACCGCCGTTTTTTTATCCTTGTCCAGAAAAACTTTTCCTGCAGACTCACTGGTTTTTAGCCCGTCATGCTGTGCGAGCGCTTCATTCATCCGCCGCAGGGTCTTTTTATCCAGCAGCCCCGGGTTAATGAGATGATAGGAGTGACCCGCCTTGCTGTATTTGATTTCTGCTGAATAGGATTCGCGTATCTCTTTTAGCGCCCGGGTTAACGTTGGCTCTGAACATTCCAGCCTGGAAATAATATTGCAGGCGGGGACAGGCTTGCCGGAGCCCAGGATGTTGGCAAGCTTAAAAATCCGGGCCTGTCTGGTATTTAATTGCATTGTTAGCGTCTTTTACTTAATGATTCTGGGTGACGGAAAGTAATCTGATGCCATCAGCGCTTTGCTCATTCTGTAAACCATAAAAGCGCGCTCGGTCGAGAATTCCGGCCGCCCAGCGGCGGTGTGTAGCGGGTTCACACATGGCTCCCTGAGACTTAAACACCGCCTGGGTAGAGTTCAGGATCCGCAGAGCGTCAGAGTGTTCACCCTGAGTAACCATCAGCGCGTTTTGAATCACCTCTATCTGGCGCGGGTGGATGGCTGTTTTACCCACGAGCCCATGCGCCATATCCTGAGCCAGCTCTCTGGCCATGACGACCTGATCGTCAATATGCTCACACACGGGCGCGGTCAGGGCGAAATCCCGCGGCCCAAAGACAGAAACGAGCATTTTAATGACGTAACCCATTGGGCTTTCATACAGCGTCAGATCCCGGGGGCGACGAAGCGACACAACGTTCATAAGATCATTACCACCGATTCGAAGCGCAATAATGCGTTCGTGACAGGGGTGTTCCACCAGTCGGGTGGCGAGCTCACGCATCTGCACCACGTCAAAGACGTCATCTGTTTCCAGCGTCGGCATCATGCACAGGTGTGTCCCGCCCATGATATCCCACCACTCCGTTAACGAACTGAGGGTAAATTTCGGCAATACAAATCCGTCGACAGCGGAAAGGTCAAAATGCTCTTTTAATCTTTTGCCCATTTCGGTATGCCGGGGGCGAATAAACACCAGAGGCCAGTCCTTTTTACCCCGGCTACGCATGCTGTGACTGAGCTCGAGCAGCAGTTGCTCAAGATTGCTGAGGGCAAGGGGGATGTCTGCTTCACTGACGGCATCCTCAAGGCAAATGACCAGGGAACGTAAGCCCGGTATTTTCTCGTGCATAACGGCATCAGCAATATCTTCCCGGGTTGCAGGCATGTAAAGTGTGGCTCCCAGATTCCAGGGAGAAAGACGATTTTTCATCAGATCACCTTCTTGATAATGGTTGCAGCCCGGTACTGGCCGAGGGTTTCCCCCATTTCTGTCACAACTATTTTCTTTTCACGAGCAAGACCTGTGAGCAGGGCAACGTCCGGATCGTCCATGGAACGGACGAAGACATGATCCGGAACCCGACGCAATATCGCCCGGGTTGCCTCCGCAATGCCTGGCTTGATTCGATTGACGCTGTCCACGTTAAATTCAGCGGCCAGGAACGCGATAACGTCGCGACTTGTCTGCCATAAGGCCCGGGCGGTTTCTGTATTCCAGTTGAGAGGCGCGAGGGATGACGGCGCTAGCGTCTTACGGAAACGAGCGACGGTATCGACAAGCATCCGGCTGCATTCGTATTCGCTGAGATGCGCGCAAACCATGCAACCATGCAGCCCTTCAGAAGACCATACTGACCGGGAGATCAGGCCTGACACCGGTGCACCCATGATGCCAAAAGGAATGAGCCAGTCGTCATCACTGGCAGCAAGCCAGGAACAGCCGCAGGGATCGGCCAGGACAACCAGTCGCGGCTGCTCAGGGTAGCCCGGGCGATCTTTCAGGGCGCGTACCAGCTCGCCGGAAATGGCGCCTTTACCTGTCCATCCGTCAACAAACACAATACCGCCGGTACCATGTCGTTCTTCAATGACGTCGAGCGCAGCAGTGTCAATTCCGCGATCCCGGATGATGCTGATGCCGTAATGCCAGGAAGTTTTCCCCATATCACGCAGGGCCTGGTGCAGCATAACGCCGAGCGGTACGCCAGCCCTGACAAGACTGGCCAGAACAATGGGCTCATCACCGAAGCGTTCGGCCAGAGCTATAGCGAGCTGCATGACTTCTTTTGCAAGTCTTTCTGCGCCCCTATCCAGCGCCCGGTGAAACACATCAAGATGCCATTGCGTGGGCGCGGGCTCCTGGCTGAGCATGTCCGAATAATGTTTTTTCCCCGACTGAATCAGCGCTTCTTTTTGCTCAACCGACGTCATCTCAATGACAACCGGTTTTAGCAGGAATTCCACGTCGCCGGGCTGGTAAGAGCCGGAGAATGTCTTATGTGAGTGCATGTTATTTTTCTCCGAAAATTCGCTGTGAGATGGCATCTGCAAACTGACTTTGACGCGGAATGCCAAACCAGCTGCACAGTTTCATAAAACGGTGATCGCTCAGGCTGTCACCCAGACCAATCACGGGGAAAACCCCGCGTTCAGCCCGAAGTTTTTCAAGCAGCCAGCTGACGGCCAGCCCTTTTTCTACCGGGGTGGGAAGCCAGGCCACGTTATTACTGTTGCGGTGGATGTAGAAGCCATCCATCGGAAACACGGTTTCTATCTCATCTGCAATGGCATTGAGCTCGTCAAGGCGGGTGCTGTCGCGGTGTTTCATCACCATATAAACCGCCGTCTCACCGTATTCAGTATTCAGTCTGGCCCAGACATTGATCCCGTTTGCGTCCATCATTTCAGTAATCTGGCGCTGCATCGATGTCAGCTTTTCCTGATAGGGCGCCAGTTGGCCGAGCATGTGGGCTTTCCACTCCTCGTCGGGTTTACCCTCCGGCGTGAGAATAACGGCCCCGTGCGTGGTGATTGCCCAGGAGCGGAAAGGGATCCGGACGCGGTTGATTTCTTCAGTTCCCCGTGCGGTAACAGGAATGAGCTCAGCCTGCTCAAGAAGCCAGTCCACCAACATGGACTGCTCTTCTGTCATAAAACTTCGTGGCTTCTGGGTGGGATCAACCGCACCGGTACGAAAGGGTTCCAGTGCCAGTTCGTCCACCATTTTTCGCCGGGTCTGAAACAGCGTGTCGTCAAGGTCGCTCAGAACAACGGGTTTATTCATAGGTAATAATCTCCACGACGGGCGCAACCTCAGCCAGCGCTTTTAGAAGCTGGTTATCAATACTTTCTGCGGGGGTCTCAGTACAAACAAGGATGCGGTCAAACTGCTGATGGGCCACGTTGTAGACAAAATTGGGAATGCCCAGCCCATAGTTGTCCGTGAAGGAGATCGCGGACTCAATGGCATAACCAACGGCGATAGGAGAGCGGGTGGTCGAACCGTAAAATGCCTGTGCTCCGGCAGCTTCGAGCCGTTCCGCGAGCAGGAAAGGCTCCCAGACGAATTCACCTGTCCCGAGAACCAGAACACGCTCTCCCTGGCGGACGGTTACTGCCTGGCCAAGATCGGCTGCAGGTGCAAGCATCCCCAGGCGACCCCAGGACTGTTTACCCTGAATGTCCCATTCTCCGCGAGACGTGACGTTGACCTTTGGCATGTCCGGGACAGGCGCATCAGGTAAGGGAGTCCATCCCCACTGGCCGCTGACGAGCGATACTGAACTAACAGGTAAGGGGCTACGCTCAGACAGCGCATTGCCACTCCAGTCGGTAAGCGTTACGGCGATAACCTGTTCGATATGCTGGAGCTTGCCGGTATTCCGCAGGGCAGCCAGCAGGTTAATAAAGGTATTACCGGTTGTTGCCTCGTCATCGACTAAAACCAGCGTTCTTGCTTCGCTTAGACGGCGTCTTTTCTCTTCATCATCAGGCAGATAAATCAGATGATCGGTGGCATGGCTGTGTTCTTCCTTGAATTCGCAAAGCAACGTGCCATCAACCGGGTGACGGGTAGAGGTCAGATATAAAGATTCACGGTACTGGTGGCGTACTTCGTCAAACACTCCCGCCCCGAGACCAACGGCCGTTTCAGCCATACCGATAAACAGCACCGGTTCTGTCAGTTGTGAAGGAAATTTGTCTGCAAGCTGCCTGTAGACCTGCCGCATGACAGAGGGAGGGACGGGAATATGCCTGCCGAGAACTTTGCTGACAAACAGGAAGGCCCGTTTTGGGTTGCGTCTTTCAGCGATATCAAACAGGTCTTCGAGCAATATTTCACCGCGGTCCCGGTCGACCTGAATCGTACCGCATGAAAGCCTACGGCGATAAATCATATCTTCAAGGATATCAGACATACATGCGCCTTAATTCAGTCGGTTAGAAAGTGTTTCCGGGTATACGATGACATCCGTGATGGATCTGACCGCAACAGGTGAGAAGCTATTTTTAGCGCTCTGGACCACCGCTTCTTGCGTCATCAAACCAAGCTTACAGGCGGCAAACAGCCCGGGAAGGTTTACTCCGCTGTGAAGGGTATAACCCACCCCGCCTGACGGACGCATGTTCGTTTCCAGCAGCACCGGGTTGCCATGCATATCGTTTCGCGTCTGAACATTAACCAGTCCGTCCGCTTTCATCACCCGGGCGCAGGCACACGCCAGCTCCCAGGCGCATCCTTCGTTGACCAGATACTGCATAGCCCCTTCCTTACGGCGTCCCACGGCGGCAAGTATCTCGCCGTTATCCGCAAGAATATCGACGGAAAACTCCGGGCCCGGCAGGTAGGGCATCAAAACAAGAGGTTTAAACGACTCAGAGGCCGCTACTGCTGCAATATACTGTTGCGGACTGACAAGGCGATGCTCTGGATGATTAATGACGGCCATGGGCGAAGCCGTATCATCAAAGCGCCAGAATCCCATGCCATAGATGCCGGTAATCGGCTTGACGCACACCGGACTGTCAGAGAACGGCGGGGCGGCGAGGTGCGCCTTTAATTCAGCAAGCGTATTCACGCGCCAGGAAGGCACGACCGGGAGCCTGTTTTGCTCCATAAACCGAGCAAAATTCACTTTATCGTCTGCGAGAGTAAACCACTCGACTCCCATTGCACCGGTAGTCAGGGTAACCCCTTTTGACTCTATAACCGTGCGGTGTTCCTCCAGCCACTGGCTGTTACGGCCCGTATGAACATGGTGAATGCCATGGTTCTGGATGGTTTCCAGAATAAATTGAAGCCGTGCCTGAGGATCTTCAGGTTCTGTTAAAGAATAATCGGCAACAGAAAGAATCTCATTTCTTGCGTTACGATGGGAGGCAAAAACGCTAATGTTGAAGTTATATTTTTGTGCAAATGAATTTACCCCGTGAATAATATCACGCTGTGATGATAAACCTTCCATAAACCATATTTTTCTGTTCACTTTTTTAATTATCCAGAACGCCGCAAGATTATTATTGAGAGGTGAGTCTATGGATGGCAAAATAGCATGTCAATCATAATATGATTAAAAGCATTACCCGATATTTAGGGGTTTTATGTTTTAGTTCTAATTATTGACCTATTGTATATGTAGAGGTGTGGCTATGCGTAATCAGTAGGTAATTTACGCTACCATAATTTAATGAAAACAGAAAAAATATACCTTGCCAGGGTACTTCATCATGATATGATTTTTTTAATCAGTAAATGAACATACCTCTCATTGTCTCGGTCAATACCATTTTAAGGAATAAAGTATGGTTTCATTAAGTAAGAACCAGACGGTATCACTCAGCAAAGAATCGTCAGCATTAAGCCAACTTCAATTCGGTCTCGGTTGGGATCAAATTAAGAAGAAAGGTTTTTTTGGTAATTTATTAGGTGGCAATGAATCAATCGATCTTGATGCTGGTTGCGTATTAATGGACAGCACAGGTAAAACAATTGACACCATCTGGTTCCGCAAACTGAAATCCACCTGCGGTTCTGTCATTCACAGTGGTGATAATCTGACTGGGGAAGGGAGTGGCGATGATGAAGTTATCAAGGTTAACCTGACCAGTCTGCCTGCAAACATTGAATATCTGGCTTTTACCGTGAATAGCTTCCGTGGTCAGTCGTTCAATGATGTCGAAAATGCGTTCTGCCGAGTGGTCGATCAAGCAGGTAAGGAATTGGCTCACTACAAACTGTCTGAGCAGGGCGCACATACCGGGATCGTTATTTCCTCGCTGTGTCGTAATAATGGCAGCTGGGACTTTACTGCCCTTGGACATGCCTGCCGTGGCCGCACAATTGATGATATGCACGCCGATATCGTTTCAGTGGTTATCCGCTAATGAACCTGACGCCGGGGGGGAATGCCCCCGTTCCAGGTCAGGAACTACGGGTTCGGGTCACCTCGGGCGGACAGGTGGATGCTTCTGCTTTTCGCCTGTACGCAGATGGTAAGGTGCAGGGTGATGCGGACATGGTGTTTTACGGCCAGCCGCGTAACGACGATGGTACCGTCAGTCTGGTCAGTGAAGGCCAGTACTCAACGTTTACTGTCGCGCTCAACCGGCTGAAACCTGATGTCCAGAAAATAGCCTTTACCGTGACCTGTGACGGTGGGCAGACGGTGGCTGGTCTCTGCACACTTTCCGTCGACGTGGAGCAGGGGGCGACAAGCCTTATTAGTGGCCTTGTCGAACTGAACGGCCGTCAGGAAGCAGCCTTGATTCTGGGTGAATTTTATCGCCGTCATAATGACTGGAAATTCCGCTTCGTTGCGCAAGGATTCAATGGTGGGCTTAAACCCCTGGCAGAACATTTCGGTGTCAATATTGCCGACGAGCCTGCTTCGGCAGCTCCGACACCTCCTGTCGTAACGTCTGCGCCCGTTGAGACAAAAATCAGCCTGAGTAAGGTATCGCTCACTAAAGAGAAGCCTGCCATTAGCCTGGCCAAGCGGGATAACTTCGGTGAAATACGGATTAACCTGAACTGGCACCGGGATAGCAGCAAATCCGGTTTGGCGGGTCTGTTCGGTTCCAAAGGTGTCGATCTGGATTTGGGCGCGTTTGTTGAGCTACAGGACGGTTATAAGTCTGTCATTCAGGCGTTGGGTAAAGCTTTCGGTGATTACCACAATGAACCTTACGTTCAGCTTAAGGGCGATGATCGCACGGGGGATGTATCAGAGGGTGAATGGCTGCATATCAATGGCCGTGAATGGATGCATATTCGTGAAGTGCTGATTTACGCCTTTATTTATGGAGGCGTGCCCAGTTGGGATAAAACAGATGGTGTGGTCACCCTTCACGTTCCGGATCAGCCCCCGATCGAAACCCGCCTGACAGAAGGTGAAAACCGTCGCACGTTGTGCGCCATTGCCAGACTCGTAAACGAAAACGGCGCGATTAAAGTTGAGCGTATCAACCAGTATTTCAAAAGTCAGTCTGAACTGGACCAGGCATTTGGCTGGGGATTTCGCTGGAGCGCCGGTTCTAAATAACACAGCAACAAAGGAAACAGATATGAGCTTTTTCGGCAAAGTAAAAGGTGCCATTAACACAAGCCGGGACGAACTGACCCGCCAGGTTGGCCGTTTCAAAAACAAAAAATTTATGCAGGGCACCGTAGCTGTCTGCGCCCGTATTGCCGTGTCCAGTGACGGCGTGAGCGCAGAGGAAAAGCAGAAAATGATGGGGTTCATGCGTGCTTCGGAAGAATTGAACGTATTCGATACCAATGAGGTGATCGCGTTTTTCAATCAGCTGGTATCAAGCTTTGATTTCGATATGGAAATCGGCAAGGGCGAAACCATGAAATACATCCTGGCGCTGAAAGATCAGCCTGAGGCCGCTCAGCTTGCGTTACGCGTGGGTATTGCTGTTGCGAAGAGTGACGGTAATTTCGATCAGGATGAGAAACTTGCCTCCCGCGAAATGGCACTCGCGTTGGGCTTTGACCCAGCTGAATTTGGCCTTTGATCCACATCCCTAAGGGTAAAAAATGGTTTCAACACACATCGGCTTCCCGACTGAAACAGTCACTGTTTTCATTGCGCTTTCAGTCGGTGCCATCTTTATTGACCTGTTTATGCACCGGGATGATAAGCCCATTTCTCTGAAGAGTGCGGCGCTCTGGTCTGTATTCTGGGTTGTGGTGGCGATGACATTTGCCGGTTTCCTCTACATTCATCACGGCGCTGAAGTCGCCAGCCTGTTCGTCACGGGTTATGCGCTGGAGAAAGTGCTTTCGGTCGACAACCTGTTTGTCATGATGGCCATCTTCTCCTGGTTTGCTGTACCGGATCGCTATCGCCATCGTGTTCTGTACTGGGGGATTATTGGTGCCATTATCTTCCGGGGCATCTTTGTTGCCATCGGTACAGGCCTGCTGAGTTTGGGGCCGTATGTCGAAGTCGTCTTCGCTGTCATCGTTGCCTGGACAGCGGTCATGATGCTTAAAAGCGGTGATGACGATGATGAAATTGAGGATTACTCCCAGCACCTGGCTTACCGCATGGTGAAACGCTTTTTTCCTGTCTGGCCGAAGCTCACAGGTCATGCATTCCTGCTAAATCAAAAGGAAGTGGATGCCGAACTGGCGAAGCCAGAAAACAGCGATGTGACCATCGGCCGCCTTCAAAAGGCGGCGCTGTATGCTACACCTTTGTTCCTGTGTGTGGCCGTGGTTGAACTTTCTGATGTCATGTTTGCGTTTGATTCAGTACCGGCAATCATTGCCGTCAGTCGTGAGCCACTCATTGTCTACAGTGCCATGATGTTTGCCATCCTGGGCCTGCGTACCCTGTACTTTGTCCTTGAGGCACTGAAACAGTATCTGGTTCACCTGGAGAAGGCCGTCATCGTGCTGCTGTTTTTCATTGCGGCGAAACTGGGTCTGAATGCGACCGATCACATCTGGCAGCATGGCTATAGCATCCCGGCAACAACCAGCCTGTATGTCGTACTGGGTGTTCTCGCGCTGGGTATCATTGCAAGCGTTATGTTCCCGAGCAAGCCTGAATCTGAGGAAAAGGTGAGCTGATCCCCTTGGGGGTTAACCTTAATAATGAGTAATCTAAGAGGTTGTTTTATGAGTGTTTCTCTTTCAAAAGGCGGGAACGTCTCCCTGAGTAAAGCTGCGCCGTCGATGAAAAATGTCCTGGTGGGGCTTGGCTGGGATGCACGTTCAACGGACGGTCAGGACTTTGACCTTGATGCTTCAGCATTCTTGCTGGCCGCTAACGGTAAAGTGCGCGGTGACGCTGATTTCATCTTCTATAACAACCTGATGTCAGCTGACGGTTCCGTAACGCATACCGGCGATAACCGTACCGGTGAAGGCGAGGGCGATGATGAATCCCTGAAAATTAAACTGAACGCCGTTCCGGGTGATGTTGACAAGATCATCTTCGTTGTGACGATCCATGATGCGCAGGCACGTCGTCAGAGCTTTGGTCAGGTGTCTGGCGCGTTTATTCGCCTGGTTAATGACGATAACCAAACTGAAGTCGCTCGCTACGATCTGACCGAAGATGCGTCCACTGAAACCGCCATGCTGTTTGGCGAGCTGTATCGTCACAATGGTGAATGGAAATTCCGCGCAGTGGGTCAGGGGTATGCGGGTGGTCTGGCATCTGTTTGTGCCCAGTACGGCATTAATGCGTCCTGATGGAAAAATAATTTTTATACCTGGGGCTGTCGATTCAGCCCTAATTCAACTGTTTGCAGGAGCTTAAAATGGCAGTTTCTCTCGTAAAAGGCGGCAATGTATCTCTGACCAAAGAAGCACCAACCATGAATGTAGCGATGGTTGGCCTGGGCTGGGATGCGCGTGTAACTGATGGTCAGGCTTTTGACCTGGACGCTTCCGTTTTCGCTGTGGGTGAAGACGGTAAAGTGCTTTCAGACGGCCACTTCATTTTCTTCAATAATAAAAACTCCCCTGATGGTGCGGTAGAACACCAGGGTGACAACCGTACCGGTGAAGGAGACGGCGACGATGAGCAGGTCAAAATCGATCTGATCAAAGTCTCAGCTGAGATCAAAAAACTGGTGTTTGCCGTTACCATCTATGATGCAGAAGCGCGTAAACAAAACTTCGGCATGGTGAGCAACAGCTACATGCGCGTATTTAATAATGATAATGGCGCAGAAATTGCCCGTTTCGATCTGTCTGAAGATGCCTCGACCGAAACCGCTATGATCTTCGGTGAACTGTATCGCCATGGTACAGAGTGGAAGTTCAAAGCCGTCGGCCAGGGCTTTGCGGGTGGCCTGAGCGCTCTTGCGTCTCAGCACGGCGTCAACATCTAAAATAACGTTGGTTCTGACCCCGGCACCCTGTCGGGGTTTTTTTTGGGTTACGATCCGCTATCAGAGGGTTAATGAGAGAAAGAAGGGACGGGCATATCTGTTTGCAGTGCAATTTAACTACTGCTGTGGGCATGACAAAAGAATGACTCGAACCAGTCTCTGATTGTGCCGGTATTCAGACCCTTATAATCATAAATCAGGAGAGTTATTGTGAATTTACAACCCGGACAAAACATTTTACTTCAGCAAACTTATATCAGGTTAAATCTCCAGTATCCTTCCAAACCCGGCTTTAAAGGTGACCCTGATACTTGCCTGTTTCTGCTTAATGCTCAGGGTAAGATTACGGGTGATGCCGACTTTATTTTTTATAATAATCTGTCTTCTCCTGAGGGAGCTGTAAAGCTGGTTACCGGTACCCACCAGTCCAGTATTGATATCATGCTGGATCGTGTTCCGTCTACTATTAGTAAAATCGCGATCACTGTTGTTATTGATGGTGAGGACACCATTAGCGGGCTGAATTTGTTAAGTATCCAGATCCCGGGTATCGCTGAGTATAAGGCAGAAACTCAGGGACGTAGTGAGAAAGCAATCATCCTGGGTGAAGTATATTGCCATAAGGGTGCCTGGAAATTTCGTGCGCTTGGCCAGGGATTCAACGGTGGGCTTGAGCCTTTGGCCATTAGCTATGGTGTTGATGTCGCACAACCGGCTCCGCAGCCAGCACAACCTGCTCGTATAAGTCTGGAAAAGAAACTGGAAACCAAATCACCGCGCCTTGTAAGCCTTGCTAAAAAGGCCTCGGTCAGCCTCACTAAAATAAACTGGACACACTGCAGGCAACTGTTGCGTTTGTGCTTGACGCGTCTGGTTCCATGAGTGGGCAGTTCAGTAAGGGCAACGTTCAGTCCGTACTGGATCGCATTGCCGTGATTGCCGCCCAGTTCGATGAAAACGGTGAAATGGACGTCTGGGGGTTTGGAGAGAAATACAAGAAGTATCCAAACGTTACGCTGGACAATCTGGACAACTACATTCAAACCATTCGAGGGGTTGCCAGACGTTCTACCTGGGAGAACTTGCCGGGACTTGGTGCAAAAAACAATGAGCCTCCGGTCATGGAAGAAATTGTCGACTATTTCAAGAGCTCAAAACTCCCTGTATATGTTGTATTTATTACCGATGGTGGAATCAGCAAGACTCGTGAGATCAAAGATGCTATTCGACGTTCTGCTAACTATCCCATTTTCTGGAAGTTTGTCGGGCTGGGTGGTTCAAATTACGGCATCCTCAAAAAGTTGGATGGCTTTAAAGATCGCCGTGTTGATAACACACATTTCTTTGCTATGGATGATTTTGGTTCAATCAGCGACGAAAAACTGTATGACAACTTACTGGAAGAATTCCGAACTTGGATCGATGAAGCGAAGCGCACAGGGCTTTTAGAGTTTAATTTTTAGGTGTTCAACCTTATAACGCGACGCTTTAATGTAGCAGCATGTTGCCCACAAGAAGTCTCTGGTACTTTTTGTGGGACCAAAGTTGGCCGGGGTAGGGTATAGGTCTAAGGAACGGGAAACAACGAAAGTGCTTTGAGTTGCCCGCGATAACTGGGTCTATACGTACCAATATCATTTAACATAATATACATTATGCGCACTAACATACCATCACATCAAAACCAGTAATTCTACAACGTCATTGCCCACCTTCATCGCATCACCCAGACCGCTCACTTTCCAACCTCTTTACATAAACGCGCATGCAACCGGCGCACGTTGGATGTTATCGACGTCGCCACCTTGTCGGAAAAACCCTCCGGCAGCGAATCCATAACCTCGTTAAGCGCCAGCGGGACGTGATCTGCGAACGACTGCATAATCTCTCTCATCCGATCCTCCGGGAACTTCACCGCTTTTGCAGTTGCCATAAAATGGCGCGGATGAATTTTATCGATGGCATTTTTTCGGCCCCTGGATGCCGTCAGGCCCATTGCCAGTTTCAAATCGCTGATGTGAATACCGGCGCCACCGAGTACCGGGAATGCCGAGATGATGTCATAGAATGGCGTCAGCCGATAACTTCCGCCCGCCTGTATAAATACCGAGAAATTTTTAGCATGGCCGTCGGTTGCGCCCAACAGCCACTGAAACACCTGGAACTTCATAAAGTTGTGGCGATCTTTCAGTGCAGCGCTAGAGCCGAGTAAAAATGACATGATTTGCGCAATGCCGGGGCCACCGTCGGATTCGTACTTTAACGAGGAAGGCAGTCCGAATGTCTGACACATATCTTCCTGAGGCAGCCGCAGTAACACGGTGCGGTCTGCATTCCAGCGCCTGTCGAAGCGTTCCACGGCAAGCGCGCGCACCCTGCCCGCGTTGATGATTTCCGCTTTCGGCACCTTAAAACCCAGTGCGTTTGCGAACTTGAGGCAGAAATATTCGTTATCGACGCTGTCGCGTAAATCCAGCGTAGCGTTAGGCTGCCTGATTTCGCCGATCGGCAACTTAATGATATGGGTCGTTGGCATCGTGCCTTTCGGGATGCACCAGTCATCTCCCTTTTTTAATAACGCCGTCTTTTCCTGGGCGCCGGCGACGGAAATGCGAAAATCATTTTCGTCATCAATCATCCCCAGTGGAATATCGGATTTATAGGCCGAGAGTATTGCTTCCAGCTTCTGCTCGCTGAGCGTTTCCCAGGCCATGACCGGATTCAGGCTCGCTTCTTCTGGCGGCAGTAACGTCACGGCGCCCACGCTGTCGCGACCTATTTCTGCCAGTAAATCAAAAGGTTGTTTAGATTTCGCCTGATAGCGTTTCACGATGCGATCCCTGACGACAGGACTGTCCGGCAGGAGGTTATCAAAGAAGTTAAAAACGGCATCAGAGGTGATATTACCGGTTTGCAGCGGCAGAGATAACGACAAAGGCCGGGCGTACGGGCTAGATAGCCACCTTTTGTCATACCTGTACGTATGTGCACCGGTTGGCAATTTCGTCAGTTCACCGACGCGTTCGTTATTCATCCATGTCACTAATGTCGGCATTACCAGTCCAGCTCCTGTGGATTATCGGCAACCGCATGGTCTGCTTCGTGCAAAGACACGCTCATCTCAAGCGACTGGAGTATCTTAAAAAACGTCGCTAGCGTGGTATTGTCCGGGGCATTTTCAAAATTGGAAATCGTCGCCTGCTTAATGCCTATCTTTTTTGCCAGCTCACTCTGGGTCCAGTTGTTTTTTTGGCGAACCAGCCTCATGGCGTTCGCCAGCTGCGTCGGGCTGTATATCATGGGTGCTTTCATCGTGTCTCGCTCTCACCGTGAGTTTATCCCCTATGGGGGATAAGCACAGTATTATCCCCTATAGGGGATAAATCAAATGATATCCCTTCAAAGGGATAACGAAACCTGGTTTAGCGGTCACGCGGCCTTAACGGCTGAAACGCCCTTTTCTTCGATGGCATTTATCCACGCGCGATCGGTATTCGCTTCAACCACAACCGTATTGGCGAGCGACAGGCCGCCGATAACAAAAGATGATGCCGCGTTGATTTTTTCCGGCGAAGCGAGCACGACCGTCTCTGCTGCTCTGCCTGAGAAAGCGCGTTTGATAGAGGCTTCTTCATAATCACCGGTTGTCAGCCCGGCTTCCGGATGGATGCCCGTGACGCCCATAAAGAACAGGTCGGCCTGGATCTTTTCAATGCCCTCCACTGCCGCCGCGCCGACCGTCACAATGGAGTGTTTGTAGAGCCGACCTCCAATCAAAATCACCTCGATGTATGGATGATTGATAAGGCCCAGCGCAATGCCCGGGCTGTGCGTCACAACGGTAATGTTCAAATCCTGCGGCAGAAAGGTGATCAGCTCGGACGTCGTGGTTCCTCCGTCGATAATCACAACCTGACCTGGCGAAATCAGCTGCGCGCCGCAGCGGGCTACGTTTTTCTTGGCATCCACCTTTAAAGTCTGGCGTTCGGCAAAAGGTGCCGTCGCGGATGATGCCGGCAGCGCCCCGCCGTGAACGCGCTGCAAACGCCCTTCTGCCGCAAGCTCACGTAAATCGCGGCGGATGGTATCCTCCGAAACGCCAAAATGAAGGCTTAACGCCTTCGATTGCACCTGTCCGTCGGCGTGGAGTATGTCGATAATGAATTGCTTTCGCTGGCTGGTCAGCATAATCAGATCCTGAAGTTGCATGTTTTATCTTGATGACGCACGTTATTGCTGCTTATTATAGCTTCTCATCCTAAGGAGAAGCAAACATGCCCTTGCAACGTGCAGATATACGCATTATTGCGGACGAAATATTGTCCAATAACTGGTACAGCCTGAAAAAATACACGTTCGACCGCCAGCGCCACGATGGGGAGTGGCAGCGTCAGACACGTGAGGTTTACGACCGGGGAAACGGGGCGACGATTTTGCTCTACAACCGCGACAAAAAGACGGTCATCTTGACGCGCCAGTTCCGATTTCCGGTATTTATCAATGGTCACGCGGGCGATCTCATTGAGGCCGCTGCCGGGCTTCTCGATAACCTGGATCCTGAAAGTCGTATTAAGGCGGAAGCCGAGGAAGAGACCGGTTTTCGGGTATCGCGCGTGGAAAAAGTGTTCGAGGCCTACATGAGCCCTGGCTCGGTCACGGAAAAACTCTATTTCTTCCTCGCGGAATATCACCCCCAGGATCGGGCCAGCGCCGGTGGCGGGATCAAGGCTGAAGGCGAAGATATCGAGGTGCTGGAGCTTACGCTCGACGAGGCGTTAAAGGGCATTGAAAAGGGTCTGATCGTCGACGGTAAAACCATCATGCTGCTGTATCACGTTGCGCTGAAAGGCATTTTATAGGCTTGTGTCTTAACAGCTGCCTGCCGCCGTGCAGGTGGCTGCCTGTGCTATTCTTGCTGAACCATGCATGACGGAGATGTAAAAAATGGCCGACTGGAATCCCTCTCTTTACCTGCAATACGGTGAAGAACGCACACGACCCGCAGCAGAACTGCTCGCCCGCGTTCAGCTTGATGATGTCGCCTCGATTGTCGATTTGGGTTGCGGCCCCGGAAACAGTACCGCGTTGCTTCGCCAGCGCTGGCCTGATGCCGACATTACCGGGGTGGATAATTCTCCGGCGATGCTGGAGGAAGCACGAGCTGCACTGCCCGGCTGCCGCTTCGTAGAGGCGGATATCCGCCAGTACAGGCCGCAGGAGCCGCTTAGCCTGATTTACGCCAACGCCTCGCTGCAGTGGATACCCAATCATTACGATCTGCTGCCGCATCTGGTTTCCCTGCTGCGCTTAAACGGTGTGCTGGCGATCCAGATGCCGGATAACTGGCTCGAACCAACCCACGTCGCCATGCGTGACGTGGCCAGCGAACAGGGCTACCCGAACCGTGGTCGGGAACCGCTGCCGGGCGTTCACGCCTATTACGATATTCTGACGGAGGCAGGCTGCGAGGTGGATATCTGGCGGACCACCTATTTCCACAAAATGGGTTCACATCAGGCGATTATTGACTGGGTCAGTGCGACGGGTTTACGCCCGTGGTTGCAGGATCTCAACGAGAGTGAGCAGAAAAACTACCTCAAACGCTACCATCAGCTGCTGGAAGCGCAGTATCCGCTCCAGGAAAACGGGCAGATACTGCTGGCCTTTCCACGACTGTTTATTGTCGCCAAACGCGTACCCTGAGGCGACGATCAGGAGCGGGCTTCTTTCAGCAGCTGCTGAATAACCTGCTCCTGTTTTTCATAATCCCCCTCGCCAAAAGCGGTATAACGCAGCTGGCCTTTCGCATCGAAGTAATAGTGTGCGGGCCAGTACTGATTGCCGAACGCGGTCCAGATTTTATAGTTATTGTCCGCCACTACCCGGTACGGCAATTGCCATTTATTCACCGCGTTTTTAACGGACGAAAGCGGTTTTTCCCACGGGTATTCTGGCGTATGGACACCGATGACGACCAGGCCCTGCGACTGGTATTTATTCGCCCAGTCACGCACATGCGGCAGCGTATGCTGGCAGTTAATGCAGTCCCAGGTCCAGAAATCGATCAGGACCACCTTGCCTCGTAGTGATTCAGAAGTGACAGGGTCACCATTTACCCAACCGGTTCCGCCGTCCAGAGACGGTAACTGGCTGGTCGTCGTCGTTTGCACCACAGGCTGCAGTTTCACCCCGGTACTGGCGGGTTTAACCAGTGTTAAGAGCGTATTCTCGAGCCGATCGGCAAGCCCGTTGGCCCCTTGCAACGCCGAGGTCATTCCGGTGGCGTTGAATACCACGGCGACCAGCATCATGACGCCCGCCCCCTGACGCAGCCGCTCCATAAGGGCCGATTTTGCCCGTAAAGGCGCCATCAGCCGGCGTCCGCCCACGGCAAGCAGGCCCAGCATCGCGGCACAACCGCTGCCGTATGCGGCGAGCAGCGCGCCGGTTGCGATAGCCGAATGGCCAGCAATGTTGATGCTAAAAATCGCGCCAAGGATCGGTCCGGCACAGGGTGACCAAAGCAGCCCTACCGCCAGCCCGCCGAGGAAAGCGGAAAGCACCCCGCGCGTCTGTCCACTGCGGGCGTTTAACACATTTCCTGCGGCAACGGCAGGCCCGGCAATGCGTTGAGCAAACTGCGGAAAGATAAGCGCCAGGGCCGCCACCGCAAGAATAACGAGAGCAACCCCGCGCCCTATCACCGTCGCCTGCGCAATGCTGTCGCTGGCAACCGTGACGACCATCGCCACCAGGGTAAACATCACGATCATACCGGAGAGGAGCGCCAGGAACTGACGGCGCTGTCCCTGGAAACCCGCAAACAGCAGCGGAATAACCGGGAGCGTACAGGGGCTGAGCAGACTTATCATCCCGCCCAAAAAAGCGATAATCAGAAACATAATGACCTCACATATCAGAGTGGCTGCGAAACTGCAGTGGGGTCATTTGAACGTACTGATGTATTCAGGTTATGTGCAAAACGGCGAATTTTGTCTTTCAGCGTATCGCGGTGGCAATGCGATACAAAGCCGTACAATTACCGACGTGGCAGCGTGACGCTCACGTCCAGCCCGCCTTCTGCCCGGTTGGCCAGATGCAGTTTGCCGTTGAGCTGGGCGGTAAGTTGGGTGGCGATTGCCAGCCCTAGCCCGGTTCCGCCGGTCTCGCGGTTACGCGACGTCTCGACCCGGTAAAATGGCTGCAGTACCGCCTCGATCTCCGCCTCCGGGATCCCCGGGCCGTTATCCAGAATATGAATAACAACCTCTTCTTCACTGATATTATCAATTCTGATGATGGCCTCTCCGCCAAACTTCAGGGCATTATCGAGCAGGTTGGTCATTACCCTGCGCAGCGCCTGCGGACGCGTGACGATGGGCAATCGCGCCTCGTTTGCATGAAACTGCACGTTTTTACCAATGTCCTGATAGTCGCTGGCAATACTGTTGATCCACGCGTTAAGTTCCATCTTTAGCGTGGTCTCTTCGAGGGTTTCTGATGACCGGGCATACGCAATGCCTTCACGTACGAGGCGCGACATATTGTCCAGGTCATTCAGCAGCTTGTCGCGAAGTTCTGGCTGTTCGGCCATCTCCACGCGCAGCTTCATGCGGGTTATGGGGGTCTGAAGATCGTGCGAAATCGAGGCCAGGATTTGCGCCCGCTCCCGCAGGTAGGACTGAATGCGCGACTGCATCGCATTAAACGCGTGTGCCGCCCGACGGACTTCCATCGGCCCTTTTTCCGTCATGGGCATGTTAGCGGCGGGATCAAGGGTGTCCACCGCGCGCGTGAACTGTGAAAATGGCCGCACCACCTGACGCACGGCAATCCATGAGCAAAGCGCAACCAGCAGCAGCTGCAAAACCAGCACCACGGGAAGCCAGCTGGCGACCGGCGGCATGCGGGGGATCAGATCGATGGTTAACGGCGCGCCGTCGCTCAGCGTCAGATGCGCCTGAATGTGCGAGATCGGCCCGGGAACGGCGGTAAAGTACAACGGGTAGCTGTCTGCCAGCGTCTCTTTTAAGGTGCGAATGGCGTCGCGCGAGCGTTTATCCCGGGGAGGAGAACCCGGCTCTCCCGGCCCGAGCAGATAACGATAGTTACCCCGGTCAAGGCGATCCAGCCACTGCGGACGTTCGTTCGCCGGCAGCCTGTCAAGGATGGCCACGCTGGTCGCCACATCATATTCCAGGTTACCGAGCATCACCGTGCGTGCGCTGCGCATTCGCTCGTAAAGTACCAGAGTCAGGCTGAGAGAGTTAGCCAGCAACAGTCCCAGAAGCACAATAATCAGCAGCCGGGCCAGTAGCGAACGGGGCCAAAGGGTCATTCATTTGCCTCGATAATGGTCACGGGCATGGTGAAAACATAGCCTTCGCTGCGCACGGTTTTGATATAGGCAGGTGTGCGGGCATCCTCATTGAGACGCTGGCGAACGCGGCTCACCAGAAGGTCGATCGAACGTTCGAACAGCTCGGCATCTCGCCCCTGCGTCAGGTTCAGCAGCTGGTCGCGCGTCAGCACGCGCTGTGGATGGTCGAGGAACACGCGCAGAAGCCGGTACTCCGCCCCGCTCAACGCTACCACCATACCTTCATTGTCGATGAGATGGCGGGCAACGGTATCCAGCTGCCATTCGCCAAACACCACTAAACGACCGGCCTCGGTAACCTGCAGATTGGGCGGCATGGTGCGGAAACGGCGCAGGATGGCTTTGATCCGCGCCAACAGTTCACGAGCGACAAAGGGTTTGACAACGTAATCGTCGGCCCCCATTTCCAGGCCGAGGATCCGGTCGGTCTCTTCGTTTCGTGCGGTAAGCATCAGGATCGGCAAATCTTTAAATTTGCTGCTGCGTAGCTGTCGACAGAGGGTTAGTCCGTCATCGCCAGGCATCATGACGTCCAGCACCACCAGGTCGATATGCTGTTTATCAAGCACCACGCGCATCTCTTTGCCGTTGGCCGCGCCGGAGGCGAGATAGCCTGATTTATTAAGGTAATCGACGATTAAGTCACGAATATCCCTGTCGTCATCGACGACAAGGATATGATCAATATGCTCCACCGCAGGCTCCTGACAGAAGGGTAACCAATTGAAAATAGCACATATCAGAGCTTGTCAGCGTCGATAACCGCCTTAGCAAAATCCTGCGGATCTTCCTGCGGTGGATTGTGACCAACGGTTGCCCCAAAGGTGCGGTGTTCATATTTCCCTGTAAATATGCCCGCATAGGCCTCAGGTGCAGGGTGTGGCGCGCCATTGTTACCGCCCTCGATAGTGATCGTCGGTACGGTGATGTTCGGCAGCGCAGCAAGTTTTTGCTCGTAGGCATCATATTTGCGCTCGCCTTTTTCCAGCCCTAAACGCCAGCGGTAGTTGCTGAGGGTGACGGCGACGTGGTCCGGGTTATCGAGCGAGGCGGCGCTGGCGTTAAAGGTCGCGTCGGTAAATTTCCAGTCCGGCGATGCCTGGGACCAGATCAGGCGGGCAAAGTCATGCGTATTTTTGGCGTAGCCTTCTGCCCCGCGCGCGGTGGCGAAATAGAATTGATACCACCACTGCACTTCCGCTTTGGGTGGCAGCGGTTTTTCGCCGATCGCCTGGCTACTGATGAGATATCCGCTGACCGATACAAGGGATTTCACCCGCTCCGGCCAGAGCGCGGCGACGATATCCGCCGTACGGGCACCCCAGTCATAGCCCGCGAAGACCGCTTGCTTGATATTCAGGGCATCCATCAGGTTAACGATGTCTTTCGCCATCGCCGACGGCTGGCCGTTACGCGGCGTTTTGTCCGAGATAAACCGCGTTGTGCCGTAGCCGCGAAGCGAAGGCACGATTACGCGATACCCCTTCGCCGCCAGCAGCGGCGCAACGTCCGCGTAGCTGTGAATGTCATACGGCCAGCCGTGCAGCAATATGACGGGCTGCCCATCTTTCGGGCCGATATCGACATAGCCAACGTTAAGATCGCCGGCGTTGATTTGGTGGACCTGATTAAAGGCGTTTTTGTAATCGGCTCCGGTAACTTCAGCCTGGCAGGACATGACGGTGCCGAGAGAAACGGTTAACGCGAGTGTGGAATAAGCGAGTTTGCTAAACATGATGTTATCTCCGAGTGAGTACAGTTGACGGGGATATAACACCACTGTTTTGTATAGCGGATATGTGTGAAAGGCTCTTTATTGCATGCCTGTGTATGTATCTCCGGCACAGATACACTGTGATACAAACCCAGGCATAAAGGCTTAGAGCGAGATACGATAACGAACGTAATCGTCCGCTTCGCCAAATTTGTCGTACAGCTTGCGCGCCGGATTATTGTGTCGGGTGACCCAGTAAAGTTTTGACCACCCTTCGCGCTTGCCCTCTTCCATCAGCGCATCGATTAACGCCTTCCCGGCCCCCGCCCCCCTGACCTCAGCGTCGACAAACAGATCCTCAAGATAGCAAATCGGCGCCGTTGACCATGTGCCGTCATGCAACACGCACAGGGCGAAACCCACCACCTTGCCCTCGATTTCAGCAACGCGGCAAAACAGAGCAGAATCCGGGTTTAGCGCGCGTTGCCAGGTGGAGGCCGTAACGGATTCATCCAGTTCACAGTCATAAAAATGGGTATATCCATCCCACAGCGTGCGCCACCGGGGGTAATCATCTTCACGTAAAGCACGTACCGTTACGGCTATGTCTTCCTCACTCATTAATGTTCAGGAACGAGAGATTCTCAGTCTGGATTGTGGTAATGATGAAAATACCAGAAGGTGCGCAAATGCATAACGCTAAAAAAAGGAGAACAGCGGATGACGATACCTATCCTGACGACGCCTCGTTTACTACTTAAGCCCCTGGTTGCTGAAGATGCGCCACAGATCCAACAGCGATACCCGCGCTGGGAGATCGTTCGTTATATGGTTTCATCTGTTCCGTGGCCCTATCCCGATGATGGTGCAGAATATTATGTCAATAACGTCGCTCTGCCTGACATGGACAAAGGGATTGCGTGGTTCTGGAGCATCCGCCGACGCGAAGCCCCGGACGAGCTGATGGGGATCATCTGCTTATACGATGTGGAAGACAATAACCGTGGTTTTTGGCTGGCGCCGGAATTTCAGGGCCAGGGGTACATGCGGGAAGCCAGCATTGCGGCGACGGATTACTGGTTCAATACGCTGAACAAACCGGTGCTCCGTGCGCCGAAAGCGGCCGCCAATAGCCGCTCGCAGCGTATTTCAGCCAGTAGCGGCATGCGGCTTATCCGAACTGAAAAGAAAGCCTACGTCAGCGGCCTGCTGGACTCTGAACTGTGGGAAATCACCCGCGACGAATGGAATGCCCGTTACGTCAGCTGATAGTGTTTATCCGGCATCAGTCGCGCTGGAATGTTCTCTTCATCGTTCATCTGCAACAGGTCGCGTTCCATCATGTTGCAGATGGCGTCCAGCGGCAGATCGTTATCCTCGGTACCGAATGGATCTTCCAGCTCCTCTGCCAGGGTGTCCAGCGAGATAAACGTGTAGGAAATCAGCGCCGAGACGAAGGGGGTCATGTAGTGCAAATCCACCACCAGGGCGAACGGCAGCATGATGCAGAAGAGATAAACCGTGCGGTGCAAAATCAGCGTATAGGCAAACGGCACGGGCGTGGTGGCAATGCGCTCGCAGCCGGCAAGCACCACGGACATATCGTTAAGTCGATTGTTGAGACTGTGGAACAAAATGTCTGAGAGCTGCCCTTCCCGACGCCTGACAGCAAGCCATTCCCCCATGATCAGCAAAATGCGGTTTGCCGGAGAGTTTGAGGCCATCACCTTATGCAGATGTTCAGCGGATAAATAGGCTGAAAGCCGATCGGCTTGAGGCTGGCGGCGAAGCGTCATTCTCAGGCAGTGGGCAAACGCTATTTGCAGGCGCACGAATTCCCCGAGATGGGCATCGTCAGGCAAGGTATTTTTTACCTCGCGAAACAGCGACCGGGCCGCTATCATCAACTGCCCCCAAAGCTGGCGAGCTTCGACGTAGCGCGAATAACAGGCGTTATTTCTGAAACCCAGAAAGATCGCGATAGCCACGCCAAGAATGCTGAACGGTGCCACGGTAAACCTGACGCCGAGCGAGGTATACCAGGGCAGCATCGCGATCACAGTAATCGAAAGCAGGAAGTTAAGCAGCAGGCGGGTATAGATTTTGGGTAAAACGGAACCGTGCCAGACGAAAATGAGTTGTAACCAGTGCTGTTGAGGGCGAACAATCATAGTGAGCTTCAGGAAAGGAAAATGCGCCGCTATTAAACGTGATCCCCGTCACGGTTGCAAGTCTGTTAATAGAACATTGCATTTTCTCTCCTGATAAGCGTAAAGCGCACGGTGCTGATGTTCTTTTTTAAAACAGGGTTAAATAGTATGTTGTAACTAATATTATAAATTATCCCGGCCGAAGCCGGGACGAGAAGATTAGCAGAGCGGCTTAACGGCAGCGCGCATACCCTGCTCAAGAATGGCATCCAGATCCGTGGCAACCTGCTCTACCAGTCCCGGAACCTGGGTGAGATCGCTTTCCCAGTGTTCGCTGACGCTCAGAACCGCAGTCACCAGCGCGCGGGTATCGATTTGCTTATCAGTGTGCTGTGCCCAGAGCTGCTGATAACGCGTCAGCCAGTGAGCATCATCCTGCACCGGATAAACGTCACCGTTACGCTCCGCCCGATAAAACGCCATCAGTGCCGCCAGCGCAAAGGTCAGACGAGCCGGCAGTTTGCCGGTGGCCTTCTGCCCCGCCAGCAGCTGCGGCAGAATACGCGTGCGGTATTTGGTCATCCCGTTCAGGGCAATCGACAGCAGCTGATGCTTGATGTACGGATTGCGAAAACGCCCGGTGACGGCGCGGGCAAAGGATTCCAGCTCATCACGCGGCAGGTCCAGCACCGGGATAATTTCCTCGTAAATGGCCTTTTCCACAAACGCGCAGACGTCCGTGTCGTTCATCGCCTCGCCTACCGTATCCAGCCCTGCCAGGAATGCCACTGGCACCAGTGCGGTGTGCGCCCCGTTGAGGATCGCCACTTTACGCTCTTTATACGGCTTAATGTCGTCTACAATCCGTACGTTAAGCGGGAGCTGGTCCAGACGCAGCTCCCGGGCGAGGGATTCAGGCCCTTGAATAACAAACAGATAGAAATGTTCGGCGGTATCGAGAAACGCATCGTGATACCCCAGCCCGGCCTCCAGTTCTGCAGCTTCATCACGCGGATAGCCGGTTACGATACGGTCGACCAGCGTGGAGCAGAAGGTGTTGGCTTCGTTTAGCCACTGGATAAAGGCCGCAGGCAGCGCCCACTCCTGGGCATAACGCAGCACTAACTCTCGTAACGCATCGCCGTTGTAATCAATCAGCTCGCACGGAATGATGACCCAGCCTTTATCCGCCGCCCCGTTAAAGTGGCTGAAACGCTCGTAGAGCAGACGCGTCAGTTTAGCCGGATAGCTAACCGCAGGCGCATCGTCGAACGCATCCCCGGCGTGATAGCTGATCCCCGCTTCGGTGGTGTTCGAGAAAACAAAGCGCATGTACGGATTATGGGCAAGCTTCAGGAACTGGTCGTACTGGCTATAGACGCTAATTTCACGGTTAACCGAGCGGATAAGGCGTGCATCGCTCACGGCTTCGCCCTGCTCGTTCAGCCCGCGAATGATCGTGGTGTAGAGACCATCCTGCGTGCTCAGCGACGGCGGGAAATCGCTCTGAATCGGGCGAACAATCACGATTCCGGAGTTAAGGTCGGTATGTTCATTGAGCAGATCGATTTGCCAGTCGATAAACGCGCGCAGGAAATTACCTTCGCCAAACTGAATGATACGCTCCGGGTAAAGCTCGCCAGGGAAATCACGACGGTTGAGTGTGTTCACGACAGGGTTCCTTTTATGATTAGTCATACAGCCTGATAAGATTGGTCTAATAACTTACCAAAACTTAACGACCATAAACCCTGTTTTGATCAAGGGAGCGAGTGGTTGTAAAAAATAATTACAGGAATTTATAGAACAGCGTGGTGCCGGTCAGTTCACCGTCCGGCATAAGCGCATAGCGTGGGATCTCACCGACTTTTTGCCATCCAGCCCGCAGGTAAAAGTGTTCGGCACCGCTCCCGGTTGCCGTATCCAGCACCAGAACCGAAATCCCTTTGTCCCGCGCCACCTGTTCAAGCGCGTTCATGAGCGCCAGCGCAGCGCCTTTGCGTCGCGCCTTTTCGTGAACCAACAGTTTTGCTACGTCGGCACGGTGGGGTTGGTTTTCAGGCTGGTCGGTGATGAGCTGAACCGTCCCGATGAGCTGGCGCTGCTCGTCAAAACAGGCCAGCACGGTACGCTCGCCTCGTGCCACGCTCGCAGCGATATTCAGCCAAAACGCGCGGGCTTTCTCATGGCTAAAGGGCAGCATAAAACTTACCGATGCGCCGCCGTTCACGCAGTTTTCAAGGATGTCGGCCAGCGCATCAAGGTGGGTAAGAAGGATGTCTCGTGACAAGATCTGGAGCTGAAGCGGTGCGTTCATGGATTTTCCCTGTGTTGAGTACCGCTTCACTTTGCGGGTCACCTTTGGGCAACGCAACCCCTCCAGCCATAGGTATTTGTTATGTTATCCCTTCTGGTGACGCTGGCGCTTCATGGCGTACATTTTCTCATCGGCATTTTTCAGCCACTGCTGCATATCGTTGCCGTGATGATCGAATTCGCTCACGCCCCAGGAAAAATGGAGCGACCATGGGTGCTGCTGACGCGCGTTGTAGTGTTCAACCTGTTCGACAAGATAGTGCATGGCGATCCAGGCCCCCTGTTCGTCGGTATCGGCAAACAGCACCGCAAATTCGTCTCCGCCAAAGCGGACCAGCAGGTCAGCCTCACGGAAGGAACTTTGCATCAGACGAGCCATCGCTTTAAGAGCCTTATCGCCTTCATCATGCCCAAAGCGATCGTTGATATCCTTAAAGTGGTCTAAATCCATCCAGCCCAGGGTCAGTGGCTCTGCCCGCCGTCTGGCGACGGAGAGCGCAAATTCGACAATCTGGTTAAAGCCGCGGCGGTTAAACAGCCCCGTCAGTTCATCCGTGGTTGCCGCGCTGACCGCCGCAAACTCATCTTCCGCCAGCGCGCTTAAATCGCTCAGCACGGCAAGATCCGCCGCGTTAAACTCCCGGGGCGCATAGTCGATAAGACACAGCGAGCCGACGCTTGCCCCGTTACGCAGGCGCAGCGGAAATCCGGCATAGAAGCGCACATTGGGTTCGCCTGCCACCAGCGGATTATCCGCGAAGCGGGGATCCTGAAGCATATCCCCCACCACCAGCGGTTTTTCACCGAGGATAGTATGACCGCAGAAAGAGATGTGGCGCGGTACCACGTCAGGCGCTTTGCCGTCGGCCGACTTGACGATAAGCGAATGCTCATCAATCAGATTAACCATAGCCAGCGGTACCTGGAAAAAGCGTTTCGCCAGCCGCGTCAGGCGGTCAAAAGCCGGAGAACGGTCAATATCAAGCAGGCCCGATTCGCGCAGTGCGGCCAGGCGTTCATTTTCATCTGTAGGGGTAGCAGGGGCTTTCATGACATCTCCTTGTGCCTTGCGTTATTAACAGCGTAGCTTAAACCGGCACTTTGTCAGTGCGCGAAGATCCGGTTCTTACCTTCGCGTTTCGCATGATAGAGGGCGCTATCGGCCGCCTGCAGCCAGTCGGTCACGCTTTTCATGTCGCGGGTGGCACAGGCAATGCCGATACTGAGCGTGCAAGGGACCGCTTCCTGAGCCACATCTTTCATCACGGCCGTGGCGTCCATAATGCGCGTGGCGACAACCTGCGCCTCGTCGACGGTGGTATTCGGCAGCAGAATGACAAACTCATCGCCGCCCAGCCGGGCGGGGGTATCCGTCGGGCGCGTGGCCAGATGCAGAATTTCCGACACAGTAGCCAGCATCGCGTCCCCGACTTTGTGGCCGTAGCGATCGTTAACGTCCTTGAAATTATCGATATCAATAAACATCAGCGCAGAATCACGGCATGCCTGGCGAAGTTTACTCAGCTCATGCTCAATACGCTTTTCAAGCAGTCGCCGGTTAGCAATATCCAGTAGCGGATCCATCATTGCGATCCGTTCCAGCTCGCGACTTTTGATCCGCAGGCGCAAGGCGATCCCGTCCGTCAGAACGCTCAGGGCGATGATATAGATGGCGATCAGCGGCAAGGTAGCGTAAAGGGTCCGCGAAGAGACCACCGGATTGATGGCCATTCCCTGACTCAGCCAGCTCACCAGAAAAACCGCCAGCATCAGTGCGGCCGCTTTTTTCAGCAGTGTGTAGCTGCCCGCAGAGAGCCGATCGGCTAGCAGAATAGTAGCAATCACCACAGAGGGCAGCGGATTTACCGCCATCATGGCAATCCAGAATCCGCCTGCTCCAGCGTCAAGGACCAGGTTTTGATGTTCAGTCGCCAGGGGGGTCGTTGAATGTCGTGCACGATACCTGGCCACCGTCGGCCAGATAAAGGCGTTAGCCCCCAGCAGGCCAATAAGCCACGGGGGGCGCTGCTGCTCAAGCAATACCGATAGAATGGGGAAAAAGCAGAGAAGCGTACCGAGCATACGCATCAGATACATACGTTTGACAAACCGACGTCCCGGTAAGCGAGGCTTCATGCTGAGAGGGTCGGTTGCATTCATGCTAAGATTTTTCCGATATGTTTCTTGCGGTATCTTATTGAGCTTAAAAATACGTAGCAAGCAATTTATCGGATATTCATTCGCTTTAATACCGCGCGCTACCTAAGGTGGTGACGGTTACGCCTCTTCCGCATCCCGTTCAGCGTCGGCCACAATCGTATCGTCCTGCATACGCGCACTGGTACGATTTCGCCCTGCTTTTTTCGAACGATAGAGATAGTCATCCGCTTCGGTCAGCAGCGTGTTGAAAACCTCGGTCAACGCCCGCGGGTCGGCTTTCCCGCTTCCCAGCCCAATACTGACCGTCAAAAACAACGTCTGCTGACGCCAGGTAAAGGGATTATTGGCGATCGTCAGCCTGATTCGCTCGGCCAGCTCAAAGCCACGTTGCGCATCACCGGTATTGGCCACCACCGCAAACTCCTCTCCGCCCATCCGGGCTACCAGCCCGTCCTCACCGACAACCTGCTGCACCTTCTGCGCAAACGCGGTCAGGATTTTATCGCCGCACTCGTGACCGTAGTTATCATTGATGCTTTTGAAATAATCGATATCCAGAAGCATCACCGTGAGAAAGCGGGAGTGCTTGTGCGTCTCTTCCTGTTTCAGCGCTTCATACAATCCGGAACGGGAATAGACGTGGGTCAGGAAATCATAATCCGCCCGCAATGACACCTGGCGGATCAGCGAGTTAATAGCCGCCACGCTCACGGAGACCATCACCGGACAAATCGCCATCGTCGCAATGCCCAGACGGGCGGAAAACATCATTGGCGTGGAGAGCGGCGCGGCAACGGCAATGTTGATGACGGAGTTCGCCACCAGCACAACTTCTACCGCGCCGGTGATAAAGGTCAGCAGACAGGTGGCCGGAAGCGAGTACCGCACCGCACACCAGATAAGCGCAGGCAGCGGAAAAGCCAGACTCCCTGCTCCGCCAATCACCACGGACGCCGCCACGGAGATCATCAGCGCCAGCACCGGTAACAGTGCCTCCGGCGTCAGGCGTGGGAGGCGCGCCGGCATTGTCACCGTCAGCATACAGGGCACAATTAACACGCCCGTTGAGAACTGCTCACTAAACCAGTCGGCAAACAGCGGCCAGAAGGTATGACTATCGATCCCGACCGAGCCTAACGCTCCCAGCAGCGCGCACAGCAAGGCGGCGATCAGACAATAGTTGAACAGCCGCAGCGCGTTGAGCGGATCGGGCGTTTTCTTCATCAGCCGTTTATCCCGCAGCACCAGCACCGCGACGGTGATAATAAACACCATATTCGACAAATTGATAACCAGAGACGCCACGCCCCAGTTGGTCGTCACCGCGTCATATAACAACATCGCGACATACGACACCGCGTAATAATGCAGCCGGTTAAGGTAAGCATAACGCGCAAAGATCCCCGCCATCACGCCGTTGAGCGGCCAGAAAAGGGATAAGGCTTCCACCAGACGCAGCTCAGCACCAATAAAATAGAACAAGGTGGTAAGAGCAAATATCCCTGCCGCGTTACGCAGAGGGCTGTCTGGTGAAAATAGCTTGAAGGACGAGAGTTCAGAACGCATTAAACAGGGATCCATATAATGACGTATGGCAATTATTTGCGGTCATCTTCATGAAGGGAAATAAGTGAATAAATATCTATAGCACAGAACCAACAGGATCATAACTCGTCAAATTTAGGCGTTCATCTCTTTTACCAGCCAGTGATGAATCACGCTCACGACGTACTGCTGCTGTTGCGCAGTCAGTTCCTGCCCCTGCGGTATCGCGTGCCACTTTGCCAGACAGCCACGACAGCAGGTGGCCGTCGCATGCTGAGCAATAAACACCGGGTGCCCGCGCATCGGCGTTTGTTTTCCGTCATTCGTCGGCTGGGCAGGTGCCAGGCGCTGCGCGATAAAATCAGCCGCATGCCGATCGATGGTGTCCGGGCCTTTATCCCAGCAGTATTGCCGCTCTTTCGCGCCTAAATGAAAACGCGAGCGGAAGGTTGACCGCGCGAGGCGGGCAAAAAGAGGATCTAACGTCGACATCAGTAAACAGAACGTCCCAGCCGGTGCGTCAGCTTTTCCAGTACCGCCACACCTGCAAGTGAATTCCCCGTCTCATCCAGTTCCGGGCTCCAGACGGCAATCGCCATCTCATGTGGCACAATCGCCACCACCCCGCCGCCCACGCCGGACTTGGCGGGTAACCCCACGCGCCAGGCAAATTCGCCGGCGTTTTGATACATACCGCTGGTCGCCATCAGGGCGTTAATCTGCCGGGCCTGCATGGGTGACACGACCTCCTGAGCAAGGTGCTGCGCGTGGCCCTGATGGGCGAGGAATAAAAAGGTCTGCGCCAGCTCAACACAGCTCATTTTCAGGGCGCAGTAGTGGAAATAGTTTTGCAGAACGGTGGCAACGTCGTTATGAAAATTGCCGAAGGATTTCATCAGCCAGGCAATGGCGGCGTTACGGGCCGAGTGCTCAAACTCAGAGCGGGCCACCACCGGATCGTAGGTTATGTCCTGCACGCCGGAAAGCTGGCGGACAATTTCGAGCATCCGCTGACGCGGTGCGCTGAGACGGCTTTGCAGCATATCGCACACAACCAGCGCCCCGGCGTTGATGAACGGGTTGCGTGGTTTACCCTGCTCTATCTCAAGCTGCAAAAGCGAGTTGAACGGCTGGCCGGAAGGATCTTTGCCAACGCGCTGCCAGATCTCCTCTTCGTCATACTGGCGCATGGCCGCCACCAGGCTCAGCACTTTTGAGATCGACTGAATGGAGAAACGCTCTTCCGCGTCCCCGGCCTGAAAACGTTGCCCGTCTACGGTGCAGATGGCAATCCCCAGCTTATTACCGTTCACGGACGCCAGCGCCGGGATATAGTCGGCAACGTTACCCTGCCCAATTAACGGGCGAACCTGCGCCAGAATCTCGTCCAGCATCTCATTATGGATGACCGCAGCCACTCTTTGCTCCTTGCCCTCAGGCTAAAACGGGCTGCGAGTATACCAGAGGCTGCGATGTTGCGTCAGGCCGGGAGACGAAAACGCGAAACCGCCGTGAGCAGCTGGCCCGACTCCTGATGCAGCCGCGCGGAAGCCTGCGACGCATCGCTGACCAGCAGGTCTGTTTGACGCGAAACGCGATTCAGTGCCTGCAGCTGCCGCGTCATCAGGTGAATACTTTCTCCCTGGCTCAGCGTGGCCGAGGAGATATCGCTCAGCAGGCTGCTCAGCTTCGCCACCAGCCCGGTGACCTGCTGAAGGTTATCTTCCAGACGGCTAACGGCTTTTGAACCATCCTCGATGCCCTGCAGCGAGTGATTGATCAGCTCCTGGATGGTTTGCGTGGAATGGCTGCTCTTTCTGGCGAGTAACCCGACCTCTCTCGCCACCACCGCAAACCCGCGTCCCTGGTTGCCCGCGTGCGCGGCTTCGATGGCGGCATTCAGCGCGAGGATGTTGGTCTGAAACGCCACGTTATCGATCATGGCGACGATCCCCCGCATCTCGGCGGATCGGTCGACGATCGCCTGCATGGAGGCATTCACGGTCGACATCATACGATCGCCCCCCGCAGCCGCCTGACGTGCTTCGTCCGCGCGCGAGCTGGCAAGTTTCGCATAGCCTGTATTGCCTTCGACGTGGGTTTCAAGCGTGGCGATATGAGCAGTTACCTCTTCCAGCTCTTTTGCCTGACGCGCTGACTGGTGATACAGCGCCTCGTTGCCCTGTGCCAGGGCGCCAATGTTTTCGACCATTGACGACGTGGCATCGCTGACCTGCGTCACCAGTGCCTGCAAGCCACGCTGCATGGTGCGGATGCTGTCGCTCAGTTGCCCTATCTCCCGGTTAAAGCGCACCACATCCGGCGGCATACCGGACAAATCGCCCGCCGCGAGACGATCGATATGCGCAATTAGCCGGCGAAGCGGCGTGATGACCCATTTTACCATCCCAAACCACACGGCAGCGGCAATCGCCAGCAGTACCAGCGGCGCAAACAGAAACGCCGTTTGTAGGTCGGAGAGCTGCGCCATTAAGGTTTGCCGCCCCTGCATGGCCTGCTTCTCGCTTGCCTGCTGATAACGGGCGTAGTTATCGTTGAAATCAGTTTGAAATGCCTGAGCAGGCACGGCAAAAAAAGCGTCGATGGAATGAGTGTCGACCAGCCCGTCGGCCTGCTCTTTGATAGCGCCGTAAAACAGTTGATAGCTGTTCACCAGCGCCTCATCTTTCGGCGGGTTCAGTGCCAGCCACGCCTGCCAGGCCTGCTGCGACACCGCCAGCGCCTTTTGCGCTTCGTCCATCAGGCTGTGCCAGCTACCCTCAGAGCCTGTCTCTTTGTCCTGCATAAAATAGACGCCGGAACGGTTAAGCAGATCGCTTGCCGCCAGCAGGGAGACGCGGGCTAAATCCAGCTTGCCCTGCTGCTGATAGGCCAGTTGGTTATGCCGTTCGTTGCGCTGAGCGTCTTTTAGCGATGCGCCAAGAAGAATCGAGGAGGAAAGTTGTAATGCCGAGAAGAGTCCAATAATACAAAAAATACCGGCCAGCAGACCAAACTGATGCGGAAAAAGACGCGGCGCAATACGGCGAAAAATTTGCGTTAGGTTCATAATTTTCTTCTGTAACAAAGCGTTAGACGCGTGGAAGTCTACGAGAGGAAAATGACAGAACCATTGCAGAAACATGACAAAGGCCTTCACGCGGAAGGCCTTGAGGGAGGTTAAACGCGATCCTTCCAGACCGTCTGTACATTGCAGAACTCGTGCAAACCGAAGTGGGACAGCTCGCGGCCAAATCCACTCTTCTTCACGCCGCCGAACGCCACGCGGGCATCGCTGGCGCTATAGCCATTGATGAACACCCCGCCGCACTCCAGCCCTTGAGAGAATGTCTCGGCCTGCTCTGCGTTTGCGGTAAACACCGTGGCGGATAGACCAAAGTCGCTGTCGTTGGCAAGTGCGAGGGCATGTTCCGCATCTTTTGCCACCGTAATGGCGGCCACCGGGCCAAACAGCTCCTGGCGGAAAGCCGTCATTTCAGGCGTCACGTTACCCAGTACGGTTGGCGCATAGTAGTTCCCCTTCCCGGCAATCTTCTCACCGCCCAGCAGCAGGGTTGCCCCTTCGGCTAACGTCGCCTGCACCTGCTGATGCAGTTCATTACGCAGGTCGTAACGGGCCATCGGGCCAAGGTAGTTTTCTTCCTGATCCGGCTCGCCCATTTTCAGCGCCGCGGTGGCCTGCACGAAACGTTCGGTAAAGCGATCGGCAATGCCCTCTTCGACGATAAAACGCTTCGCCGCCGCACATACCTGCCCGGTGTTCTGGTAACGTCCGGCCACCGCCGCCTTCACCGCCAGATCCAGATCCGCGTCGTTTAATACAATGAAAGGATCGGAACCGCCGAGTTCAAGCACGCATTTTTTCAGCGCGGCCCCCGCCTGAGCACCAATAGCTGCCCCGGCACGCACGCTGCCGGTCACGGTGATGGCCGCAATGCGGCGATCGTTAATCGCCTGGCTTACGCCTTCGTTGGTGGCATTAACCCAACCAAACACCCCTTCAGGGAAATCGGCCTCGGCGAAGATCTGCGCAATCAGCTGCGCCGAGCCGAGCACGTTGGGTGCGTGCTTGAGCAGATAACTGTTGCCCGCCAGCAGGACAGGCACCGCGCCGCGCAGCACCTGCCAGAGCGGGAAGTTCCAGGGCATGACCGCCAGAATCGGCCCCAGCGGACGGTACTCAATCACCGCGTTGTTATTTTCGACCTGAGTGGCTTCCGTACGCAGCATCGCCGGGCCGTGTTCGGCATACCAGTCACAGAGGCCGGCAGACTTGGCCACCTCAGCACGTGCCTGCAGGATGGGTTTGCCCATCTCACGGGACATCATCTGCGCCATCTCTTCCGCACGGTTACGCAGCGTCGCACCGAGGTCGCGCAGTTTTTGCGCGCGGTGCGCCACGCTTTCATTGCGCCACTGACGAAAACCGCTATCGGCCAGCGCAATGGCGTGCTGGACCTCGTCGGACGTTGCCCACGGATAAGCGGCCAGGGTTTCGCCTGTCGCCGGGTTTACAGAGAGTGCGTGTGTTGCAGGGGAATGCGTCATGATGTTTTCCACGTATTATAAGAGTTGATTCAGTGTGGCCCGATCTGCTATTTCTTAAAAATGAATAATATTGACCACCTTATTCACGAATCGAGAATGCTATGGATCTGACCCAGCTTGAAATGTTTAACGCCGTCGCGCAGACCGGCAGCATCACCCAAGCGGCGCAAAAAGTGCATCGCGTTCCCTCAAACCTGACGACCCGCATTCGTCAGCTTGAGGCCGATCTTGGCGTTGAGCTGTTTATCCGTGAAAACCAGCGTCTGCGTTTATCCCCCGCCGGGCACAACTTTCTGCGCTACAGCAAGCAGATCCTCGCGCTGGTTGACGAGGCGCGCATGGTTGTCGCCGGGGATGAACCGCAGGGATTGTTTGCCCTCGGCGCGCTGGAAAGCACCGCCGCCGTTCGCATTCCGGAAAGCCTGGCGCAGTTTAACCAGCGCTATCCGCGCATACAGTTTGCCCTCTCGACCGGCCCGTCCGGGACCATGATCGACGGCGTGCTGGAAGGGACGCTGAGCGCCGCGTTTGTCGACGGCCCGCTCTCCCATCCTGAACTGGAAGGGATGCCGGTGTACCGGGAAGAGATGATGCTGGTGACGCCCGCCGGACACGATGTCGTCTCCCGCGCCGCGCAGGTAAACGGCAGCGACGTCTACGCCTTTCGCGCCAACTGCTCGTATCGCCGACATCTGGAAAGCTGGTTTCATGCAGACCGGGCGATGCCAGGGCGCATCCATGAGATGGAGTCTTATCACGGAATGCTGGCCTGCGTGATTGCGGGTGCAGGCATTGCGCTGATGCCCCGCTCGATGCTACAGAGCATGCCGGGGCATCATCAGGTGGAGGCGTGGCCGCTGGCGGAAAACTGGCGCTGGCTGACAACGTGGCTGGTGTGGCGGCGCGGCGCAATGACGCGCCAGCTTGAAGCCTTTATCGCCCTGCTAAATGAGCGCGAGTTGCCCGCGCCCGCAGGCTGATATCAAGACTGGCGGAGGAATATTTTCCCTTTAAGATACAGCGTGGCCTGGCCGCTAATCAGTACGCGATCGCCGATCAGTTCACAGCGCAGATCCCCGCCACGGGCTGAAACCTGGCGAGCATTAAGCCGGGTTTTCGCCAGTTTTTCGCTCCAGTAGGGAATCAACATACTGTGGGTGGAACCCGTCACCGGATCTTCCGGCACCCCTTCCCCCGGGCAGAAAAAGCGGCTGACGAAATCATACTGCTCACCGGGCGCGGTGACGCAAACCATCTTATCCAGCGGGAGCATCGCCGGTATGTCGGGTGTAAGCTCTTCCACCTGCTGCTGGCTGTCGAGTACCACCAGATAATCCCGCCCCAGACGCACCTCTTTCGCCCCGCTGATGCCCAGCGCGCTGAACAGTGCTACCGGTGGCTGGTCGACGGCCTCAGTGGACCACGCCGGGAAATTGAGCGTCAGCCAGTCGCCGTTGCGTTTGACCGTCAGGTTGCCGACAAAGCGGGTTGAGAAGGTGATTTCCGTCTGTGGGTAGTCCAGGTATTCAAAAATGACGTGGGACGCCGCCAACGTGGCATGGCCGCAAAGGTTGATTTCATACTGCGTGGTGAACCAGCGCAGCTCGAAGCCCTCGTCGGTGCGCACGAAAAACGCCGTTTCGGACTGGTTATGCTGTTGCGCCATTTTGAGCAGCGTCTCGTCCGCGAGCCACTCTTCCAGTGGACACACCGCTGCCGCGTTGCCACCAAACGCCGTGTCGCTAAAGGCATCTACCAGATAAAAATCAATTTCCTGCATTGTCTTACCGCCTGTCATCGCTGTGCTGACCTTTATCTTCAGGGAAAACAGTGCGCTCCGCTACCGCTCTCTGCCGGTAAATATTGCGATCTACGTCACATAATGGTTGAGTTTTCGCCGCTGAACGCTTTAAGATCGTCTCCTCTCTTCTTCGCAACCAATCCCAGACGCTTCTATGACAACGAACACTGTTTCCCGCAAGGTCGCGTGGCTACGTGTGGTCACGCTCGCTATTGCCGCATTCATCTTTAACACCACTGAATTTGTCCCCGTGGGGCTGCTCTCTGACATTGCCCAAAGTTTCCGGATGGAAACGGCGCAGGTGGGGATTATGCTCACTATCTACGCGTGGGTGGTGGCCCTGATGTCATTGCCCTTTATGCTGCTGACCAGCCAGATGGAGCGGCGCAAGCTGTTAATCGGCCTGTTTGTGGTGTTCATCGCCAGCCATGCGCTGTCATTTATGGCATGGAACTTCACGGTGCTGGTGATAAGCCGTGTCGGGATCGCGTTTGCGCATGCGGTGTTCTGGTCAATTACCGCCTCGCTGGCCATTCGCCTCGCCCCTGCGGGTAAAAGCGCTCAGGCGTTGAGCCTGATTGCTACCGGCACCGCGCTGGCGATGGTGCTCGGGCTGCCTATCGGGCGCATCGTGGGGCAATATTTCGGCTGGCGCACGACGTTTTTCGCTATCGGCATGGGCGCGCTGATCACCCTTATCTGCCTCGTCAAGCTGCTGCCAAAACTGCCCAGCGAGCATTCCGGCTCGCTGAAAAGCCTGCCGCTGCTGATCCGCCGCCCGGCGCTGATGAGTATTTATCTGTTAACCGTGATTGTGGTGACGGCCCATTACACGGCCTACAGCTACATTGAGCCGTTTGTGCAGGTCGTGGCGGGCTTTAGCGCGAACTTTGCCACCATCCTGCTGCTGATCCTGGGCGGCGCGGGCATCATCGGCAGTATTCTGTTCGGGAAGCTCGGTAACCAGCATGCGTCGACTCTGGTGAGCAGTGCGATCGGGCTGTTGCTGGCCTGTCTGCTGCTGCTCATGCCTGCGGCAGCAAGTGAAACCCACCTCGCGATCCTCAGCCTGTTCTGGGGCGTTGCCATCATGATTATCGGGCTGGGTATGCAGGTTAAGGTGCTCGCGCTGGCACCGGATGCCACCGACGTGGCGATGTCGCTGTTCTCAGGCATCTTCAACCTGGGGATCGGCGCGGGTGCGCTGGTGGGAAATCAGATCAGCCTGCACGTTTCGATGTCGGCCATCGGCTACCTGGGCGCGATCCCGGCGGCGATAGCGCTGGTGTGGTCGGTACTTATCTTCCGCAAATGGCCGGTGGCGCTGGAGGAACGGGTGAATAACGGCTGAAGCGTTTGCCGGGTGGCGCTGCGCTTACCCGGCCTACAACCCCGTTTGCGCAGCGCCGTCGGGCATGACGCTAATGGTAGGTTTTAATAATTTCCAGCACACCGTTAATAATAAACTGCACGCCCATACACACCAGCAGGAAGCCCATCAGCCGCGAGATGGCTTCTATCCCGCCCTTGCCAACCCAGCGCATAATCGCCCCTGAACTGCGCAAAGAGGCCCATACGATAATGCCGATCAGCGCGAAGATCAGCGGTGGTGCAACGGTAATCACCCAGTCCGGAAAAGTGGACCCGTCGCGCACCGTTGAGGCGGAGCTGATGATCATCGCAATGGTCCCCGGGCCCGCCGTGCTCGGCATGGCCAGGGGAACGAAGGCGATGTTGGTCGACGATTCGTTTTCCATCTCTTCGGATTTACTTTTAGCTTCCGGTGACTCGTGCGCTTTCTGCGCCGGGAACAGCATCCTGAAGCCGATAAACGCCACAATCAGCCCACCCGCAATCCGCAGACCGGGGATAGAGATCCCGAAGGTGTTCATCACCAGTTGCCCGGCATAATAGGCCACCATCATGATGGCAAACACGTACACCGAGGCCATCATCGACTGACGATTGCGCTCGGCGCTGTTCATGTTCCCTGCCAGCCCCAAAAAGAGCGCAACCGTGGTCAGTGGGTTAGCCAGCGGCAGCAAAACCACCAGCCCAAGACCAATTGCTTTAATCAAATCCACCATAATGCGTCGCTGTCCTTATCCATTTTCAACACCGCAAGTATAGGGTGAAACCCACTCATGGAGCCATGGTTACAACGTAAGGATTATTTGCGTACAGAAAAATAACCCTGCGTTATGTAACTGATATAAAAGCGTTCGAAAAAAGTTCATGAAACGTTTTAGCAATTCGTGGCATCGGCCGATTCATTCAGTTGACTTATACTTGCCTGAGCAATAATATCTGCCGTGACTAAACTACTTGCCAGGGCAACCATTGTGAAAAGCACCAGTGATCTCTTTAACGACATAATTCCACTGGGTCGTCTTATTCACATGGTGAATCAGAAGAAAGATCGCCTGCTCAATGACTATCTCTCTCCGCTGGATATCACCGCAACACAGTTCAAAGTGCTGTGTTCCATTCGCTGCGAAGTGTGTATCACGCCGGTTGAGCTGAAGAAGGTGCTCTCTGTCGATCTCGGTGCGTTAACCCGCATGCTGGATCGCCTGGTCTGCAAGGGGTGGATAGAACGTAGCCCTAACCCGAATGACAAACGTGGCGTACTGGTGAAACTCACCAGCGACGGCGCGGAGATGTGTGAGCAATGTCATCAATTAGTAGGACTAACACTGCACCAGGAACTAACAAAAAACTTAACGGCAGATGAAGTGGCAACACTTGAGCTTTTGCTTAAGAAAATACTGCCGTAATACAGAAAAGAGGTATGACGATGTCCAGACGCAATACTGACGCTATCACCATTCATAGCATTTTGGACTGGATCGAAGATAACCTGGAATCGCCGCTCTCCCTTGAAAAGGTGTCAGAGCGTTCAGGTTACTCAAAATGGCACCTGCAACGGATGTTCAAAAAAGAGACCGGTCATTCATTAGGTCAATACATTCGTAGCCGCAAGCTGACGGAAATTGCCCAAAAGCTAAAAGAAAGCAATGAACCGATCCTTTATCTGGCGGAGCGTTACGGCTTTGAATCACAGCAAACCCTGACGCGGACGTTTAAGAACTATTTCGACGTGCCGCCTCATAAGTATCGTATTACCAGTATGCCGGGTGAATCCCGTTATCTTTATCCACTTAAACATTGCAGTTAATCATCGCCTGCAAAGACGTAACCGAGGAAATCATGAAATTCACCGCCTCCGCCGCCCTCGCCCTGCTGGCGCTTGTTTCCAGCCAGGCCTTCGCGGAGCAAACACACTGTGCAACGCAGCAAAACAGTTGTAACACGATAGTTTTGCCGTCAGCACATGACCAGTCTCCCTATGATTTTAACCATATGGGCGCTGGCAGCGACAAATCCGACGAATTAGGCGTGCCGTACTACAACCACGACCTCTGATTCGTTTTTGCCCCGCAGATGCGGGGTTTTTTTTTGCCTATCCCCTTGCCCGCCTCATTCGCATGACGCGCAAACCAAAGACGTTGATATACAGACCCGCCATAATCAGCACCGCGCCAAACAGCTGCAATGCGCTCAGTTCTTCATCCAGCAGGATGGCCGCGCTGGCAAGCCCTACCACCGGCACGAGCAAGGATAACGGCGCCACGCGCCACGTTTCGTAGCGGCCCAGCAGCGATCCCCATATGCCATACCCGACAATGGTCGCGATAAACCCCAGATAGATAAGCGACATAACAGTGGTGAGATCAATCTCAACCAGGCTGTTAAGCATCAGCTGCGGCCCGTCCAGAACAAACGACGCGGCCATGAAAGGTATAATGGGAATTAAGGCGCTCCAGACCACCAGCGACATCACCAGCGGACGCGCATCATGCTGCATGATCAGCTTGTTAAAGATGTTTCCGCACGCCCAGCTTAGCCCCGCCGCCAGCGTCAGCATAAAGCCCAGCAGCGCAACGTGCTGGCCGTTGAGGCTGGCTTCAATCAGCACCAGCACGCCAAACACCGCGAGGGTAATCCCCGCCAGCTGTTTCCCCTGCAAACGTTCGCCAAAGACAAACGCCCCGAGAATGATGGTAAAGAACGCCTGCGCCTGCAGCACCAGCGAGGCCAGCCCGGCGGGCATACCGAATTTGATGGCGCAAAACAGAAAGGCAAACTGACCAAAGCTAATCGTCAGGCCATAGCCGAGCAGCAGTCTGAAGGGGATTTTCGGGCGGGCGACAAAAAAGAGCGCCGGAAACGCCACCAGCAGAAAACGCAACCCTGCCAACATTAGCGGGGGCATGTTATGCAGGCCCATTTTGATGACCACAAAATTGAGGCCCCACACCACAACCACCAGCAACGCCAGCAGTCCGTCTTTACGCGTCATACCCTGCCCCTGATTATTAAATTTTTGTAAACACTTCAAGGTAGCGAAAAAACAGCGGGAGGAAAAGATCATTAATTCTGGCAGTAAGACGCGGCACTTACGGATAAATCAGGCGCTATACAATCCCCCGCATGTCGTGATACTCCTGAATGCACACAACAATAAGATTAAGCAATTGTCGGGCAGGCATATGAAATCCTCACTCAGGCGCTCCACCGCAGCGTTACTGGCATCGTCACTGTTATTAACCATCGGTCGTGGGGCAACCTTGCCGTTTATGACCATCTATCTCACGCGCGTCTACAGCATGAGCGTGGAGAATATTGGCTATGCATTGACGGTGGCGCTGACCATTGGCGTGGTGTTCAGCCTCGGGTTTGGCATTCTGGCCGATAAGTTTGACAAGAAACGCTACATGCTTATCTCCATCGCGGCGTTTATCGCAGGTTTTGTGGCGATCCCGCTGGTGGATAATGTCACGCTGGTGGTGCTGTTCTTCGCCCTCATCAACTGCGCCTACTCGGTTTTCTCCACGGTGTTAAAGGCCTGGTTCGCCGATGTGCTGACCTCCAGCGAAAAAGCGCGCGTTTTCTCACTGAACTACAGCTTTCTGAATATCGGCTGGACGATCGGGCCACCGATAGGCACGCTGCTGGTCATGTACAGCCTGCAACTGCCGTTCTGGCTGGCGGCTTTTTGCGCCGCACTGCCGCTGGGCTTTATCCATTTCTGGGTGCAGAAAAGCGTCGCCCTGGATACGGCGCAGGAGACCACGCCCTGGCAGCCTTCCGTACTGCTCAAAGACCGCGCCCTTTTCTGGTTTACGCTCTCCGGCCTGCTCGCCTCATACGTGGGTGGCTCCTTTGCCAGCTGCATTTCACAATATGTTCTGGCGGCGAATGACGACAGCGATTTCGCCCAAAAGGTGGTCGCCGTGGTGCTGCCGGTTAACGCCGCCGTGGTGGTGACGCTGCAGTATGCGCTGGGGCGCAAAATCACTGCCCGCAACATTCGGCCATTGATGACCGTTGCGACGCTGTTCTTCATTCTGGGGCTGGGTGGGTTTATGTTCTCCGGCGAGAATCTGATTTACTGGGGCATCGCCGCGGCGATCTTTACCCTGGGGGAGATTATTTATGCGCCTGGTGAATACATGTTGATCGACAACATCGCCCCGCCAGGGATGAAAGCGAGCTATTTCTCCGCGCAGGCGCTCGGCTGGCTGGGCGCGGCGGCAAACCCGATGATCACCGGGATCATCCTCACCCATTTACCGCACTGGTCGCTGTTTGCGATTATGATGGCGGCCATTGTCGTGGCGTGGCTGATGATATTGCGCGGGATGCGCGTGAAGGCGTGGTGTGAAATGCCAAACGTGGCATGAGAAGTTTAACTGCCGGGTGGCGGCTTCGCGAACCCGGCCTACATTCACGTCGTTGTAGGCCGGGTT